>NZ_CP062182.1:1524495-1829394 GCF_022700675.1 Acinetobacter sp. ASP199
TTTAATGGTGGAACAACTGAAAATGCATGTTCCTGCTAAAGGTAGACCCACCAAATTAAGCATAGAAGATCAAATCCTTCTGTGCTTAAGTTATTGGCGTGAATATCGAACATTGTTCCATGTTGCAACTAGTTATGGTGTGTCAGAGCCGACTGCTTCAAGAATTGTCCGTCATGTAGAGGACTGCCTGATCAAGTCTAATCTATTTAATTTACCGAAGCATTTACCTAAGGGCGAAGGCATCGACTGGAACGTGGTGATTGTTGATGCCACAGAAATTCCAATACAAAGACCTAAAAAAACAGAAGAAAAGCTATAGTGGCAAAAAGAAGGCACATACTTTCAAAGTACAGGCCATCATTCATTATAGAACTCAACAAATTCTGAGTTTATGCACGAGTCGTGGTGCTGTACATGATTTCGCACTCTTCAAACGAAACTTGCATCAGATTCCGGCAGGTGCCTTTATCCTTGCAGATAAAGGCTATCAAGGGATTTACTCAGTGTATCCAAATAGCCTATTGCCATTAAAAGCAAAAAAGCGCTGTAAATTGAATCCTGAACTAAAAATCTATAATCAAGAAATCAACAAAAGAAGAATTGGGATTGAGCATGTATTTGGCAGTTTAAAAACCTTCAAAATCCTTGCTGAGCGATATCGTAATCGAGGAAAAAGACTGGGTTTAAGATTCAATTTAATTGCTGGAATCTACAATATGGAACTGAGTAAAAAATGACTTATGAAATAAGTCTATTTATTCATGTCTTTACATACATAGTCTTTGAAATGATAAGCGCGGGCATGTTTTGCATCGAATTTTGCAGAGTGCCCGTCTTTTTCAAAGATATAAACACGGTCGTCTTTGCTCACTAAAAACTCGCTGCCTAATAACGTCAATAACGCATCGATCTTTTGGTTTTCTGGAATGCTCTCGTCTTGTGCGACACGTTCATAATTGCGTTTAATGGTTTTAATAAACATGGGAGTGACCTAAATTTGGCTGATTTAAACAGATCTGATCGTTAAAGCAAAGGTATATAAATAGATAGATGTACTGATATAAACTGGTGAGATATAATACTAAGCAATAGGAACTTGATTAAGGTGTTAAGTCCTGAATTTAGTTGGCGTTGTTTTGAACTCGAGTACGTAGCTCCTCAATACTTAGCTTCACTGTTTCATCTGTTTGGGCTTGTTCTGCGAATTTTAATAACTCAAAGTCTTCTTGCAATTTTTTGTTGAATAGATTGTGAGCCTTTTGCAAAATCCGTTTTTGGCTTTCCATACTGCGTGCTTGTAAGTGTTCTTCTAGTTTTTTAGGCATCTTTTATAAACTCCAAACAGGATGATGTTCCCAGTGTTCTGGAAAACCCATCGCTACACGCCAATGATCATTCTTTAGCACAGGTCTTAACAACTTATTAAGTTGATTACACCATTCTGTATCAAAACCTGTTGGTCTCAATAATGTTTTTAATATCAATAAAACATAGAAAATACGTTTATTCGTGGGTGTATGGGGGGGCTTGCCAATAGGGATCTTTATCTACTTTAGACTTAATCGCTAATTCTCTATTCCATAAACGCCCATGATGCGCACAAATATTTCTGACATAGGTCAAAATATGCAACCATTCAGCTAATTTTTCATGGTGGATAGAAAAATGTTGTGCGATTTCTTTCTTATCCTCAATACTCTGTGCTTTATTGTTGGTTAAGCCATGATACAAAAATGACAATGATCCTAAACTTAAAACTTCTGTCAGCATCCAAATTGGAATTTTCGGAAAGCCTATATAGTTTTCATTAAAATGTTGAATAAAGGTATCTTTTGAACGTATTACTTCTTTATCACATGTATGTATAAAGCCACTATGATTGAATTTTGGATGAAAGTTCTTTTCTTCGTAAATGCCAAAGGCACCATATTGATGTGCCAGAAAATAGGTCATTTTGGTACGTAAATAGGTTTCAATCATTTCAATAGCACTAAAGATTTGTAACCTAAGTTCAGTATCAAACTCGTAAAGTTGAATAATCTTCTCAAAATGGGTATTTGCTTTAAAGCCTTCTACGGCTTCGCCATTTTCTCTTATCCGAAAAGGATACCAATATGCACTTAAACGATAATAGCCATATTTTGCTAAGACAGACTCAGCCCAAGCCTGATTATGAATAATCATGCCCTTTTCTTGCAGATGCTGTACTTGTTCGGTATATGAGAGTGGCTTTTTATCGTATGTCTTTAACATGATACATTTTTTATCAGATATAAAAAACCGCCAAGGTTGCGCGGACTTCCTAAGAAGAACTAAGCGTGGCGGCTATATTAGTTTCATAATAATACCAAATGGAATTATTCGCAAATCATTTGAAAAACTAAAGCTGGTTGTCATTGTGTGAAATTTATTTTTTATAAGCTCGAAAGACTTGCTACAAAGCGTGAATGGATAATATTGTTCATCTTGGCGATGACCTAGATCGTAAACAATAGTCAAATTACAACCAATTTAGAGATCTTTTAAAAGACCTGTTAACTGGTCTTTTAAATTATTGAAGAAGTATTTTATTTTTAAACAATTAATTTATAATGATATTTAATCTTAACAAATATAAATTTATCAATCATGCCCGAACCAATAACAGCAAGTCTAACTTTAGCTATCTTAAAACCTATTTTAAATGGGGTTGCTAAAAGTGCAAATCTATTCTTCTCGGAAGAATTCAAAAAAAGATTTCAACTTCATAAATTTTCCATAAATAACACTCAACTTGTTGAATCAATTGAAAAAATAGGACTAGTCAAAACCCTTTTTACAGGTGCAGAAAGACCTGTTGAAATAAGCACTTTTTTTTATTTACCTTCCATTACTACAGCATCTGGAATTAGTAGAATTAATTCTATAAATGAAATATCTACATCTCATAGTATTCTCATCGAAGCTACTGTTGGTCAAGGCAAGTCCATTTTAATGAGATACTTAGCTCTTCAAGAAGTCGCTCAGAATTCTAGAATTCCTATATTTATTGAATTAAAAAATATTTCTAAAGAAAAAAACTTACATGCTTTGATTAGAGAAAAAATTTTAGCTTGGACTTCTTGTGATATTACAGATGAACAAATTAAATTTATTTTTCGTTCAGGTAAAATATCTATATTCCTTGATGCATTTGATGAAATTAGTAAAGACTATACTTCAGACACATTAAATTATATAGAAAATTTAGCAAATAATTATTAGATCTCTTGCGAAAGTAAAAACCATCCCCATATAGATTTCATGAGATATCAGAACTTAAACCGTTTTTCAGATTCTGAATTCAAGCGCTTGGTTGGCGTACCTCGAGCAGTTTTTACCGAAATGGTCGAGGTTTTAGAAAAAGCAGAATCACTCAAAAAGAAATCAGGCCGTCCTCATACTTTAGCTATAGAGGATCAATTGTTATTAACACTCAATTACTTACGAAATTATAGCACTCAATTGGAGTTAGCAGCACACTATCATATCGCTGAAAGTAATGTGAACCGAACCATTAAAAAGGTTGAAGATGCCTTAATGAGATCAAGACGTTTTACTCTGCCAAAACGAAGCCTTACCACAACAGACGAACGCTTTAACTGGGTCATTATTGATGCGACAGAATGTTCAATAGAACGCCCGAAAAAAAAATCAGAGTAAGTTCTATAGTGGTAAAAAGAAGAAACATACGCTTAAAGCCCAAGTGATCTACCATCCTAAGAGTAAACAAATCATAGGATTAGATATATCGTATGGCAGTCAGCATGACATTAAATTGGCAAGGAAAACGGTTAAGAAATTCAAACATTGTGAATATGTTATGACTGATTTAGGGTACTACGGATTAGAGCAAGATGGCTTTAAATTATTGATGCCCATTAAGAAAAAGAAGAATTTTCCTTTATTTGAAGTTGAGAAAAAGTACAATAAAATGATTGGAAAAATACGCGTTGTGATCGAACACATTAATAGTCAATTGAAAACATTTAGAATCTTAAGTGAACGCTATCGAAATAGACGGAAAAGATTCGGTTTACGCATGAACTTAATTGCTGCACTGGTAAACCGAATCAACTTGCAATAACAACTTTCGCAAGAGGTCTATTCTAATTTAAATTTAGTTGTTAGTAGTAGACCAGAACATGAGATTAAGTTTTCTAATTTTTTTGAAACTATTCAAGTTAACTCATATGATCGAGAGGATCAAAAATCTTTAATTAATATTTTAGTAGAAGACCCAGAAGCTAGAGTTATATTATTAAACTCAATCGAAAATAGCTCACCCGAAATTCAAAAACTCCTAACTACACCATTAATGATTGGTTTGTATAGGCTTTGTTGCACAAACCTATCTGTAAAGGCTTTTTCAGCGATATAATTTTCAAATGAAGAAGCCTACACACAAAATCTACCGCACAACCAATTGGCCCGCATATAACCGAGCACTCATGAGTCGCGGAAATATTGTCATTTGGTTTGATCCTGCTACGCAATGGTATGCTCCATCAAAAGGCAAACAAGGGCGAAATCAAACCTACTCCGACGCAGCTATCCAATGCTGCTTAATGATTAAATCCTTATTCCGTCTATCTTTACGTATGGTCACTGGCTTTGTGCAAAGTCTGATTGAACTTTGCGGATTAAATTGGACCGCACCAGATTACAGTACGCTTTGTAGAAGACAAAAGCATATTGATATTGCAATCAGCTACCAAAAAAGTAGCGATGGGCTGCATCTACTCGTAGACTCTACAGGCATGAAGTTTCTAGGTGAGGGCGAATGGAAACGCAAGAAACATGGAGCTGAATATCGTCGCCAATGGCGTAAACTACATATTGGTATAGATGCCAAAACCCTACAAATACGCGCTATTCAGCTCACAACCAATAATGTCGGTGATTCACAGGTGCTTGGTGATTTACTTAATCAGATTCCACAAGATGAGCAGATTGACTCTGTTTATACCGATGGAGCTTATGACACCAAGCAATGCCGTCAGGTCATTGCAGATCGGCAAGCACATGCGGTGATTCCACCTAGAAAAAATGCGAAACCATGGAAAGATACAAAGATCAGCTCGCTAGAGCGAAATGAATTACTTCGAACAGTTAAACGTTTAGGCAGGAC
Organism: Acinetobacter sp. ASP199; assembly: GCF_022700675.1. Classification (NCBI taxonomy): domain Bacteria; kingdom Pseudomonadati; phylum Pseudomonadota; class Gammaproteobacteria; order Moraxellales; family Moraxellaceae; genus Acinetobacter; species Acinetobacter sp. ASP199. The sequence continues at coordinate 1,529,645 of NZ_CP062182.1, forward strand.
ATTATGGAAAAAATGGTCAGGCTATCATCGCCGCAGTTTGGTGGAAACCAAGATGCATTGCATCAAATTATTAGGCGATAAATTAATGGCAAGAAGCTTTCCTAGTCAGGTGAATGAAATTCATGCACGTGTAGCAGTCCTCAACAGATTTACGGAATTAGGTCGACCACTTACCCAAGTTACGCCTTAAATTTGGCTCAATTAGGGGCGCTTTGCATTTCAAATCTTTGTGCAACAAAGCCGTTTGTATATAAAAAAATTTAATACAGATTTCTCACCACCTGAAAATATCACAAGCTTTTATAAGAATATTTTTGAGGTTGTAGCTATAACACATGATAAAACAAAAGGAGGATATACTCGCCAAAGTTCTTCTAATCTAAAACAAGATAAATTGGAGCTAATTTTTGAAAGATTTTGTTTCGAATGCTATAAAATAGATAAAACATCTTTTGAAAGAAATGAAATAATTGCAATATTAGAAATCGCCTTAAATCGACTCTGTATTACAAGTTGTTCAGGTTCTCAAATTCTTGATGATTTTTGTGATTATCTTTGCCTCATTGTTCGTGACGGAATAAATTTTACTTTCATACATCGTAGTATCTATGAATATTATGTAGCACTTTTCTTTAGTAAATTAAGTACAGAAAATGCAGAAAGAGTAATACCTAAAATAAATGAATTAAATATACTTAACTTCTTAAAGATTTTAAATAAATACTATTTTAATAAATATTTTCTAATTATTAAATTAAATTACTTCATTGCTAAATATAATAATTCCATAAAAACATATGAGCTTAAACAAAAAGTTCCTGAAAATTTTATACATTTATTTTTCCTTGGTGATAGAGATAAAATTTATTTAAATAAAGATATATTTGAAGATCTTAGAAATCAAGGGTATTTATTAGACCTCTTGCGAAAGTTGTTATTGCAAGTTGATTCGGTTTACCAGTGCAGCAATTAAGTTCATGCGTAAACCGAATCTTTTCCGTCTATTTCGATAGCGTTCACTTAAGATTCTAAATGTTTTCAATTGACTATTAATGTGTTCGATCACAACGCGTATTTTTCCAATCATTTTATTGTACTTTTTCTCAACTTCAAATAAAGGAAAATTCTTCTTTTTCTTAATGGGCATCAATAATTTAAAGCCATCTTGCTCTAATCCGTAGTACCCTAAATCAGTCATAACATATTCACAATGTTTGAATTTCTTAACCGTTTTCCTTGCCAATTTAATGTCATGCTGACTGCCATACGATATATCTAATCCTATGATTTGTTTACTCTTAGGATGGTAGATCACTTGGGCTTTAAGCGTATGTTTCTTCTTTTTACCACTATAGAACTTACTCTGATTTTTTTTTCGGGCGTTCTATTGAACATTCTGTCGCATCAATAATGACCCAGTTAAAGCGTTCGTCTGTTGTGGTAAGGCTTCGTTTTGGCAGAGTAAAACGTCTTGATCTCATTAAGGCATCTTCAACCTTTTTAATGGTTCGGTTCACATTACTTTCAGCGATATGATAGTGTGCTGCTAACTCCAATTGAGTGCTATAATTTCGTAAGTAATTGAGTGTTAATAACAATTGATCCTCTATAGCTAAAGTATGAGGACGGCCTGATTTCTTTTTGAGTGATTCTGCTTTTTCTAAAACCTCGACCATTTCGGTAAAAACTGCTCGAGGTACGCCAACCAAGCGCTTGAATTCAGAATCTGAAAAACGGTTTAAGTTCTGATATCTCATGAAATCTATATGGGGATGGTTTTTACTTTCGCAAGAGATCTATTTTTTGAATTTATAAGACCAATTATTAGTCATATTGTTATAAATTATAATAATAATGATGGATTCGCCATAAAAGCTCAAAATCCATCCACCTTAAGTAGTATTCAGAATATTAATTTTTATAATAGAATAAATAATGATGCTACTTATAAAAAACTTTTTAAAGATATATTTATTAGTTACGAAAATTGCGTATATGAAATAAGTACAAAAGAAAATGAAATTACATGTGAAGATTTTTTAAATTTATAACTTTATTATAAAAAAGACCGCTTAAGCGGTCTTTTTATATCTAACTCACTAAGCCACTGGCGCCAACGTAAACAACACCTGCCCCGTCTTCACCGTTTGCCCTTTTTCAATGGTAATTGCATCGACACGCATACGCTCAGGTGCAATAATCGGAATCTCAATTTTCATCGCTTCAATTACTGCAAGCGTTGCACCTTCTTCCACAATATCACCCGACTGACATTCAATTTTCCAAATTGAACCCGGCATATGCGACTCCACCGCACAACCACCGTCTGGGATTTCAACACCTTCACCATCATCCACAGCATCTAGGCTTTCAGACACATATTCCGCAAGCCCTGCTTCATGCCAACGTTTACGTTCAGCATCAAAGTTGGCTTGTTGTACCGCTTTAAATGCCGAGATCGACTCTTGGTTTTCGGTTAAGAAATCATTGTATTCCTTTAGATTCAATACACCTTCTTCAATACGTAGTTTTAAACGACCTGCTTTAAAGTCCTCACGCATTTGCATGAGTTCCGCTTCAGACACTTCATAGAACTTAATTTGGTCAAAGAAGCGCAGTAACCACGGCATACCTTGCTCAAAATCAGGGTTTCTACGGTAGCGTGACCACATTTGCGAAGTACGACCGACAAACTGATAACCACCCGGACCTTCCATACCGTATACGCACATATACGCACCGCCAATGCCGACGGCATTTTCAGGTGTCCATGTCCGTGCAGGGTTATATTTGGTCGTCACCAAACGCTGACGCGGATCAAGCGGGGTTGCTACAGGCGCACCTAAATACACATCGCCCAAGCCCATGACCAAATAACTCGCGTTATAGACCACATCTTTCACGGCTTGTTTGTCTTTTAAACCATTAATACGACGGATAAATTCGATATTGTCCGGACACCATGGTGCGTCAGGACGCACAGTTTGCATATAACGTTCTGTTGCCAGTTGAGTTTGTGAATCTTCCCACGCCAGCGGTAAATACACAGTACGTGATGGCACTTGCATTTCAGTGACATCAGGCAGTTGTTCTTCTGCCACTTGAAGCAAACGCAATAAATCCAGCTGATCGAGTTGGATCGAATCAAAATGAATTTGTAGTGAACGAATCCCCGGTGTCAGGTCAATAATGCCTTGAATGTTTTGATCTTTGACCCATTGCATCAGTGCATGAATACGGAAACGTAGGTTTAAATCTAAAACGAGTTCGCCATATTCAACGAGCATATAGTTATTGCCGGCGGGACGATACACCACATCAGGTGTACCATTTTGACCTTTTAAAGTATCTAGAATGGCAGATTTTAAGGTGCTGATTTCAGAATAGAAAGACTCATCAAAAGTCACCGCTTGTGTATCTTCAGCAGTTAATTGTGCATGATATTTTTCATTCAGCAGTTTGGCTTGATGATAGCTCACAGGCACAAATTTGACTTTATCACCGGCTTTTAGCTGACCTAATTTCCAAAGCTCAGAATTAATCACCACCGCAGGACAGACAAAACCACCAAGACTTGGACCATCTGGCCCGAGAATAATCGGCATATCACCCGTAAAGTCGATTGCACCAATGGCGTATGCATTGTCATGAATATTCGATGGATGCAGACCCGCTTCACCACCGTCCTGACGTGCCCATTCAGGTTTTGGACCAATCAAACGGATACCGGTACGGCTTGAGTTAAAGTGAATTTCAAACTCGTTGGCAAAGAAGGTATCAATGTCGTTTTTGGTAAAGAAATCAGGCGCACCATGTGGACCATACATCACCGCAATCTCCCAAGTGTTTGAGAATGTCGGGATTTGATCATCACTTAATGCTTTCACTTCATCGGATGTAAATGCTGTGATTGGAAGCATATCGCCAATCAATAAATTACGTCCTGCATGACCACCAAATTGACCTAGGGTAAAGGTCGCTTGAGAGCCTAAATATTCAGGGACATTCAGACCGCCTTTAATCCCAATGTAGGTACGGCAACCGGTGGCGATCTTGCCACATTTGAGTACCTGACCTTTACGCACATTTACGGTCTGCCACATTGGTACAGCCACGCCATCCAAGGTCGATGGCATATCACCACCTGCCAATACAATTTGGCTGTCACAATGGAATTTTAAGCTTGGACCTTGTAGGGTACATTCAAGCCCTGCGGTATTTGGTGCATTGCCTAATAGTTGGTTCGCGACATTTAAAGACAACGGATCAATCGCACCTGATGGCGGAACACCGACATCCCAATAACCCAAACGACCTGTGACATCTTGCACGGCGGTTTGAATACCGGCTTGCAGAACTTCAATCTTTTGAGTTTTCCATTCAAAGGTATTTAAAAAGCGTGTGGTTTGTGTGCCCGATTTAAATACATCGCAGTCGATAATGTTTTGTAGATATTCAAGATTGGTTTCAATGCCGGCAACTTGGGTTTTAGCGAGTGTATCGGTCATAGCTTGGATGGCAGATTCACGATCCTCCGCAGTCACAATGATTTTCGCAATCATCGGGTCATAGAAAGATGAAACGTTCGAGCCTGTTTCTACCCAAGTTTCATTACGCGCATTGGCATCAAACTCAACATGCGTGAGCAAGCCTGCACTTGGCTGGAAGTTTTTGATTGGATCTTCAGCATAGAGACGTACTTGAATCGAATGCCCTTGAGATTCAAGTTTTGCTGTTGGAGCTTTCCAATCGCCACTACCTAAAGTCACCATCCATTCCACTAAATCCACACCAAAGACTTGCTCAGTGACACCATGTTCGACTTGTAAACGTGTATTCACCTCTAAGAAGTAAAACTCTTGCGTGTCGGTATCCATCACAAATTCAACTGTACCTGCCGAGCGGTAATTTACCGATTGCATCAATTGAATTGCGACATTTTGAATATAGGCACGTTGTTCATCGTTGAGATGTGGTGCAGGCGTTTCCTCAATCACTTTTTGGTTACGACGTTGTACTGAACAATCACGCTCGCCCAGTGCTAGCACCAAACCATTGCCATCACCAAAAATTTGCACTTCGATATGACGGGCATTTTGCACAAACTTTTCGAGGTATAAACCTGCATCTTTAAAGTTGGCTTGGGCTAAATAGGACACAGTTGTGTATGCATCTTTCAGTTCTTCTGCATTCCACACCAAACGCATACCGATGCCGCCACCACCTGCGGTACTTTTGAGCATCACAGGATAGCCAATACGTTCCGCTTCAAGTAGTGCTTCAGCGTCATCAGCGAGTAATTGACTACCCGGCAATAACGGTACATTGGCTTGAATGGCCAATTCACGTGCGGTGTGTTTTAAACCAAAGGCTTTCATCTGTTCGGCATTTGGACCTAAGAACACAATACCTTGCGCTTCACAAAGATTACAAAACTCCGCATTTTCAGAGAGGAAGCCGTAGCCCGGATGTATGGCTTGTACGCCTGTTTGTTTGGCAACTTCTAAAATTTTATCGACATTGAGATAACTTTGGCTTGCAGGTGCATCACCAATAAACACGGCTTCATCCGCTAAAGTCACATGCAATGAATCACGGTCGGCTTCTGAATAGACCGCAACCGATTGAATACCGAGTTTTTTAAGCGTGCGAATGACACGACATGCAATTGCACCACGGTTGGCGATGAGAACTTTATTAAACCCTGATTTTAAAGTCATAGTCTTATACCTCGCCTTCACGGACAATCAGTTGAATTTTGGTTGGGTTATAGGCATTACATGGGTTATTCAATTGTGGGCAGTTGGAGATCAGCACAATCAAATCCATCTCAGCTTTGATTTCGACATATTTGCCCGGTGCAGAAATACCATCATCAAATTTCAGGTGACCGTCCGAAGTTACAGGCACATTCATAAAGAAGTTAATATTTGGCCCAATATGTCGCACGTTTAAGCCATGCTTTTTGGCAATCGGATGTTGTGACAACGCAATCATGAAATTGTTACGGCAACTGTGCATTGGGTATTTGTCATGGGCATAGCGCACTGTGTTACTTTCACATGAACATGCACCGCCGAGTGTGTCATGACGACCGCAGTTGTCATCGTTGATGGTGGCGATTTTATTGCCAAAGTTTGTGTATAACGTTGTGCCTTTTTCTAGGTAGATTTGACGGTTCATCGCCAACGTATCGGCTGCGCTATAACGTTCTTCGGGGTTTGATGCCGAGATAAACAGCGTATCCACTGCCTGATTGCCTTCTAAATCCACAATACGGAAATACTGTCCTTTTTTGACTTCGCACATCCATGCTTCACCAGCAGGACATACTTCACTAAGGACTGATTTTTCTAGGTTTACAAGTGCAGTCATGATCATTCCCCTTAAGCAGTTAAAGCGTAGTAGCGGTTATTATTTTGGAATGCACGCTGATTTTGCGGGCATGAATCACGGCAGACATCGGTCTCGCCTAAAGGCAATGCTTTAAATAGTGATAGTTGAATATCGGCAGGCGCATATTCAGTCGAATTATCCAAGGCATGTGGTGCGCTAGATAAAAACACCAAACAATCCATTTCAAAGCGTAGCTCAATCACTTGATTGCTATTGTCAGATGCGACATAAGACAAGTTGCCGTTGTCATCAGGTTGCACTTTGGAAAAGAGATTTAAGGTATTGCTAAGATCTGTTACTGATAAACCAAATTTGGTCATCTCGAGTAATAAACTGTCTTTGCCATTGCGGTACATGTCGTTACGCGCATCTTGAAACGTTTGAGTGCCAAACTGTTGTTCGATTTGCTGTGCAGTACTTGGCGCACAAAATGCATCATTCCAACCGTGATCATCTTTCACAATGGAAAGCATCGCACGTCCAAGATCAGACGCTAAAATATGCCCTGTGCTTAAAAATGCGGTGTGTTGAGCTTTTAAGCTGTCTGGCATGTTATAGGCTTCAAGCTTGTCTTCGCTATTCACACAAAACAGTGAAACATTGACATTTGTGCCTAAAGATTTGAGTTGTAAAACTGCGCCACGCTGAATGCGTGCTGACCAATGGTGTCCACCCGGTAAACGTTCAGTCCAAAGGACTTGATCTTCGTGATAAGTTATTGTGCTCATGTGCATCCATCCCAATCTTTTTACGGTTTACCTCCCGGGCTTTTATCCCTCCGTGTAGCTTGGGTTTGAACAAACCTAGCCGTGAACTCTCGGTCTCAGTCACATTCTTTTTGAATGTCGGAACCCTAGATCACTTTATGATTGAATAGGTAGATGCAAAGGCTGTGCCAAAACAGTATTACGATTTTCCATACTTGTAATACTCAAAATGAGCAAAAAGAGGTCATCCTGGTTGTGAAATCGAAATCCGACACTGTATTTGCACCTAAACTGAACTTTTTATCTACTCGATAAAGTCTGATAATACGACCAACAGGAAAATGGATGCGCTATGTTTAAAGATAAAAAATTGGTCTGTTTTGATTTGGATGGCACCTTGATCGATTCCGTAGGCATCTGGAATCAGGTCGATGCTGCATTAATTCAAGAATTATCAAATATTGAAGTTGATCATCATACTCTTCAGCAGCAGCGCGATACGCAGCTGAATAAGTTTCGGCAGTCTGCTGATCCCTATCTGGAATATTGTGCTTATCTGAATGAATTTTATGCTTTTGATTTAACCAAAGAACAAGTAAAGTCACACCGTTATGCCATTTCACGGCATTTTCTCGATCATGTGGTGGAGCTGAAACCGCAAGCTGAAATTTTGATTCAGGCCTTGAAACAACGTGGTATTCAACTGGCGCTGACCACCACGACAAGTTTATATAATATTCACCGTTATCAAGAAAATAACAAACTCATCAATAACAAAATTGATTTCGCCAACGATTTTTCATTGATGTTAACGCGTGAAAATGTCGACAACATCAAGCCTCATCCAGAGGTGTATTTAAAGGCACTGCAACATTTTGATCTAAAGCCAGAACAATGCCTGATTATTGAAGATTCGCTCATTGGTGTGGAAGCGGCAAATCATGCTGGCATCGATGTCGTGGCCATCTATGATCAATATTCGGCACATGAAATAGATGAAATTCGTACGAAAACGGATTATTTTGTTGAAGATTTTGCAGCGTTATTAAGTTCTTTAAACTAAAAAAAAGATGTCATGAATCATAGATTTCATGACATCTTATAGAGATACATTGTTTGTTAATTATTGCTTTTATGGGTTATTTGGCTTTTTTATAGATTGAGCCTGAGCCGGCCAGATTGCCGGTTTTCTCGTCAATTGCAAAATCCACGACGCCTGCACCTGCGTTTACTTCAAGGAAACCATTCTTGCCGACTGATGCAGGAACAGGATTTTTCTTTTCAGTTTTACCCGTCTCTTTATCTTTTAAGGTATTGGTAAGGAAATAATTGTCCCCATTTTTGGCAATCACCAGTGCATTTTCAAGTTTCGGGTTTTCCAGCGTATTTTTCCAAGTCCCCTGATAATCTGGGGCTTCGGTAGTACAAGCAGTTAATAGCAATAATAATGGGATGGCTGAAAAATATTGAAGATATTTCAAAACTGAGACCTTGAGGGTTACGATGCGGTCATTATAGAAAGAACCCTCTTCAGGTTAAGCCAGATCTTGTTGACAAAGCGTTTCAGCAATACTGCATCTGTTTTGCTGTGGTGATTTTTTGAAATTTTTGTACAGCTTTAATGAAGAAAGAAAAAAACCCATCACGAGATGGGTTTTTTATCACAGCTTATACCAATTTTGATTTATGCAGTTTTCTGCATACTGCCGGTCTCTTCAAATTTTGCATGCCAAGACAAGGCTTCGTCAAGAATATGCGGGGTTTGTCCACCACGCTGGCAAGCACGTTCAAAGTAATCATTGAGGGCATCCCGATAATCTGGATGCGCACATAAATCGATAATCTTGCGGGCACGTTCACGCGGAGCCAGACCACGCAAATCTGCCAGACCGTTTTCTGTCACCAATACATCAATATCGTGTTCGGTATGGTCAGTATGACTCACCATTGGCACGACAGAAGAAATCGCTCCGCCTTTGGCCACAGACTTGGTCACGAAAATCGCCAGATGTGCATGACGGGTAAAGTCACCCGAACCGCCAATACCGTTCATCATTTTGGTACCGGTGACATGGGTCGAATTGACGTTTCCGTAAATATCAAATTCCAGCGCCGTGTTAATGGCAATGATCCCCAAACGGCGGATCAGTTCAGGATTATTGGAAATTTCCTGTGGGCGCAGCACAATCTTGTCTTTGTATTTCTCAAAATTCTGCATCACATGTTTGGCACAAGAATCTGACAGGGTCATTGAACAGCCTGAAGCAAAAGTCATTTTGCCTGAATCAATCAATTCAAAGGTACAGTCCTGTAGGACTTCGGAATACATTTCCAGATGATGGAAATTTGAATGTTCAAAGCCTGAAAAAACAGCATTGGCAATAGAACCCACACCCGACTGTAGCGGACCCAGATTTTGCGGCAAACGCCCTGCTGCCACTTCACCTTCAAAGAACTGAATCAGATGTTTAGCAATCGATAACGTATCATCATCCGGATCATCCATATTGAAAGAGGTATCTGGAAGGTCATTCAGCACAATGGCAGAAATTTTTTCCGGACTGACCTGAATCCCCACTGTGCCAATCCGATCACCCGCATGAATTAGAGGAATCGGTGCACGGTTCGGACGGGCCTTTGGTACATAAATATCATGTACGCCTTCCAGCACCGGATTGATGGTGTTATCAATTTCGATAATCACATGGTCTGCCATTTCCACAAAGTTCGCCGAGTTACCGCATGAACCGGTTGGAATAATCTGACCATCTTCAGTAATCGCCGTTGCTGCAATCACCGCCACATTAATACGCGGTAAGTTGTGATGACGAATGTTATCTGCCATTTCAGACAAATGCTGATCGATATACATCACTTCACCAGCATTGATGGATTTACGTAGACCCGGGTCAGCCTGATAAGGATAACGGCGCTCAATCGCATGGGCTTCATTTAGACGGCCATCAATTTTGTTGCCCAAGCTTGCACCTGTCGCCAGCGTTATTCTTAATGGGTGCTCTTTGGCATGTTCAGCCAGAGCCAACGGTACCGTTTTTGCCTCACCTGCACCACCAAAACCACTTAAACCGACTACAGCACCGTCTTGAATCAATTCAATCGCCTGTTCAGCAGACATGACTTTGTCGCGAAGGGAGACTAAGCGAATGCGATCTAAACCATTCATAATAAAAATCTCAAAAAAATAAACATATTTGTTGCCCCCATCCCAACGTGCTGGAATGGTGGCTGTTATTGCTTATCGAATTCCAATTCGTTACTTATCGCTCTCCTGTACGGAGGCTTTTTAGATCAGTTCAACTGCAACGGCGGTTGCTTCACCACCACCGATACATAAAGCAGCAATCCCTTTTTTACCGCCGGTACGTTTTAAGGCATGCAATAAAGTCACGATAATACGTGAACCTGATGAACCGAGTGGATGACCTAATGCGCAAGCGCCACCATTGATGTTGACTTTTGCTTCATCCAGATTGAAAGCATCCATAGCTGCCATCGTCACCATGGCAAAGGCTTCATTGATTTCCCAAAGATCAACTTCTTGAGCATCCCAGCCAGCTTTTTTCAAAACTTTTTCTATCGCGCCGACCGGTGCAATGCTGAACTCTGTTGGATGTTGCGAGTTTGAAGCATAGGCGACAATTTTCGCTAAAGGCTGTAAACCACGCTCTGCGGCAATTTCTTCTGAAGTGATGACTAATGCCGATGCACCATCTGAAATCGAGCTGGAATTGGCAGCGGTAATGGTGCCGTCTTTTTTAAATGCTGGACGCAAAGTGGGAATTTTATCAGCTTTGGCATTTAACGGCTGTTCATCTTGCTCAACTACCACATCACCTTTACGTGAAGACACCGTCACAGGCACGATTTCTGCTTTAAAATAACCATTGTTGATGGCAGTCACTGCTTTATTCAATGAGCTGATCGCAAAGTTATCTTGCTGTTCACGGGTATAGCCTTTCTTGTCGGCCATTTGTTGAGCAAGAACGCCCATAGAAAGACCGGTTTCAGCATCTTCCAGACCTTCCTGGAACATGTGATCGGTAATTTTGCCATGTCCCATACGGTGGCCGGCACGTGCTTTATCGAGTAAATATGGTGCATTACTCATCGACTCCATACCGCCAGCGACCACAATCTCTGCTGAGCCCGCTTTTACTGCATCGGCAGCCTGCATCACCGCTTTCATACCTGAACCACAAATTTTATTAATGGTGGTTGCACCCGTAGTGTCAGGTAAACCTGCCTGACGCATAGCCTGACGCGCAGGTCCCTGTTTTAAACCGGCTGGTAGTACACAGCCAAAAATTACTTCATCAATATCTGTAGGTTGTAAACCAGAACGCGCAACAACTTCTTTAATTGCCGCGGCACCTAAATCTGGTGCTGTACATGAAGAAAAAGCGCCTTGGAAGCCACCCATTGCAGTACGAACACCATTTACGATAACAATCATTTTTTCCGTCCTAATTTATAAATCTTGTTGTTTGACATGAGCTATACACTTAGCCCATGTCATTTCCATCTTTGTTAAACCCAGGTGATCAATCTTAAGATTGAGCAGTAAAATACTCTTCTGGCAACTGCATCACCACATCGGCACCGGCTTGAATACGTTGTATACGTGCTGCCAAGTCAGGTAAAACTTTGGCTACATAGTAGTCTGCCAAGACCAGTTTGTTCTGGAAGAAACTTTCTGGTTTAGGTTGAGCGGCCTGACTAATGCGGGCGTACATATAAACAAAGCTGAGTAATCCAACCACATGTAAATAATCTACAGCAACTGCATTGCTGAAGTCTGGTGAGGTTTTAGCCTGGTTTACAATGAAGGTAGTAATGTCTTCAACCTGTGTACAAACATCCAATACAGCGGCTTTAATCGACAAGGCATCATCCAGACCTTGTGCAAATTCACGAATTTCAGCTATGTATTCAGCAACGTATGCACCACCACATTTGATGGTCTTACGACCAATCAGGTCAATGGCCTGAACACCGTTGGTGCCTTCGTAAATTTGGGAAATGCGCAAGTCACGAATACATTGTTCCATGCCCCATTCACGAATATAACCATGACCACCAAATACCATTTGCGCTTCCAGGCTTGAATCAAGAGCCTTGTCGGTTAAGTAAGCTTTTGCAATTGGGGTTAACAATGCAACACGGTCATTGGCTTTACGAACGGCTTCAGCATCGGTTGAATACTTCGTGATATCCAGCTGTTGACCCACATACACAGCAAAGGCACGGGATGCTTCGTTGTTAGCACGGACATTTAACAGCATACGGCGTACATCACCGTGTACAAGAATTGAGTCTGCCGGTTTTTCAGGAAATTTTGCACCGGTAGCCGAACGGCCTTGCAAACGATCCGTCGCATATTGTGCAGCATTCTGGTAGGCAAATTCAGCCGCACCAATGCCTTGAATCCCCATCGATAAACGTTCGTAGTTCATCATCACGAACATGGCTGCCAGACCTTCGTTTTCTTTACCTACGATATAGCCTTTAGCGCCGTCAAAGTTCATGACACAAGTGGCAGAACCCTTGATCCCCATCTTGTGTTCAATTGAACCCGCAGATACTGCATTACGTTCACCGACCGAACCATCTGCATTGACATGGAATTTCGGTACGATGAATAAGGAAATACCACGTGAACCGGCAGGCGCATTTGGTGTTTTTGCCAGAACCAGGTGGATGATGTTTTCACACAGGTCGTGTTCGCCGCTGGTAATAAAGATTTTAGTTCCGGTAATGTTGAATGAACCATCTTCATTCGGTTCAGCCTTGGTTTTGATAATGCCTAGATCAGTACCAGAATGTGGCTCTGTCAAGCACATGGTACCTGACCATTCACCGGTGTAGAATTTTGGCAGATAGGTTTCTTTCTGTTGTTGTGAAGCACGGTCATTAATGGCCATACCTGCACCCACTGTCAGTAATGGGTACAGCATGAATGACGGGTTAGTACTCCAGATCATTTCATCAGCCAGTACGGTCAGCATTTTAGGCATGCCCTGACCGCCCCATTCTTCAGATGCACCCAGGCCAACCCAGCCACCCTCAGCAAACTGTTTAAATGCTTCTTTAAATCCTTTCGGTGTCGTCACCACACCATTATTGAACTGTGCGCCGCCTTCTTCATCACTGCTGCGGTTTAAATCGAGGATGACATTTTTAGAAAACTTCGCCATTTCCTCTAAAATCGCATTCGCCGTAGCCATATCTAAATGTGCGAGGTTTTCATTGCCCTGCCAGAATTCATCTGCCTTAAATACATCATTTAAAATAAATTCCATGTCTTTAAGCGGTGCGTTATAAATAGGCATATTGCTTTCCTTATGTGAAGACTTCGCATTAAAAATATTGAAGCGCTTTTTTAAGTTGTAAAACCTATACTGAAATAACGGATTTATTTCAACGTACATCTATATAAGTAAAATCTGGGCATTCACGCGGTTTTCAACATCCATGTGGAGAAATGAATGCAGCGAAAACCAGCTTTGAACACTTTACTCATCAGCTCGAGTGTTAAGTAGCTATACATAATTTCATCATCACGCTTATGAGTGACGAATAAAACATGGTTTCTGTAAATCACTTTAAACTGAACCATTCACCATCAAACCGAAACTTAAATCGTGAATCAAATACGGTTAAATCAGCATATCTGCTCTTTGCGTTTTATGGGTGAGTCCCTTTTTCAACGCCAAAAAACAATAAAATAATTATGGCCCAATTGGAATTTTATTGATGATTATTGACCTCTCAGGTTCTCAATGATTGACTTTTAATTTCTGCTATGCAATTGAGAAGATAAGTTAAATTTTAAAATAATATTTGCCCTGGCGCTAAAAACAAAACAGTGCTTTGTTTTTGGCTCATATCCGACATTAGTTGAGTTGCCATCTCACTGGTATAGGTATATGTTGAGTCCGCTTTTTATGTTTTTCTGGGATCTGTGCGATGAATACAGTACGTCAACAAAATTTTCAATTACGTAAAGAGAAAATTTTAACCATGGCGGAAACCCTGTTGTTAGATAACAATCAAGATATCACGCTTGCTGAACTTGCCTCTGAACTTGATATTGCCAAAGGCACCATCTATAAACATTTTAAAAGCAAGAATCAGCTCTATTTAGAACTGATTATTTTGAATGAAAAAAGATTATTGGAAATTTCGAAAAAATATAAAAACAATATTAAAACTTATGTTTCACAGTACATGCTCTATAACATGTTAAATTCCAACCGAACCATTTTATTGCATGTCATTGAAGAACGATTAACCAATAATGAACGCAAACTGAAAGAATTATTTGAAGAACTGTATCAGGTGCGTGAAGAACGCATTATTGAAATTAAAGACATGACAGATGAATATCTGAAATCCTTTAACAGTGCCATGTCAATTCGTGATTATTTATCCTATATCTGGACCGTCACTTATGGCGCGTCGCTACTGCTCAATTCAACCCATTACCAGAAATCGATTGGTTCTCGTGAACGCCTGATTAAACTGTATATCAACCAGGCCTTAATGACCCCGGATAAAATCACCTGATATCATCACCACAAATAAATGAATTATTGATGAATGATTTTATGCATCGGATCATCTAAAACATTCATTTTCGAAAACAGTTCATAACACATCTGACGTAGCCACTGATGGCTGGTTTTATGATGACAGGACATATGCCAATATTGCTTCACCGCATAGGTCGGAAAGTTAATCGGCGCATCAAAAATCTGTAAATTGCCACGCGACAATAACACTTCACTTAAATAATAAGGTACGGTCGCAATCGCATCGGTTTCCTGCACCACCAACCCAACGCCCAGATAACTGGGTAAGCGCATCAAGATATTGCGTTTCAGTTCTAAATTTAACAGCTCATTTTCAATGTGGTAATGCCCCATTCCGGCATCAATATCGATATGGGGTTCATTAATATACTGTTCGGTGGTTAGACTGTTTTCGCTCAGTCGCGGATGATTTTTGGAAGCAATCACCACATAATATTGCTCAAACAGTTTCTGCTGATAAAAACCGTTTTCCAGATGGGGTAAAAAACCAATCGCCAGGTCAATTTCGCCATTGGCCATCTGATAACTGGTTTCAGAAGTAATGGCACGTACATTTAAACGAATATGCGAAGCATGCTGTTTTAAATATTGCGAAATTTTAGGCAGTAAAACCAAATGCGACACATCGGTCATGGCAATGGTAAATTTCTGCTGTGAAGTGGTCTGGTCAAAATCAACGGTAAAATTATTGATGATTTCGACTTTACTCAAGGCTTCACTGACCAGTGGAAACAGTTGTTTTGACAGTTCAGTCGGCACCATTTCATTGCCAATACGCAAAAATAAAGGATCATTATAATGCTGACGGATTTTATTGAGCAGATTACTCACCGTCGGTTGGCTCATATCCAGATAATCGGCTGCATGGGAGACGTTCTTAAATTTGTAGACATAATAAAAGATGCTGAGCAATTTACAGTCAAGTTCAAACACAGAAAACATTTCCTTCAATTCTTTTAATCATTTTGGCGGTTCTATCATCCGCACAATTTGAATCAGTGCCAATGTCCAAATATAACACTTTGCAACTATTCATATGATTATTGAAGACGCATTTTGCGATAAAAATATTGTTTAGTTGCTATGCAATCCAGTCAAGTATTCCCTTTACCTAAAATGAATCGTCCTTCTCTTTTACTTGAGCTTAAACACTTAAGCAGCATGTTATATACTCAGCCGCGCAGAATAGACTGTGGAAATTAAGGGAAAAGTGTCATGTTTCAGAACAAAAAGCTAGTCTGTTTTGATCTGGATGGTACGTTGATTGATTCTGTAGGCATTTGGAATCAGGTCGATGCTGCCCTGATTTATGAGCTTTCCGGTATAAAAGCCAATTTAAAATTGATCCAGCAGCAGCGGGATCTACAGTTGACAGCCTTTCGACATTTGCCTGATCCTTATCTGGAATATTGTGATTATTTAAAAGAACTATACGGTTTTAAACTGAACAAAGAAGACGTCAAATACCGCCGTTACAGTATTTCACGACATTTTCTGGATCATGTGGTCGAATTAAAACCTCAGGCGGAACTTATAATCCAGGCCCTGAAAAAACAAGAGATACTACTGGCCTTAACCACAACCACCAGTTTATTCAATGTGCAGCATTATCAGGACAATAATCAAAATATTAACGCTAAAATCAGCTTTGATGATGATTTTGCCTTAATCCTCACCCGCGAAAATGTCCAGAACATCAAGCCACATCCAGAAGTTTATCTGAATGTGCTTGAGTATTTCAAAATTGAAGCCAAAGATTGCCTGATTATTGAAGATTCTTTAATTGGTGTAGAAGCTGCGAATAATGCAGGGATAG
The DNA here is from genome assembly GCF_022700675.1 of Acinetobacter sp. ASP199. Classification (NCBI taxonomy): domain Bacteria; kingdom Pseudomonadati; phylum Pseudomonadota; class Gammaproteobacteria; order Moraxellales; family Moraxellaceae; genus Acinetobacter; species Acinetobacter sp. ASP199. The sequence continues at coordinate 1,546,177 of NZ_CP062182.1, forward strand.
AGGTAGTGGCAATTTATGATCAGTATTCTGCTCATGAAATCGATCTGATTAAAGCCAGAGCAAATTATTTTGTGCAGAATTTTACCGAATTATTAAAGCATATTGCTTAAATATCTATATAAATAAATGTCATGAATGATTCCATTTCATGACATCTATTTTGTTATCTCTGAATGGATTAGATTAGAGCATCATTTGGCTTTTTTGTAGACTGAACCTGACCCTACAAGGTTGCCAGTTTTCTCATCAATTACAAAATCGACTATTCCCGCCCCTGCATTCAACTGAAGCATGCCATTTTCATTCACAGCCGCGGGCATCGGGTTCTTTTTCTCTGTTTTACCGGTTTCCTTATCTTTGATGGTATTGGTAATCAGATAATTTTCACCATTTTTAGCAATTACCAGGATATTTTCAAGTTTTGGATTTTCCAGAGTGTTCTTCCAGTTGCCTTGATAATCTGGAGCTGGCGCTTCAGTGGTGTTACAAGCAGTTAATAGCAATAATAAGGAGATTCCTGAAAAATATTTAAGATATTTCAAAACTAAAACCTTGAATGTTACGACGCCGCCATTATAAAAATAACTTTCCTAAAGTTTAGCGAGTTGTTGTAGGCAAAGCGTTTCAGCCGTACCAAGTCTGTTTTGCATGAGTGTTTTTTTGAAAAGAATTCTTCACATTTTATCCATAAAATATGATGTATTACTTAATTATTCTAATGAATCAAATATTTTACAATACTTCAATTTGATAAGGTATTAGTATTTTTTAAGCTTATTGGAACTAATAGTACTAGATCCAAGACAATCTACAACCAAGTTGATATGTATAAGAAGCTCAGATAAAAAAATCCTCAATAACCCATCCAAAGTTATTGAGGAGTACCAAACTGGTTAAGAAACATCAATACTTGATGCTGTTAAAGAAAAGTGATTAAAAAAACTTGGCTTTTACAGCATTCAATATAAATTTTGCGCTTTGCACTTTTTCTGCAATTTGTGCATGCCATTCGTTTGGTACCGAGCATTTTGCAACGCGAACCCAAACGGTCGAAAACTGTTTCATAAAGCTGGCTTCGTTATAGTGAATACCGTACTCAGCACAGAGCGCTTTGATTTTTGGTGCGACTTCGGAATAGCGGTTCGCCGGCATGTCCGGGAATAAATGGTGCTCAATCTGATGGCTCAAGTTACCACTTAAAATATGAAGCCATTCAGTGCCACTGAAATTACTTGAACCACGGATCTGACGCAGATACCATTCCGCACGGGTTTCATTGTCAGTATTATCCATCTCGAAGGTTTCAGCATCTTCAGTGAAATGGCCATTAAAGATTACCGCTGAAGCCCACAGGCTGCGAATCACATTGGCGACTGCATTGCCAGTAAATACTGGAATGGCATTTGGACCCGCAATCAATGGGAAAAATACATAATCTTTCAACACCTGACGGCGCATTTTTTTACGTAATGGCGCTGCTTCATCCCAGACCTGTTTCCAGGTTTTGGTTTTATAGGCAATTACATCTTCCAGATGCAGGCGCTGTAGACCCACGTACCATTCGAAGAACACCATCAACTGAATTGTCAATGGAATATTCCAGATAAAACGCAGCTCCCATGGCTGAGATTCACTGACACGAATCAGGCCATAACCAACATCATGATCCATGCCGACAATATTGGTATAAGTATGGTGGATATAGTTATGGGTATATTTCCAGTCATCTCCAGTGGCAATGGTATCCCAGTCATAAGTTGAACCATTCAGACTCGGATCATTCATCCAGTCGAACTGTCCGTGCATCACGTTATGACCCAGTTCCATATTTTCCACAATTTTGGAAATACCGAGCAGACCTGTCCCCGCCAGCCATACAGGTGGTAACCAACCGGCCACCATCAGCATGCCCCGGGAAGCAATTTCGCTATAGCGGACAAAATTACGGATTTTATAGATGTATTCAGCATCTTTTTCACCTAAATCATCCATCACTTCACGGCGAATCGCCTCCACTTTGGCACCAAATTCCTGAATCTGTTCAGGGCTTAAAAATTGGGTCTTACTGTGCCGCTTAAAATCAATTTGCATATTCATGGGAGTACCTTCTTATTTTTCTAGAGATTAAAGATTAATCACCACAGGACTAACGGCCTGGGAGATACACAGTTTAATCGGGGTATTGCTCTCGTGATCGATTTCACCAGTCAGGATATTTTTCACCGAGCCACTGACTTTGGTACAAGAACAGGTATTACAGATCCCCATACGGCAACCATGTGCAGGACGCAAACCTGCCTGTTCAGCACTTTCCAGAATGGTAGAGCTGGCTTGAAACTCCTGATGCGATCGTTGGAATTGCACGGGTTGTGCTTTTACTTTTTCATCCACCACGATCTGGAAATATTCAGAATGGAAACTGGATTTCACAGAAAGCTTTTCGGCAATACGGTGCGCTGTTTTCATCATTACCGCTGAACCACAGGCATAAATTTCACGCTGTTCAAAATCTGGTACCAGCTTGTTGAGTAACTGTAGGCTGAGATGCTGCTTATGCTCCACAGTATTAAAATGATGATATTTCAGATGTGGATGCATCAGTGTTAGCGTTTTAATTTCAGCATGAAACGCATCATCACGGGTAAAATAGATCAGATCAATCGGATGCTGAAACTGCACCACAGCTTTTTGCAGCAAGGAATAAATTGCGGTGATTCCGCTGCCTGAAGCCAGCATTAAAATGGGTTTAGGGGAATTCAGCATAGTGAATTCGCCCTGTGGCTGTGAAAGTTCTACCACTGCACCCAGCTGCAAAGAACTCAAGGCACGAGATACTTTGCCCTGCTGTTTCACTGCAATAATGACATCACCATTTTTTAGAATCGTAACGACAGAATAATGACGCTGATGCAAAACACCATCTAGCCTTAAAGTAACAGCCACATTCTGTCCGGGCTGAAATTTTTTAGCCTGAAAGTTGAAATTCGGACGCAGCTGAATCTTATAGAAATCATGACCAATAAGCTGGATGCTCATGACTTCCGCCTTAACCTTTTTCAATGCCAAAGTTGGATGAAATTTTTCAGCAATGAAATCAATGAAGTCTTCTCGGATCCAGTGAGGCTTGTAGCTTTGCATAGTTGTCATTGTTATTACCTCGTATAGATACAGAATTAATGCACATCTGTCTATTTATTCTGCATTCAGAATATAGGCTTTTATGATTCGTGCCATGTCAATTCGGGTCAAATCATGTTTCTATCGATAGAATTCCTGTTTTTTGTCGGACAAAATGATACGTTTTTGATTAGAGCTCGGTTTCAGTCTGTAATTCTTCAAGTCATTTCATGCCAGTTCACCTCATCTGGATCGACTATTTTTTATGAGTTTTATGGCTATAAACATGCAAAAGGCTGACCACATTTCTGTAGTCAGCCTTTTTATTTAAGATGATTTTATAGGTATTATTCTACAGCCGGGCTGAGCTCAATTTCCTGATCCAGTAATACTGTTCCGAACTTTTCTCGTAAGTCTTTTTTCAGCATCTTGCCAGTGCCACTTAATGGAATTGCATCGACAAAAATCACTTTGTCTGGCACCTGCCATTTCGCTACTTTGTCAGCAAAATAATCCAGCAGTTCAAGCTCCGTGAGCTGACTGTCAGGTTTTCTGATTGCAATCAGGATTGGGCGTTCATCCCATTTTGGATGCTGTGCAGCAATGACAGCTGCCATGGCTATTTGCGGATGACCCATGGCCAGATTTTCCAGTTCAACCGAGGAGATCCATTCGCCACCTGACTTGATCAGATCCTTGGCACGGTCACTGATCTTCATAAAGCCATCTTCATTCAAGGTAGCGATATCACCCGTATCAAACCAGCCATCAGCAGTTAAAGAAGATTCTTCCTTGCCAAAATAGTTATTGATAATCCAGTGACCACGAATCTGCAGATTGCCTGTGGTTTCACCATCGCGGGTAATTTCATTCGAGCCATTTTCTTCATCAGTTAAACGCAGATCAACTCCAAATGGTGAACGACCTTGAGAAAGACGGATTTCTAAATGCTCTTCTTTACTCAAATCCAGATGCTTGGCTTTAATCTGATTGGCTGTGCCAAGTGGACTGGTTTCAGTCATCCCCCAGGCATGGATAGTTTCACAATCAAACTGTTCTTTAAATACTTGTAGCATTGAAGGTGGACATGCCGAGCCGCCGACGACATTGCGTTTCAGGCTTTCCAAATTGGAACCAGACTGTTGCGCTGCTGCAATCAAACCTTGCCAGATAGTCGGGACACCCAGTGCAACTGATACTTTATAGGTGTCAATCAGATTAATCAGACTCGCGCCATCCAGACCTGGACCTGGCAATACCAAAGTACAGCCAACCATCGATGCTGCATATGGCGTACCCCAGGCATTCACATGGAACATCGGTACGACAGGCAGCATAATATCTCGTGCAGAAACATTCAAAGAATCCGGCAAACTGATCGCAAAACTATGTAATGTAGTTGAACGATGACTATATAAAACACCCTTTGGATGACCTGTAGTCCCCGAGGTATAACACAGTGAGCTTGCTGCATTTTCATTAAGTTCAGGCCAATCAAAATCATCAGATTGATCAGCAATGAGCTCATCATAAAATTTCACATCTGGAATAGCCTCAAGAATGGCCTCGTCTTTTGAATCCAGACAGATAAAGTGTTCTACTTTACTCAGCATCGGTTTGACGGCTTTAATTAATGGGGCAAAAGTTTTATCAAACAGAATTACCCGGTCTGATGCATCATTAATAATAAATACCAGCTGTTCAGGGAACAAACGTGGATTAATCGTGTGGCAAACAAAGCCACTTCCTGAAATGGCGTACCAGGATTCCAGGTGTCGATGGTTATTCCATGCAATGGTCGCGACACGGTCGCCATGTTGCAGTCCCAGTTGATTCAACACATTGGCAAAACGTTTGGCATTACTGCGAATCTCACCCCAGCTAGTATGGGTCATACTGAGATCAGTATTTTTTGAAATTACCGCAGTATCGGCATGATAGCGTCCTGCATGCTCAATCATGCTGCTGATCAGTAAGGGCTGAAACATCATATTTCCAAGCATGTTGTGCTCCTTTATCCTTGTTATACGTCCATATTGTTATCGAGATTTTTTAAATATTTTTTATTTACCCATGGTGTGCCGATTAGCAAATACTGCAAAATAAACTTACCACTTGCTTGAATCTAGCAAGGAAAAAGATGAAAGCAAGTAGCAAAATGTGACAAAAACTATGTCGTTTACGGAAGTAATCAAAAAGTATAATTTTTTATAATGGAATGATTATATGAATAAAAATCCCGGTCATTAAACCGGGATTTTTGTTTATTTGAGCCCTGAAAAGAACAGGTTATCCGCGTTGACCACCAGGGCCACGCCCAGACAGAACAAGCCCACATAAATAGCGAACCAAATAATCATTCTTTTAAAAGCTACATCAGAAATGCTGCTGTCTGCATATTTCGGTGCTTTTTTCTGTTCGTCTGGAGTCATCTGCTCACCTGTCGCTGGATTTAGGGACTATCTTTATATTCAGCCACATTGCAAAAAATGAGTAGATACAAAAACTGCCTAAAAAAACATAACAGATCAGTGATAACTGCCGCAACTGTTATATTTAACCCGACTAAACATGTTATATATGCAGATAAATTTCCATTTTTTATTTTTTGATGCATGTATAAGTTTGAAAAACTCGCGCTTAGTATTCGCCATATGATTGAGGACGGAATCTGGAAAGCCCATAACAAACTTCCTTCACTGCGTGAGCAGTCCGAACTTTCCGGTTATAGCCTGATGACAGTGTTAAATGCCTATCAGGAGCTTGAAGCACAAGGCTGGCTGTATGCTAAAGATAAATCCGGTTACTACATTGCAGAACGTGCTGATCATGAAATAACGTCCAATACAGACACATCACTAGCTCACGAGAAAATACAGATCAATTCGGTGGTGTTCAACTATCTGAAAGATACCCAGGCACCGGATATTATCCCGTTGGGATCAGCATTTCCTAATCCAGAACTGCTGTTTAATAGCAAATTTATGCAGCTACTCTCACAGCATTCCAAACGTAAAAACAGTTATTTGAATCATCCAAATATGCCACCGGGCAATCTGGAACTGCGCCAGATCATTGCCGGACGTTATCAATTACAGGGTATATCATGCCATTCAGATGACATCGTCATTACATCTGGCGCATTGGATGCCCTAAATCTGTCTCTACAGGCACTCACCCAACCAGGTGACTATATTCTTTTACAGGAAACCGTATTTTATGGGGCCTGGCAGGCTGCTGAAAGACTAGGACTGAATGTCATTACTCTTCCGGATGATCCTGAATGTGGTTTTGATCTAAAAGCTTTTGAAAAAGTCCTGAAACAATATCCAATCAAAGTCTGCTGGCTGATGTTGAACGCACAGAACCCGATTGGCTATACGGTGTCTGCAGAGATCAAAGAACATATTGCACAGTGCTTAACTCAGTATCAGGTGCATCTGATTGAGGATGATGTTTATCAGGAACTGAACTTTGGCAAGGAAAAACCAATTTCAGTGAAATATTTTGATCAGCACAATATGGTGCTGCATTGCGGTTCATTTTCTAAAACGCTAGGCATGGGTGCACGGGTCGGCTGGGTCTTTGCAGGCCTATATTCTAATGCCATTCAGCATGTACAGTTGATGAGTACACTAAGTGTGAGTCCGCTTTTACAAAATACATTGGTAGATTTTGTGGCGCATCATCATTATGAGAAGCATTTGCGTGGTCTGCGCCGGCATTTAGATCAAAATAAAAAACGTTTTTATCAGGAACTCAAAGCCAGACTGCCTGAAGATTGTAAGATTCACTATTACCCAACAGGCTATTTTCTGTGGGTAGAACTACCTGAAGGCATGGATTCCCAGCAGCTATATACAGATCTGCTTAAGCAGAACATTTCCATTGCACCGAGTCTGCTGTTCAGGCCTAAACATACAGCACAGAACTTTATTCGATTAAATTGTTCTTTTGAATGGACAGATGAACTCGCTAGAGTTGTAGATCGGATCATTCATCAAATTGAAGACAATAAAAAAGCGTGAACTGGGTTCACGCTTTTCAAAATATAATCTGAGAAGTATTAAAAGCTATAGATCGCAACAGCATTAACCCTGTTATCTTCACCTTTGTTATTGCCATTACTTGCTGCTTCCAAAGCGGTACGCTCACCATAGACATATTCCAGACCGAAACTTAAAGGCTTGGTTGGGCTATAGAACACGTTAGCCCACGCTTGCCATAAGTCTTTATTAGATTTGGTTTTGTCAGTAACAGCATTGATATAAGCTTGATCTTCATCAAAATTCATATAGCCATAGCCTAGAGTACCACGCAGTTTGTCATTAAACTGCTGGGTGATACCGACAGTAATTGAATCAAATTCACTTTGATATAGATTACCATCTGCTGCCACTACCCCTGTATTGGCATAGGATACAAAGCTGCTATCACCTTTAACATGATAATAGTCGGCTTTTAAAGTAGTACCGGGTACGACTTCATATTTTGCACCCAGACCTACACCCCATGCCATTTTTTCATCTTCATTGACACGCTTTTCATTCCCCATGGCACGGGCACTGACGGAAAGATTATCAGCAAACTTATGATTTAGACGTGCTGTCAAAGCCGGTAGACGTTGTTTAATACCAGTAATGGTGGCATCTTTTGGATCTTCTACTGCAAGGACCAGATTGGTAGCAGGACTAAAGGTACTGGTATGACGAACCTGAGGTGTACGTTTTACTGCACCACCTGCATAAGCCAAAGCATCGACAGTTTCTGGCATATAATCAGGTAGCGCAAAGTTAGACCAGGTTTGACCAATTAACCAATTCGCATAACTGATATACGCATGACGGATACGCAGGTTATCAAGCCCAGCACCACCCAAAAAGTCCACTTCAATTTTACCGCTCAGGGCTTTATCTCCAGCACCAACTGGTGCTTTAAAGTCCATGCCTAAGCGTGTAGCAGAAAGTGTTGACTTAAGCTCATCACTACGCTCACCAGATCCCTCAAGTGGAACAGCATTAATCTGATTATACATGCGCGTAGCCGAACCACCTTCTGCCTGATAGGAAGCATCGGCACGAATATTACCGTAGAGATTAAACTCGGCACCGCTGGCAATTTTCATGACAGGTTTAGTTGCAGGCGTATTTACTGATACTGGTGCTACAGGAGCATTTACCGTCGCTGTCTGGGCTTGCTGCTGTTCAACCAGTGCGCGCAAGGCCTGAACTTCCTGACGCAATTGCTCGATTTCTTGCTGACTAGGCTGAGCTGAAGTCTGTGCCTGAGCCGACAAGCTGATGCCCCCGAAACTCACTGCCATCATGCTCATCAAAACCGTACGTTTTAAAGTTGGTTTGTTCATTGTTACTTGGTTAAATAATTGCGTCATGTTCATCCTAAACTCGCTTTTTTATTGTGCAATTTGATTCTAGCAACCGATCACCACCGTTTGCGATGGCGATCTATATCATTGGGAATATTATCTTTATTGATTGAAATTTAACTTAATGTGTCACTTCTTTTGCCAATAGACTCCGCTTTACATTAGACGTTGCAAGGACTTCACCATCTACAGATGCTTTCAGATTCACCAGAAAAATTGCCAGCGCAGCAATCACGCCCGGAATCGCAATGGCAAAGAAATTCATTTGGTGTGGTAGTTCCATCGTCAGCAATGCACCTGTCAAGACTGGTCCAACGATGGCACCAATACGACCAATGCCTGATGCCCAGCCCATACCGGTAGAACGTACAGTCGATGGATAATATTGTGCTACAAAGGTATAGAGCAGAATTTGTGAGCCAATCGTTGCAGCACCTGCTATAGCAATTAGGGTATAGAGCACAAATTGTGGACTGTTAAAGCCAAGCAGAATTAACGCAATAGCACCACAGAGGAACATAATGGTCAGAACTTTTTTGATATGGAATCGATCTGCCAGATAGCCGCCACCAATCGCGCCCACCATTCCACCAATGTTCAGGGCAAACAGGAAGATCATGCTTGCACCCAGCGAGTAGCCTGCCTGAATCATCAGTTTTGGTAACCAGCTTCCCAATGCATACACCATCAGCAGACACATAAAGAAAGCAATCCAGAACATGAAGGTACTGAATGTACGACCTTGTTGAAACAGGGCTTTTAATGGCGCCTCATCACCCTTTTTCACTTCATTCAATACAAACTGGGTATCACTGGTAATTACCTGTGTTGGAGAAATCTTTTGAATAATATGCTGCGCTTGAGCTGTTTGCTGCTTGTTAGTCAGGTACATCAATGATTCTGGTAAATATTTCCAGAGTATTGGCAGGAACAGTAGAGGAGCACCCGCAAGCAAGAACATGATTTTCCAGCCAAATTGTGGCACCAGCCATGCACCCAGTAATGCAGAAGTCATCCCGCCAATCGCATAACCACTAAACATCAGGGCAACCAGCGTACTGCGGATACGTTTAGGGGCATATTCGGTCATCAATGCCACCACATTAGGCATGACACCACCAATGCCAAGACCAGCCAGAAAACGTAAAATTCCGAATTCAACCGGAGACGTGGCGAAAGCACCGATGAAGGTAAAACCACTAAAAATTGCCACACAGATCATGATCGTCTTTTTACGGCCCAACTTGTCGGATAGCGTTCCGAAAGTCATGGCACCGAACATCATTCCGAATAAGGCGGTACTGGCCAGCAATCCCGCTTGTACTGCACTGAGTGACCATTCCTGCATCAGTAGCGGTAAAGCTACGCCATAAATCACCAGGTCATAACCGTCAAAAATAATGATCAGCAAACACCAGATCAGGACGCCCCAATGAAAAGGCGTGAACTTTGCTTCATCAATCAGCGTATTTATATTCACTTTATTTGTAGACATCTCCACCTCCTAATTGTGAAGTTCAATTTATGAGATTCACAATGCAGAAGATGTGCATAAATGTCCAAAACTGAATAGGCATGCTTCTATACCTATAAAGTCTGCCTTCAAGAAAAGGCTTTATTTACTGTGCCTTAATGATATTCATCCAAAAAATGAAACCTTCATTCAATATTAAAATATGGATTCGCTTTATTCCCTATAAGATCCAGACAGGTATTGATCTGAATTAAAATACAGCACGATCATATTTAATCGCTTCAAGATCATAGACCTGATAGACGGCATCAAACAGATAACGAATATATTCACTTTCATCCATATTACGGATAGCCATAAAGACCGGACTGACCGCAAATTCATCTAATAAAGGGATAAAGTTTAAATGAGCCAGACGAATATTCTGGGCACTTTCCGGCACGATACAAACACCCTCTCCAGCAGCCACAAAACCAAGCGCCAGTTGCAATTCACTGACTGCACGGATATTTTTCGGTTCCAGTCCATACTCGGAAAATATACCGCGCACCTGGGTAGAAAAATTAGCCTTACCATTATTCGGATATAAAAAGAGTGTTTGATCTACCAGTTCCGCCAGGTTCACGCCATCTCGATGGGAAAGAAAATGGCTGGAATGTGCCGCGACCATCAGCCGTTCTTCACGCAGCAATACCCGTTTCACTGCTGGATCTGAAATTCTCAAGCGTCCAAAACCGACATCAATCCGCCCTTCCTTAAGTGCCTGAATCTGCTCTGAAGTATTCATTTCAACCATCTCAATTTTGAGCTGGGGATGTTGCTGCTTAAATAAAAACACAATACGCGACAGTAAACCGAACAATAACGAGCCAACAAAACCAATACTAATGGTGCGATCCGCGATGCCAATCCGCTTGGTCATCGATTTGATTTCTTCCGCATTAGACAAAAGTTTAACCGCATGCTGGTAGAAGAATTGACCTGCTTCTGTGGTCTTAAGCGGTCGGCTACCTCTTTCAAAGAGCTGAATATCCAGTTCCTGTTCCAGATTTTGTATCTGTCTGCTTAAAGGTGGTTGAGCAATAAACAGTTTTTCTGCCGCCTTGGTAAAACTTTGTTCTTCGACGACTGCGACAAAGTAACGCAAATGCCTGAGTTCCATATTCCTGCATACCTTTAAAGTATAAAAAAATGCTAAATCGATCTTAGACCAATCAAAATTATTCTTTTAAGGTATATCAAGTCAAAACATTAAAGCAAGAATGTGAAGCGTAATTATGTATAAGTCAGTTGAAACCTTGCTGGTTCAAATACCGACGATCCGTCCTCACAAGATGGCTGTCGCAACCATGCAAACCCAGACACTGGTCCTGGTCAAAATCACCACCGAAGACGGTTACGTGGGTTGGGGCGAAGCCACCACCATTGGCGGTTTAGGCTACGGTGAAGAAAGCCCAGAAAGTGTCAAAGTGAATATTGAGACTTACTTTGCACCGCTTCTGAAAACATTATCAGGTTTGAATGTTGCACAGACATTACAAGCAATCAAAAAGAATATTAATGGTAACCGTTTTGCCAAATGTGCTATTCAGACTGCGCTACTGGATATTCAGGCACAACGTCTGAGCCAGCCACTGAGTGAAATTCTAGGTGGACGTTTACGTAACAGCGTACCAGTGCTGTGGGTACTGGCATCTGGCAATACCGAGAAAGACATTGCTGAAGCCCAGAAAATGATTGCGGCCAAACGCCACAATATTTTCAAACTGAAAATTGGTTCTCGTCCAGTGGAACAGGATGTTGAACATGTGCTTGCCATTAAAGAGGCATTGGGCAAAGACATTTCGATCCGTGTTGATGTCAACCGTGCCTGGTCAGAGCTGGACGCGATTAAAGGCATTCAGTTACTCCAGGACGGCGGCATTGACCTGATTGAACAGCCATGTGCCATTGATAATCTGAATGCAATGCGACGTCTGACCCAGCGTTTTGATATCGCCATCATGGCGGATGAATCCTTGATGGGTCCGCAGTCTGCTTATCAGATCGCACGTCAGCATGGCTCATCAGTTTTTGCAGTCAAAGTGGCGCAGTCTGGTGGCCTGATTGAAAGCTGTGAAGTTGCAAAAGTGGCACAGCTGGCTGGTATCGATCTGTATGGCGGCACCATGCTGGAAGGCCCGGTAGGTACCATCGCCTCTGCCCATGCCTTCTCGACTTTTGAAAGTCTCGCTTATGGCACCGAACTGTTTGGCCCCCTGCTACTGATTGAAGATATTTTAAAAACCCCACTCCAGTATCAAAACTTTGAACTTGAGATTCCGAAAGGACCAGGTCTGGGTATTGAGTTGGATGAAAACAAAATTGACAACTTGCGTCGTCAATAATTCCAGGAGAATCCCATGCTTTTCCAAGTACGAATGGACGTCAACATTCCAAAAGATATGCCGTTTGAACAGGCCAATGAAATTAAGGCTGTCGAAAAAGCCTATTCACAGGATCTGCAACGTCAGGGTAAGTGGCGTCATATCTGGCGTATCACCGGGAAGTATTCAAACATCAGTATTTTTGATGTTGAAAGCAATGAAGAGTTGCACAACTTGCTACAGGGCTTGCCGCTCTATCCGTATATGAACATCGAAATTATGGCATTGAACCGCCATCCATCATCGATTCGGGATGATGACAAGTAATGAATAAATTCGGGAATGGAAATAAAAAATCCTTCCCCCCATACACCTGAGGGTAATCCAAAAGGACTTGTGGCCAGCAAGATTTAGCCAGCCAAATGAATGCTAAAACATGCGCCACTAAAATATGAAAACATACTTTAGGAGCAATAGTATGAACCGCCAAGAAATTGATGCACTGGTTAAAAAAATGAATGTCGATACAGCGACAGGACCAGTAGATGAGCGTGTACAACAAGTTGTTGTACGTTTATTAGGTGATTTTTTCCAGGCTATTGAAGATCTTGATATTTCTCAGACTGAACTCTGGAAAGGTCTGGAATACTTTACTGATGCAGGTCAAGCTAATGAATTAGGCTTACTGGCTGCAGGTCTTGGTCTGGAACATTACTTAGACTTACGCGCGGATGAAGCAGATGCCAAAGCAGGCATTACAGGTGGTACACCACGTACCATCGAAGGCCCGCTGTATGTTGCAGGTGCACCTGAGTCAGTTGGTTTTGCGCGTATGGATGACGGTTCTGAAGAAGGCAAAATTCCGACCCTGATTATTGAAGGCACAGTGACCGATACTGACGGCAACATCATTGAAGGTGCAAAAGTTGAAGTCTGGCATGCCAACAGCCTGGGTAACTATTCGTTCTTTGACAAGTCACAATCTGACTTTAACCTGCGCCGATCAATCTTTACCGATCAAGACGGTAAATATGTGGCGCTGACCACCATGCCGGTCGGTTATGGCTGCCCACCTGAAGGTACCACCCAGTTCGTACTGGACAAATTAGGCCGTCATGGTAACCGTCCATCACACGTCCATTACTTTGTGTCTGCACCGGGTTACCGCAAGCTGACCACTCAATTCAACATTGAAGGCGACCAATACCTGTGGGATGACTTTGCATTCGCTACCCGTGAAGGTCTGGTGGCAACTGCTGTAGACGTAACTGATGAAGCTGAAATTGCAAAACGTGGCCTGAAAGGTCCTTTCAAATACATTCAATTCGATATTGAACTTGTGAAAGACCAGGCTGCTGCACCAAGCACTGAAGTAGAACGTCGTCGCGCAAGCGCTTAATACACTTGAGAAGCGGGATATGCATCGAGATATATCCCGCTGACTTCCCCCTTGGAAAGTCGGAGAAAGGACATGCCTCGTATTCCCGTAATTAACACCAGCCATTTAGACCGCATTGATGAATTACTGGTTGATGATTTTGAATCTGGTGAATTTAAACTGCACCGCTCGGTATTTACAGACCAGGCTCTGTTTGACCTTGAGATGAAATACATCTTTGAAGGTAACTGGGTTTATCTGGCGCATGAAAGCCAGATCCCAAACAATAACGACTTTTATACTACGTATATTGGCCGTCAGCCGATCATCATTGCACGTAACCGTCAAGGTGAACTGAATGCCATGATCAATGCCTGTTCACATCGCGGTGCACAGTTATGCCGTAACAAGAAAGGCAATAAAGCAACCTATACTTGCCCGTTCCATGGCTGGACTTTCAATAACTCAGGTAAGTTATTAAAAGTGAAAGATCCGGCTGATGCGGGTTATTCAGACTGTTTTAACCAAGACGGCTCGCATGACCTGAAAAAGGTTGCACGTTTTGAAAATTACAAAGGTTTCTTGTTTGGCAGCCTGAATCCGGATGTTCCTTCTCTGGAAGAATACCTGGGTGAAGCCACCAAGATCATCGACATGATCGTGGGTCAGTCTGAGCAAGGTCTGGAAGTCTTACGCGGTTCTTCGACTTATACCTATGAAGGTAACTGGAAGCTGACTGCTGAAAATGGTGCCGATGGCTATCACGTCTCTGCCGTACACTGGAACTACGCTGCGACCACTCAGCAACGTAAGGAAAAAGAAGCTGGCGATAATATTCGTGCCATGAGCGCAGGTGCCTGGGGTAAACAAGGCGGTGGTTCTTATGGCTTTGAACATGGTCACATGCTGCTTTGGACACAATGGGCTAACCCGGAAGACCGCCCAAACTTCGCCAAGAAAGACGAATACACTGAGAAATACGGTGAAGCGATGGCGAAATGGATGATCGAACGTTCACGTAACCTGTGTATCTATCCAAACGTTTATTTTATGGATCAGTTCGGTTCACAAATCCGTGTCCTGCGTCCGATCTCTGTCGATAAGACGGAAGTCACCATTTACTGTATCGGTCCTGTCGGTGAGGAGCCTGAAGCACGCACCCGCCGTATCCGTCAGTATGAAGACTTCTTTAATGCTTCTGGTATGGCAACTCCGGACGATCTGGAAGAATTCCGTGCCTGTCAGGCTGGTTATGCCGGGATTGCACTGGAATGGAATGACATGTGCCGTGGTTCCAAGCACTGGATTCAAGGGCCGGATGATGCAGCCAATGAAATTGGCCTGAAACCAAAACTGTCCGGCATTAAAACTGAAGATGAAGGCTTATATCTGGCACAACACCAGTACTGGCTAGAACTGATCAAAAAAGGCATTGCGACCGAAAAAGAAATTGCTGCAAGCACTGAAGGAGAAACCGCATGAGCGACATCACTTTAGAAAATATTGCACAGTTCCTGTATCAGGAAGCCCGCTTTTTAGATGATGAGCAATGGGATGACTGGTTACAGTGCTACGCCCCTACTGCTTCTTTCTGGATGCCAGCTTGGGATGATGATGACAAGCTGACCACAGATCCACAGTCTGAAATCTCCCTGATTTATTACCCGGACCGTCAAGGCCTGGAAGACCGTGTGTTCCGGATCAAGACTGAACGTTCGTCTGCCACCATGCCGGATACGCGTACCAGCCATAACATCAGCAATATTGAAGTTGTTGAACGTGATGGCGACAAAGTAACTGTACGTTTCAACTGGAATACTTTGAGCTTCCGTTACAAAAACAGCTACAGCTACTTTGGTATGTCACGTTATGAAATCGATTTTTCAGGCGATAAACCACAGATTTTAAGCAAATACGTGGTACTGAAAAACGATTACATCAATCAGGTCATCGACATCTATCACCTTTAAGACTGTTTTATTACAGCCAGGTAAAACCCTTCAGCCAGATGGAAAATTGGCTGAAGGGTCCAGTTACAAAGATTTATATAGGATATTCAGCCATGTCAAACCACAATGTTGCACTTCAATTTGAAGATGGCGTTACACGTTTTATTTCTGTTGCCCAGGGCGAGACCCTGTCTGATGCAGCTTACCGTCAAAAGATCAATATTCCTTTGGACTGCCGTGATGGTGCTTGTGGAACGTGTCGTGCGTTTTGTGAATCAGGTTCATTTGACATGCCTGAAGAAACTTATATTGAAGATGCACTAACACCTGAAGAAGCCGCTGAAGGTTATATTCTGGCTTGTCAATGTAAGCCAACGTCAGATGCAGTGTTCCAGATTCAGGCTTCTTCAGAAGTGTGTAAAACCGAAATTCATGCTTTCCAGGGTGCGCTGGCGCGTGTCGAAAACCTGTCTGATTCAACTATTACTTTTGATATCCAGTTAGACGAAGGTCAACCAGACATTCACTTTCTGGCAGGTCAATATGTCAATGTTAGTGTTCCAGGTACAACTGAAACCCGTTCTTATTCATTCAGCTCAAAACCGGGTAATCGTCTGACTGGTTTCGTAGTACGTAATGTACCGAACGGCAAAATGAGTGAGTTCTTGAGCAAAAATGCCAAAGCTGGCGACAAGATGTCTTTTACCGGTCCGTTTGGTAGTTTCTATCTGCGCCCTGTGACCCGCCCTGTCTTGATGCTGGCAGGTGGTACAGGGATTGCACCATTCATGTCGATGCTGCAAGTGCTGGAAGAAAAAGGTTCAGAGCATCCAGTGCGTCTGGTATTTGGTGTGACCAATGACTTTGACCTGGTGGCGATTGAAAAACTGAACGAACTGCAAGAAAAATTCCCGTGGTTCGAATACCGCACTGTAGTGGCAAATCCGGAATCTGCACATGAACGTAAAGGCTATGTCACTAGCCATATTGAAAATGAATGGCTAAATGATGGTGAAGTTGATATCTACCTGTGTGGCCCGGTACCAATGGTTGAAGCGGTTCGCGGCTGGCTGGATGCTGAAGGCGTAAAACCTGCAAGCTTCCTGTTTGAAAAATTCTCTGCAAACTAATAGAGGGAATTTATTCAATGTCTAATCGTCAAAGATTTGAAAATAAAGTTGTAATCGTGACTGGTGCCGCTCAGGGCATCGGGCGCGGTGTCGCGTTGCAGGTGGCGAGTGAAGGCGCTCAAGTGGTGATGGCTGATCTTTCTCCTTATGTGGAAGAAGTTCTGGCTGAAATTGAAGCGACTGGCGGTAATGCGATTACCGTCAAAGCCAATCTTGAAACGTTTGCCGGTGCTCAATCAGTCGTTGAAAAAGCGATAGAAACCTATGGTCGTGTCGATGCGCTAATCAATAACGTCGGTGGTGCAATCTGGATGAAACCTTTCGAAGAATTTTCTGAAGAGGAAATTATCAAGGAAGTGAATCGTTCATTGTTCCCGACCCTGTGGTGTTGCCGCGCAGTATTACCTGAAATGATTAAAAATCAAAAAGGTACTATCGTTAACGTTTCATCTATTGCAACACGTGGTATCAACCGTGTGCCTTACTCTGCTTCTAAAGGTGGCGTAAATGGTTTAACGGCTGCCCTCGCATTTGAACATGCCAAAGATGGTATCCGTGTCAATGCAATCGCGACTGGTGGCACTGAAGCACCACCACGTAAAGTACCGCGCAATGCCAATCCACTGACTGAATCTGAAAAGGAATGGATGCAGCAAGTGGTTGATCAGACCATTGACCGTACGTTTATGGGACGCTACGGCACCATTCAGGAACAAGTGAATGCGATTGTATTCCTGGCTTCCGATGAATCATCTTATATGACAGGTACGGTAGTACCAGTCGGTGGAGGAGATCAGGGCTAGGGCCTGATCATCACGATTTTTAACAGGCTCATGGTTAGACGAAAGGAGGCACATCACCAATGAACACCCTGTTTCAGACTTTAAAAAATGATTGGTCAATTTCAGCGACTGTTGCAGGATTTCTAGCAGTGCTGATTTCCTATTCAGGACCACTGATCATTTTTTTCCAGGCGGCACAGCAAGCCCAGGTTTCCCCAGACATGATGATTTCATGGATTTGGGGAATTTCTATTGGTGCTGCGCTTGCAGGTATCTTTTTATCAATCAAGTACAAAGTACCTGTAGTCACTGCTTGGTCTGCGCCGGGAACGGCACTATTAGTGACGCTTTTTCCAGATATTTCCCTCAATGAAGCGGTGGCTGCCTATATCACCTCTGCTGTGGTGATTTTTTTCATTGGCATCAGCGGTTATTTCGACAAGCTACTATCCTGGATTCCCCAGGAAGTGGCTGCCGGAATGATGGCGGGGATTTTATTGCAGTTTGGTTTAGGACTGTTCACGGCTACCGATACCATGCCCTATATCGTCTTTGGCATGCTGGCGGTGTTTTTGCTGGCCAAGCGTTTCAGTCCACGTTATGCCATGGTCTGGGTACTGGTCGCAGGTGTGATTTTAAGCATGCTGCTGGGCAAGATTAATCCGGTCACGGCAGATTTCAGTCTGGCGATTCCGCAATTTATT
Organism: Acinetobacter sp. ASP199; assembly: GCF_022700675.1. NCBI lineage: Bacteria > Pseudomonadati > Pseudomonadota > Gammaproteobacteria > Moraxellales > Moraxellaceae > Acinetobacter > Acinetobacter sp. ASP199. The sequence goes on from NZ_CP062182.1 coordinate 1,564,463, forward strand.
GCACCGGAATGGACCTGGAGTTCCACCCTGAATCTGGCCCTCCCGCTCATTCTGGTCAGCCTGTCGGGCCAGTTTTTACCGGGAATGGCCATTATCAAGCTCAGTGGTTATGACATGCCGGCCAAGCCGATTATCAGTGCAACCAGTATTGCCTCGCTTGCGGTGGCCTGTGTGGGGGGGATTACTATTGTATTGGCCTCGATCACGGCCGCATTGTGTTTAGGCAAGGACGCGCACGAGCTGAAAGAAAAGCGCTATATCGCCGGGGTGGCGAACGGGCTTTTTTATATTTTAGGCGGCCTGTTTGCTGGCAGCATTGTCATGCTGTTTAGCCTGATGCCGAAGGAATTAATTGCAGCTTTGGCAGGGCTGGCCTTACTCGGAGCAATTGCCACTAATATTTCTATGGCGATGGGCAAAGAGTCGCAACGTGATGCCGCACTGATTACTTTTTTAGCAACCGCTTCCGGCATGCATTTCTTGGGACTGAGTTCAGTCTTTTGGGGGATTTGCATTGGCCTGGTAGCACATTTTCTGCTGTCACAGAAAGACCGTAATGCTGTTCCGGTTGCAACATCAGATTCAAAACGAATTTAAAGACATCCATTAGTTTAGGATATGTAAGGACCAGATTATGATAGATAAAAGTTCATTATCATTGAAAGAAACACTCTCCCAGATCAAGGATGGTTCGACCATCATGATCGGTGGTTTTGGTACAGCGGGCCAACCGGCTGAACTGATCGATGGCTTGATCGAACTTGGCGTGAAAGATCTTGTGATCGTCAATAATAATGCCGGTAATGGCGACTACGGTTTGGCTAAATTACTCAAAGCCGGTGCTGTGCGTAAAATTATCTGCTCTTTCCCGCGTCAGTCAAATTCCTGGGTATTTGACGAACTCTATCGTGCAGGCAAGATCGAACTGGAACTGGTTCCTCAAGGCAACCTCGCTTGCCGTATTCAAGCTGCAGGCATGGGCTTAGGTCCAATCTACACGCCAACAGGGTTTGGTACCTTGCTTGCTGAAGGCAAACCAACCATGAACTATGAAGGCAAAGACTACGTTTTAGAAAATCCAATCAAGGCTGATTTTGCTTTAATTAAAGCTTCTAAAGGCGACCGTTGGGGCAATCTGGTCTACCGTAAATCTGCCCGTAACTTCGGCCCGATCATGGCAATGGCAGCAGATGTAAGCATTGCACAGGTTTCTGAAGTGGTTGAACTGGGTGCACTGGATCCTGAACACATCATAACCCCGGGAATTTTTGTTCAACACGTTGTTCAAGTTAAACCTGCACAATAATTGGCATCGGAGAAAAATAATGAGCTATATCAAACTGACCCGTGACCAGATCGCTGAACGTGTGGCACAAGATATTCCTGATGGCGCTTATGTGAACCTGGGTATCGGTTTACCAACCAAGATTTCCAGCTACCTGCCAAGCGATAAAGACGTATTCCTGCATTCTGAAAATGGCCTGTTGGCGTTCGGCCCTCCTCCTGCTGAAGAAGACCGCGATCCAGAACTGATCAATGCCGGTAAAGAATTCGTAACTTTACTTGAAGGTGGTTCTTTCTTCCATCATGGTGATTCATTCGCGATGATGCGTGGCGGTCACTTAGATATTGCGGTACTGGGCGCGTTCCAGGTGGCTGAAAATGGTGATCTGGCTAACTGGCATACCGGTGCACCGGATGCGATTCCGGCTGTGGGCGGTGCGATGGATCTGGCTGTGGGTGCGAAAAAAGTCTTTATTACCACGGATCATATGACTAAAAAAGGCGAGCCAAAAATCGTGGCTGAACTGTCTTATCCTGCGACTGGCCTGAAATGTGTCGACCGTATTTATACCGATCTTTGTGTGATTGATGTGACGCCTGAAGGGATGAAAGTGATTGAGAAAGTTGAAGGTCTGTCATTTGAAGAATTGCAGTCAATGACTGGTGCCAAACTGATTGATGCGACTCAATCAAATTAAGGGGAAGTCCCTCCTTTATTAAAGGAGGGATTTAGGGAGGATTTGAGGAATAAAACTACTTCATTAAATCCATCCCGACCTCCCTTTAAAAAAGGGAGGAGTTTTCTTCTTTTAAATATGTGAGCAAATATACAATGAAAAATGCATATATTATCGATGCCATCCGTACCCCATTCGGCCGTTATGCCGGTGGCCTAGCGCCTGTTCGTGCCGATGACTTAGGCGCAGTGCCAATTAAAGCTTTGATAGAACGCAATCCAAGTGTGAACTGGGAACAGGTCGATGACGTGATTTATGGCTGTGCCAATCAGGCCGGTGAAGACAACCGTAACGTCGGTCGTATGTCTTCATTACTTGCAGGTTTGCCTTATCAGGTGCCAGCTACCACTGTAAACCGCCTGTGTGGTTCATCAATGGATGCAGTCGCGATGGCAGCACGTGCGATTAAAGCCGGTGAAGCCCATCTGATTATTGCTGGTGGTGTAGAAAGCATGTCGCGTGCCCCATTCGTCATGGGCAAGTCAGAAACAGCCTATGGCCGTAGCCAGAAGATTGAAGACACCACCATGGGGTGGCGTTTTATCAATCCGAAACTGAAAGAAATGTACGGCGTGGACACCATGCCGCAAACGGCTGAAAATCTGGCAGAACAGTTCAATATCAACCGTGAAGATCAGGACAAATTTGCCCTGACCAGCCAGCAACGTACTACAGCAGCGCAGGCCAATGGTTTCTTTGCCAAGGAAATTATTCCTGTGGTGATTCCACAGCGTAAAGGCGATCCGGTGGTTGTCGATACTGATGAACATCCACGTGCTTCAACCACAGCAGAAGCCTTGGCAAAACTCAAACCTGTGGTTAAAGCAGACGGTACTGTAACGGCGGGTAATGCTTCAGGCATTAACGATGGTGCGGCTGCACTTTTAATCGCATCTGATGAAGCGGTTGCTCAACACGGCTTAAAACCACGTGCCAAAATTATTGGATCAACCGTCGTTGGTGTTGAACCACGCATCATGGGTTTTGGTCCAGCTCCTGCCATCAAGAAATTACTGGCGCAAACCGGTCTGACTTTAAAGCAGATGGATGTGATCGAGCTGAATGAAGCCTTTGCTGCTCAAGCACTGGCATGTACCCGTGACTTAGGCATCGAGGATGGTTCAGAAAAAGTCAATCCAAACGGTGGTGCAATTGCTTTAGGTCATCCACTCGGTGCATCTGGCGCACGCTTAGTGACAACTGCACTGAACCAGCTTGAACAAACTGGCGGTCAATACGGTCTATGTTCAATGTGTATTGGTGTCGGTCAAGGCATCGCTTTGATTATTGAACGTGTTTAATCCTCACTCAAAGTCCCCCTTCTTGCGCTTCAGCTTAAAACAATACTTAAGCCTTGCTCAGGGGGATTTAGGGGGATTTATAAGATAAAGGATTCTAAAAAAATGCCAACTTTTACATCTAACGATGCTCAGATCAATTTCCAAACCTTTGGTGATGCCAGCAAACCTGCCCTGGTTTTTTCTAACTCACTGGGCACCAAATTCAGCATGTGGCAACCACAAATTGAGTTTTTCCAGCAAGACTATTTTGTCATCTGTTATGACACCCGTGGTCATGGGGTTTCCTCTGCACCACAAGGTCCATATAGTCTTGAACAGTTAGGTCAGGATGTAGTCAATCTGCTTGACCATTTAAATATTAATAAAGCCTCTTTCTGTGGCATTTCAATGGGCGGTTTAACTGGTCAATGGTTAGTGATTAACAAACCTGAACGTTTTAGCCACGTGATTATCTGCAATACTGCTGCCAAGATCGGTCAGGAACAAGCCTGGCTGGAACGTGCCGCACTGGTGCGTGAACAAGGCTTGGCTCCGATTGCATCAACGGCAGCATCACGCTGGTTTACCGATCCCTTTATCCAGAGCAACGCAGCGACTGTTGCAAAACTTTCAAACGACTTAGGTGCTGGCAGCCCGGAAGGTTATGCAAGTTGTTGCGAAGCTTTGGCTAAGGCGGATGTTCGTGAGCAACTCAAAGACATCACGATTCCTGTATTGGTCATTGCAGGCCAACAAGATCCTGTCACCACGGTTGCAGATGGTGAGTTTATGCAAGAACGTATCGCAGGCAGTCAATTGTTTGAAATTAATGCGTCGCATATTTCCAATGTCGAACAACCTGAAGCATTTAACCAAGCAGTACAAGCTTTTATTCAAGCTTAACATTCGCCTCAAAAAAGCCACGTTCAACGTGGCTTTTTTTATGGTTGGATGCTTATGCCCAAATGACTAAGATCGCTGCAATCACCACCAGTACCAAGCCCATGTGCTCTGCGCGTGCTAATTTTTCTTTAAAGAAATACGCCGAGATCAGTAAGCTAAATAAAATCTCAATCTGGCCGAGCGTTTTGACAATTGGCACACTCATCATGCTCATGGCAGTAAACCAACCGAGCGATGCCATAAAGCTACACACGCTGACGCGGAATGTAAGACCAAGACGTTGCCACATGGCAATTAAGGTTTGGCGTTTAAATAAGCCTAAATACAGCAACATGCTGATGCATTGGAAACCGATCACCATCACTAAGACCCATGCCGCACGGTGAATGGTCGGCAACATGCTGAGTTCTAAACTGGCTTCTCGTACCAATAATGACGTGATGGCAAAACTTAAACCACTACCAATTCCGATCGCTAAGGTTTTTGCGGAAAAGGTTTCGATCTGTTTGCCTTTACTCAGTAAAAAGACGGCATAGCCACCGATTAAGACCCCAAACCAAGCTAAAAGTGATAAATGATCAGATAAGAAAACGACACCAATAATGGCCGCTAAAATCGCCTCACTTTTGGCCAATCCTACCCCAATGGCGTAATTTTTTTGTTTAAACAGTTGCACCATGAGCGCCGTTGCCAATATTTGGCTCACACCCGCAATCACGATATAAACCCAAAATAATGGGCTAAAATGTACGGTACTTTCTACAGGTTTAAAGTGGTACAACGTACTGATGTAGATGGCAGCAAATGGTAAGGCAAAGATAAAGCGTGCAAGGGTCACACCCCATACATCGACTGTGGTACTCAATTGTTTTTGAAATGCGTTACGCCATGCCTGCATGAATGCAGCCATTAAGGTAAAGAAGATCCAACTGATTGCCATGTCTCATCTGCTGTTAGGTTAAAAGTGAAATAATTTTAAGCCTTTGCAGATGAGATGACTAATTAAAAAAGGGTTTGAAGTTGATAGCGGAAAGTTTGCAATTTATAACGTCATTTTATGTCGCATATCTCTTTAATATGCTATTCAAACTATTAATAATAGAGAAAAAAGGAGGCATTAAATGATTGCTAGAAAAATACATGAACTATTAAAATTAGAACTTTCGATTATGTTGTTAAGCTCTCTGGTTTTGATGGCATTGACATATTTACTTGTTGGATCCAAAGGTATTGAGGAGTTAATAGCTGGTTACAATGGAAACTTTCAAACTCCTAATCTTTTACACTACTCAATCCTTTTTGTTATCGCAATAATCTTATGGTTTTTTTACTATTTTTTTAATTATAGAAACAAGGAGTTTTTAAAAAAACTGTCATACGAGCTATTCAATACATGTATTAATTTATTGCGTATTGCTAGCGGGGTTCTTATTTCATTTACTATTCTTCATTTGTGTGTTGATGGTTGGCATAAAAATCTTTCTTTAATAATTTGCTATGGATTAATCGCTTTTAGTGAGGTTACTTTTTTTTCATATATTAGAGATTACTGGTTCTTTAAGGATAATAGAAATGATACGAAATTCTTAGTACGAAGTTAGAAAAAGCCCTTTTACAAGGGCTTTTCTGTCTTAAAATAAAAAATACCTTTGCGCCATTGGCAACACTTCCGCAGGCTCACAATTCAACAACTTACCATCAGCACGTACTTCATAAATCTCAGGATCAACCTCCATCACAGGACAGTAAGTATTGTGCTTCATATCCTTTTTCTGAATATCTCGCGTACCCTTACATGGGCTAATGATTTTATTTAAACCGAGCTTTTCATGCACGCCTGCTTCAATCGCCACCTGTGACAAAAAAGTAATACAGGTGTTATGCACACCACGGGCATTCGCGCCAAACATCGGACGATAATGCACAGGCTGAGGTGTTGGAATGGACGCATTAATATCACCCATTGGCGCTGCTGCAATCATCCCGCCTTTAATAATCATCGATGGTTTCACACCAAAGAAAGCGGGCTTCCATAAAATCAGATCCGCCAATTTACCTTCTTCAACAGAACCAATCTCATGACTTAAACCATGCGTAATCGCAGGGTTAATCGTATATTTAGAAATATAACGTTTCACGCGGTTATTATCGCGTGCAGGCGTATCACCTTCTAATGGCCCACGTTGCACTTTCATTTTATGTGCCGTTTGCCAAGTACGAATTACCACTTCTCCGACGCGTCCCATGGCTTGGGAATCTGAAGACATCATCGCGATTGCACCCAAGTCCTGCAAAATATCTTCCGCAGCAATGGTTTCACGACGAATACGACTTTCTGCGAATGCCACATCTTCCGCAATGGCAGGATCTAAATGATGACAGACCATCAACATATCCAAATGCTCATCAATGGTGTTGATGGTATAAGGACGGGTTGGATTGGTTGAAGATGGCAATACATTTGGCTGACCAATGGCTTTTAAAATATCAGGCGCATGCCCACCACCCGCACCTTCAGTATGATAGGTATGAATGGTTCGGTTTTTAAATGCACCCAAAGTATCTTCTAGAAAGCCACTTTCGTTAAGTGTGTCAGTATGAATCGCCACTTGTACATCAAACTGATCTGCCACGGTCAAACAATTATCAATCGCAACAGGCGTAGAACCCCAATCTTCATGCAATTTTAAACCCACCACACCCGAGCGAATCTGTTCAGCAATCGGTTCAGGTTGGCTTAAATTGCCTTTACCGAGTAAACCAATATTCATTGGTAGATCATCAATTGCTTGAAGCATGGTGGCAATATGCCACGGTCCTGGCGTCACAGTGGTTGCAGATGTCCCTGCTGCAGGACCTGTACCACCGCCAATCATGGTAGTTACACCTGACATCAGTGCAGTTTCAACTTGTTGCGGGCAAATCCAGTGAATATGGGTATCCACACCACCTGCAGTCAGAATCTGCCCTTCGCCTGCAATCACTTCAGTTGCCGCACCAAGTGGAATGGTAATATTAGGTTGAATATCAGGATTTCCAGCTTTACCAATTTTCCAAATACGACCGTTCTTTAGACCTACATCCGCTTTGACAATGCCCCACCAATCAACAATCAGCGCATTAGTAATGACGGTATCAGCAACATCATCTGCTAAAAGCTGAGATTGCCCCATGCCATCACGAATCACCTTACCCCCACCAAATTTTACTTCTTCGCCATAGGTGGTGAGGTCTTGTTCAACTTCAATAAACAGTTCGGTATCGGCTAAACGAACACGATCACCTACAGTTGGACCAAACATTTCCGCATAAGCACGGCGTGACATTTTCATTTAATCATTTCCTTATTCGTCCAACTTACCCATGACTCGACCTGCAAAGCCATAGACTTCGCGTTTTCCTGCCAATGCAACCAGTTCAATATCTCGACTTTGCCCCGGTTCAAAACGAACCGCTGTGCCTGCTGCAATATTTAAGCGATAGCCACGCGCTTGTTCACGGTCAAATTGCAAAGCATCATTCGCCTCGGCAAAATGAAAATGCGACCCGACTTGAATCGGACGATCTCCAGCATTGTCAACGGTCATTTTTAAAGTCGCTCTGCCCACATTCATTTCAATATCTGTGTCTGCCGTAAAAATTTCACCCGGAATCATAAGATGCTCCTAGACAATCGGTTGATGCACAGTAACGAGTTTTGAACCGTCAGGAAATGTGGCTTCGACTTGAACTTCGGCAATCATTTCAGGAATACCATCCATGACATCATCACGCGTCAATAAAGTCGTACCGTAGTGCATCAATTCACTCACGCTCATACCATCACGTGCGCCTTCTAAAAGTGCTGCTGAAATAAAGGCAATCGCTTCAGGGTAGTTCAGCTTTAAACCGCGTGCTTTGCGACGTTCTGCCACCAATCCTGCGGTGAAAATCAGCATTTTGTCTTTTTCAGTCGGATTCAGTTCCATGTCTATGTCCTAATTCTTCGATATTTTGAATGCAAAATGTGTGCAAGATATTTCTAATCTCCCTAAATCCCTCTTTTATAAAGAGGGACTTTCTCCTCCCTTTATAAAAGGGAGGTCGGGAGGGATTACGTCCGCCAAATCCTCGGAAATTCTTCATCCAAGCCATACCAATAACGACGCAAGCGCGCACGAATGGCCGCAAAAGCATCATGGCACTCACGGACGTCATCACCTAAGTAGCGTGCTGTGATCACATCATCCAAACGGGTCAATGTGACATTCACATCCATCCGCATCATCAGTTCACGGATCAGTTCGATATGCTCATCAAGATAAAAACTTGCGCGATATTGCTCAGGCGGTACAGCCCATAAACTGCCCATGACCGCACGCCCATGCATACCCAAACTTGAGCTTAACCAACGGTCTTTACCTACAAATTTCAGGCGATCTGCAACCAGTAATTTATTGCCCCGATACAACAAGAATCGACTTTGATATGCGCCATCTTGGAATTTTTCAGAACGTGCTTGGCGACCAATCACCAACATATCCCAACCAATAAAGCTCGCTGTAGTATCAAGATGAATCGTGGTATTGGAATGGGCATTTGCACCATCAAACAGCATAGTTTCTTGAGGTAGCCACTCAAAAATACCCTGTGCGTCCACGCGAATGTCAATATGCTGATAGGCCTGTTTTAAATTGGTTTTGTACCATTTTCCTGCACCGGGTGTGGTCACCAAACCATGCGCACCTGCCCCCACATGCATATCGAAACTCAGGTGATCACCACCGGCAATGCCCGCAGGTGGATGCACAATAATGGCGTGACACACCCCTGTTTTTTCAGGCCACAGCATTTTCTGCACGCGGACAGGCCCTTCATGCTTACGATGCTGTAAAACCGTACGTCCTTGGACTAGATCGGCTTCGAAACCAAGCTGTAGTCTGGCAAACCAAAACTTCGTGTTTAATTCAGGCGCTTGTTCAACATAACTATTCATGTGAAATCGGTCATTCCAAAATTGGATTAAGACTTAAACAGACCTTGTTTTTCGATAAACTCGATAATTTGCTCAAGACCATCTTTTGTTTTCATATTTGAAAATAGGAATGGCTTCTCGCCACGCATACGCTTTGCATCTTGATCCATCACATCTAGGTTTGCGCCAACCATTGCAGCCAAGTCGGTTTTATTAATGATGAGCAAGTCAGATTTGGTAATACCTGGCCCACCTTTACGTGGAATTTTTTCACCACCTGCCACATCAATCACATATAAAGTGAGATCAGATAATTCAGGACTAAAGGTTGCTGCCAAGTTATCACCACCACTTTCAATAATAATCAGCTCTAAGCCATCGAACTTTTCGCATAAATCATCAATGGCCGCCAAGTTAATTGAAGCATCCTCACGAATGGCAGTATGTGGGCAACCACCTGTTTCTACACCTACAATGCGATCCGGTGACATCGCTTCATTGCGAGTTAAAAAGTTAGAATCTTCCTTGGTGTAAATGTCGTTGGTCACGACTGCCATGTTGTAACGATGACGCAGTGCCTGACATAAATTAAGTGTTAACGCTGTTTTCCCTGAACCGACTGGACCACCAATTCCAACGCGTAATGGACTACGTTCTGACATGATTTTTTCCTTAAATTTTTATGATCTAAATAAACGAGAATATTGAGTTTCGTGATGCATGCTGAGCATGGCGTATTTGGGTAAGGCACTACTGAGTTCATCATCTTGTAGTTGCATGGCACGCTCGATCACGGCAGGAATCGCCGCGTGCAATTCCCATAAAATCCGTTGTCCACTCATTTGCCCGAGTGGCACAGTTTTCACTGCTGCCAAAACTTGATTTTCAAGCACCGCAAAAGCATAAGCCGTTAATACTTCTTCAACTTCAAGCTGTAATTCACCACAAAGCTTTGCATAAACAGGCACATAACCGAGTTGTTTTTTTACGATGACTGGCTTTTTCAGTACGTCTCGAATCCAGGCATTCAGTGAAAATGCCAATTGTTGCGACTCCGCCAATAGCTCTTTGCTTTCCCGACTGGCACGATAAATTTCAGCCCAATACTGAAATTCAGCTTCGTCGTTATAGCTTTGCATTAAGCGTTTTAAAATCGGCAATTCAAAGCGTAGTAACAACATCTCCAAGACTTCATGAAAATAAGCAATGCTACTGGCTTCATCATGAATCAAACCGGTTTCAATCGCGCTTTCTACTCCTTGTGAATAACAGTACGCACCAATCGGCAACGCCGTCGATGACAAAGTTAGCAAGCTTAAAAGCTGGGATGCTTTAATGTGCGACATGATGTAAAGCTTTAATTGGACTTAAACGATGGTCATGCTGATGTTGCGCATATGCACCACTTTCCGGTTCAAACGGATGCTCAACTTGATTCACTTGTAAGCCTAAACCCTCAACCATTTCCGCCAAGACATGATCTGGCTCAAAATACAGCGCATCTGGCGTCAGCATTAAAGGCACATGGCGGTTACCCAGGTGATAGGCTGCCTTTAAAAGATCAAATTCGTGATCTGCGGTGACCTGCATCAAGGTTTCTGGCTTGGCATTTACACGCAGCAATTCCCCATGATCTGTAGCGATGACTGAACCACTCCGTAAAATCCCGGTACGTGGCAGGTCTGCACCAATATCGGTGCCATTTTTTAGCGTAGCGCGGAAACGGCTTTTTTGACGCGTATCAAAGCTGAGTTCAATGCTTTCAATATCAGCAGCGTGGCTGGCATCTTCCAGACGTTGGGTAAAAATCTTCATCTTGGCCCTATATGCATCAATTTGATTCATCATGTTCCAAAGCAAAACAATCGATCAAAAAACAGAAAATATTGCATCAAAATAAAGCATTTATCGTGCCAAGATGGGGATTCAATTTTCTTACATAAAAATTGCGAATAATATTTCACCCATCTTCAACACAGGCTAAACTATGAGTGCGAATCACCTGTTGAGTAATTGGTTTTTTATTTGTTAAGTAGCTGAATTAATGAAATTATTTAATTAATTGGTTAAACAAGATTTTAAGTTAAATTACTCAAGCATGCAGCTTCCCTGCTTTTCACGGAGTGCACATGAAATACTTCGAATGTCCCAAATGTGAGCATCAGATCTTTTTTTACTCCACTGAATGCCATTACTGTAACAATCCGATCGGTTATATCGCCTCGGAAAAGGACATGTGCACTTTTGAAAAACGCGGTGAAGATGAATGGATTCCGCTAAAATCAGAATATCGTGCTACGCACTATAAGCCCTGCTATAACTATACCCATTATCAGGTATGCAACTGGATGATTCCGGGCGATTGCGATGAGGACTACTGCGAGTCCTGTCAACTGACCCATATTATTCCAAATCTGGACGATCCAGAGGTGATCAACTATTGGCGCCGTCTGGAACAGGCAAAACGGCGCTTTTTATATCTGACCCAGCGCATGAACATGATGCCACGTCCGAAACATTCAGACGATGATGTGTTTGGCCTGCGTTTTCACTTTCTCTTACCGATGGATGGCAAACCGGTTCTGACCGGCCATTCAAACGGCCTGATTACCATGAATGCGATTGAAGCGGATGTCGTCTATCGGGAAACTACACGAATCAATATGGGGGAAAACTACCGCACTCTTTTGGGTCATTTCCGCCATGAAAGTGGGCATTTTTATCTGAATGTCATGCAACATTTACATCCAGAATTGATTGATGAGTTTCGTGAGTATTTTGGTGATGAACGCCAGGATTATGCTGCTGCCCTGCAGCGCCATTATGAAGAAGGTGCACCAGAAAATTGGCAAGAAAAATATATCAGCACCTATGCCACGGCGCATCCATGGGAAGACTGGGCGGAAACCTGGGCGCATTATCTGCATATCATGGAAACGCTAGAAACAGCTTTCTTTGCTGGCCTGCGTGTGGATGGCAATGGTACAACCCTTGCGAGTATGTCCTTTAAAGAATGTCCGATTGGCGGCAAAGACTTTGAACACATCCTGGATAACTGGGTTACTTTGACCTTTAACCTGAATGCCCTGAATCGTAGTATGGGGCTGGAAGATGCTTATCCATTTAAGCTCACCGAGGTGGTAAAAGACAAACTGCGCTTCATTCATCGTCATGTTCTGGAAAAAGCATTTAAAGAAGATAAGTTACAATTCCTGCAATCAATATCTTCTTTATAAAAGAAGACCATTTTAAAAAGTCAATCAACAGCGAGCTCTCTAAAATTTTCAGGACTTTAGCAAATAAAGGTTCAGTTTTTAAACAATTTCATCACGATGCACGACCATAGTTTGATAGTTATTTAATCTGAAAATAATTAGGCTGTTATGGTTCTTTTTCGACACGTTAGTAAAGATAAGATGAGCAGTGTAAGACAACAGAACTTTCTTCTGCGTAAAGAAAAAATTCTTAGCATGGCTGAAAGCCTGCTTCTGGATAATATCGAAGACATTACGCTGAATGAACTTGCCAGTGAAATGGATATTGCCAAGGGGACCATTTACAAGCATTTTAAAAGCAAAAACCAGCTGTATCTGGAACTGATTATTTTAAATGAAAAGCGTCTTCTAGAGATTTCCAAACGTTTTAATACGGATTTCCGGACTTATGTATCGGAATACATGCTTTATCATTTGCACAATGCTAACCGAACCATTCTGTTGCATATGATTGAAGAGCGCCTGACCAATACAGAAAAAGGCCTGAAAGAGCTGTTTCAGGAACTGTATCAGGTTCGTGAAGAACGCATTCTGAGTATTCGTGACATTACGCGTGAATATTTAGATGCAAATAACAGTAGTATGTCTATCCGCGATTATCTGTCTTTTATCTGGACAGTCACCTACGGTGCATCCCTGTTGCTGAATTCAACCAGCTATCAAAAAGCCATTGGTTCTCGTGAACGCTTGATTGAACTGTATGTTAATCAAGCCCTGATGATTGCACCCAATACCCCTGCATAAAAAAGCCTGACACACAGGTCAGGCTTGCAGTTGTAATCGCTATTTAACTGCTACCGGTGGAAAACCGTCTTCAGTCAGTGCTGCAATGATTTCATCCTGATGTACGCCAGTTTCTATTTCAACCAGCTTTTTTTCTACGTCAATTTCAACACGTGCATGTTCATCCAGATCCTTGATGGTTGCAGTGACACTACGTGCACAACCGCCACAGGTCATATTTTCAATACGAAATTTCATGCGCTGATCTCCTAAGAAATGATTTATTTTAACTTGAAGTTTAGTGATGGCTGGAGAATGGATTTGTATCCAGACCCTGCTCAATATCTTTTAAAATTGCACAATCCGCACGCTCATCACCGGCACAACGCGCCACAGATTGTTTGAGAATTTCAACCATGGCCTGCATATCCCGGATTTTTTGTTCCAGTGTGGCGATATGTTTTTGTGCCAGCTGTTTGACTTCGCTGCTCTGCCGCACTTCATTGCGCCATAACCCAAGCAACTCTTTCATCTGATCCGAAGAAAATCCCAGCGCACGTGCATGCTGGATAAAACCGAGCATACGAATATCGGCATCATTATAGTCACGATAGCCACTTTCACTACGTTTCGGTGCAGGTAACATACCAATTTCTTCATAATAGCGAATCATTTTGGCCGAGATGCCGGAGCGTTTAGCGGCTTGTCCAATATTCATTGATCTACTCCTATGCGGATCGCGGCTGATACAGCTTTAAACGTAAGGCATTGCTGACGACAAATACAGATGATAAAGCCATTGCACCCGCGGCAAACATTGGCGAAAGCAAAATGCCAAAGAATGGATACAGGATACCCGCGGCTATTGGGATCAACGCAATATTATAGACAAAGGCCCAGAACAGGTTCTGTCGAATATTTTTAATGGTAGCCTGACTGATGCCAATCCCGGTTGCAACATGCTGCATATTGCCGGACATGAGCACTACATCTGCAGCTTCAATCGCTACATCAGTCCCAGTACCAATCGCCATGCCAACATCAGCCTGTGCCAATGCAGGTGCGTCATTAATGCCATCCCCAACAAAAGTGACAATGCCATGCTGTTTTTGCAGCATTTTTACGGCATCGACTTTTTCATGAGGTAAGACTTCGGCAATCACGTGGTCAATCTTGAGTTGTTGTGCCACCGCATTCGCCGTATGCGGATTATCGCCAGTAATCATCGCGACTTTTAGCCCCTGACGATGCAGTTCTTCAATGGCTTTAAAAGTTGTATCTTTAATCGGATCAGCTACAGCAATAATCGCTGCCAGTTGACCATTGATTGCTGCATATAAGGGTGTCTTGCCTTCCTGTCCTAATCTAGAGGCTGTTTCAGAAAAGTTTTCGGTATTTAAACCCAGCTGTTGCATCAATCGTTCAGCCCCAATCTGGATATCTTGATGATCCACGTGTGCTTTAATGCCAGCACCCGTAATCGAGTCAAATTCACTTACTTCGATTAATTCAATCTGCTGCTCTTTTGCAGCCTGCACAATTGCATAAGCAATTGGATGTTCAGACTTCGCTTCTACCGAGGCGATCAGTTGCAAAACCTGTCGTTCATTAAAACCTTCTAGCACCTGAAAATCGGTCATGACCGGCTTTCCTTCTGTCAGGGTTCCGGTTTTATCGACTGCTACCACTTTAGTTTGCTGCAATAACTGTAGAGCTTCGCCTTTACGGAACAGCACTCCCATTTCTGCCGCACGACCAGTACCGACCATAATCGAGGTCGGTGTTGCCAGTCCCATGGCGCAAGGACAGGCAATAATCAGAACTGCCACGGCGTTAACCAGTGCATAAGTCAATTGTGGCTCAGGAGCAAGCAGAAACCAGACAACAAAGGTCAGTAAGGCTAGGCCCATGACCGCAGGCACAAACCATAAAGTGACTTTATCTACAGCTGCCTGAATCGGCAGTTTGGCACCTTGCGCCTGTTCGACCATTTTAATGATCTGCGCCAGAACTGAATCTTCACCCACGGCGGTGGCACGGATTTGCAAGGTTCCATTCTGGTTAATGGTTCCACCCACTACACGATCATCAATATTTTTAGCAACAGGCACCGGTTCACCAGTCACCATCGCCTCATCGACATAGCTATGACCGGAGGTCACTACACCATCTACTGCGACTTTTTCACCTGGGCGAATTTCAATGATCATGCCCTGCTGGACTTCAGAAATGGGCAGGTCCAGCCATTGTCCACCCTGCAAGACACGCGCAGTTTTAGGCTGTAGGCCAATCAGGTATTGAATCGCCTGTGAAGTTTTACCTTTGGCACGTGCTTCCAGATAACGACCTAACAGAATCAAGGCAATAATCACGGCTGCTGCTTCAAAATAGACATGCACGGTGGCTTGTGGCAGCAAAAATGGGAAGAATGTTGCGACAATGGAGAACAGATATGCTGCCGCTGTACCCACCGTTACCAGCGAGTTCATATCAGGTGCCAGTCGCAGCAAAGCGGGAATCCCATGCTGGTAGAAACGCCGCCCCGGAAATAGCAATACCAAAGTCGTCAGTACAAACTGGATATACCAGCTGTTCTGCGTACCGATATTATGCGCAATAAAATGATGGAAGGATGGAATCAGATGTGATCCCATTTCCAGAATAAATACCGGCAATGCCAGCGCTAAGGCAATGCAAAGATCACGATACAACGAAGCTGTTTCTTCAGCTTTTTTTTGCTGGAAATTCTGCTGCTCGGCAAAATTCACTTTTGCAGTTTTGAGTTGTGCCTCGTAACCGGCTTTTTTAACCGCTTGGATCAAATCAGCAGCAATCAGGTTTGAACCAGAAACCTGTGCCATTTCAGTGGCCAGATTGACACTGGCCACAGTGACGCCTTCAACTTTATTTAGCGCCTTTTCCACCCGTGCCACGCAGGATGCACAAGTCATCCCGCCAATATTCAGTTCAAGTTTGTCTGCTTTGACATCAAAACCGGCTTTTTGAATGGCTTTGACCAATACCTGCTGCTGTAAAGAACTGACTGCAGTGATATAAGCCTTTTCAGTAGACAGATTGACATTGGCTTCCAGCACTTCAGGAATTTTCTTGAGGGCTTTTTCAATTCGGGCGGCACAAGAGGCACAGCTCATGCCTTCGATATCCAATTCAAATTTCTGTTGTGCAACATTAAAGCCAGTACGCTCTACTTTCTGGATAATCTCGGCATAGGGAATCACGCGATCGGCACTAATCGATGCCTTTTCCGTAGATAGATTGACCTGAGCCGAAATTACGCCTTCGATTTTCTTTAAAGCCTTTTCTACCCGTGCCACGCAAGAAGCACAGGTCATACCTTCAATCTGCACAGTCGTTTGGTACAGCTGAGTATTTGACAGTTCCTGCATGGCACATATCCTTCATTTTATTGATGGTTTGAATCTAGCTTATAGCTTAAACCTTCCCATGGTTGGAAGGTCAAGTCTTTATGTGAAAATAAAAAAGCCCGGATCATAAACCCGAGCTTTTAATGTATTGTCAAATACTTGCTGAAAATTATTCCGCAGAAATATCTTCAAACAATACCGATGACAGGTAACGTTCACCACCATCTGGCAGGATCACCACAATGTTCTTGCCAGCATTTTCAGGACGTGCTGCAAGTTGTGCAGCTGCAGCCATCGCCGCACCACTTGAAATACCCACCAGGATCCCTTCTTGTGAGGCCGTTTTACGTGCCCATTCCACTGCCGTAGCACTTTCAATCGCAATGACTTCATCCACTAGGTCAAGATCCAGGTTACCCGGAATGAAGTTCGCACCGATCCCCTGGATTTTATGTGGTCCAGGCGTCAATGATTCGCCACGTTTCGCCTGAGCAATGATTGGTGATTCAGCAGGTTCAACTGCAACCGAATAGATCGGCTTGTTACGGACTTTTTCGAAGTAACGTGAAATACCTGAAATGGTACCACCAGTTCCTACACCAGCGACCAGAATGTCCACATTACCGCCAGTCGCTTCCCAGATTTCTGGGCCAGTGGTTTCTTCGTGGATTTTCGGGTTCGCCGGATTTTCAAACTGTTGTGGCAGGAAATAAGTTTCAGGCTGTTCAGTCACCAGACGCACTGCTTCATCTACTGCACCTTTCATACCTTTGGCAGGTTCAGTCAGAATCAGGTTAGCACCAAAGGCTTTGACCACTTTACGGCGTTCGATACTCATGCTGGCTGGCATGGTCAGTGTAAGCGGATAACCTTTTGCTGCAGCAACGAAAGCCAGTGCAATACCGGTATTGCCACTGGTTGGTTCAACAATGTGCATCCCCGGTTTTAACTTGCCAGATTTTTCAGCATCCGCGATCAGTGCTGCACCAATACGGCATTTTACTGAAAATGCCGGGTTACGGCTTTCAACTTTCGCGAGTACAGTCGCCCCGCCTGTGATGGCACGGTTAATGCGTACAAGGGGGGTATTGCCAATTGCTTCTGCATTGTTACTGTAAACCGCTATTCCCAGATTGTTGGGTGTAGGAAATGCTGAATCTGTACTCATTAGTATATCCCTGATGTTATTAGCTTGAATGACACTATTTATCATACAAGTATTTTCAGATTTTGTAGAAAAAGTGGAATCTGCACTCTATTATGGCAAATCAACTGTTATATAAGTTATTAATATACAATAAAAATAACTGATTATTTCATGGTAAATATATAATTTTTATTGATATTTAAATTCACAAAAAGCCATAGAAATAGGTGATTTTTACCAAATATTAAGGGATTCAGACCTTTATAATTGTTCGTGCTGTATTTTATCTCTATGGACATTCTGAATGAATACCGATCTTGAAATCACCACCATGCGTGATTCAGCTGATCAGGTGGTTGGCATCCTGAAATCTCTTGCAAACACTGACCGTCTCATCATCCTATGTCATCTTTCTCAAGCTGAACTTAATGTTTCCCAAATTGAAAACCTTACCCATATCCAACAGCCCACACTTTCCCAACAGCTGATGATGTTGCGTAAAAGTGATGTGGTCAGTACCCGCCGTGATGGCAAGCAAATTTTCTATTCTATTAAAGATCAGAATCTGGTGGTCATCCTGAATACGCTGTATCAACTGTACTGTGTAAAAGCTTAAGCATTTCATCTAGAGTCTAAACTTCTCCCCCTTAGTCTTTGGGATTGTCTTTTCTCTTTAGATAATCCCGTTTATACAGAATCAATACCAGGACCTGGGCAGATCATTTTTTACAAGGGTTGATCAGGCTCCACTTTTAACCATGATTTCTTAGCAGAAAATGTGCATAATATATCTATATTTGTGATTTAGACTTTTATATGTCCAATTCGAAGCCAAAACTGCTGCAATTACTACCGGCCTGGTCGTGGTTAAGCCATTATAATCCGGTTAAATTTAAGTCCGACGTGCTGGCTTCGTTAATTGTGGTCGCCATGCTGGTGCCACAAGGCATGGCTTACGCCATGTTGGCTGGATTACCGCCCATTATGGGGCTATATGCCAGTATCCTGCCGATGATTCTATATGCCATGCTGGGCAGTAGCAGCACCTTGTCGATTGGTCCTGTGGCTATCATTTCCATGATGACCTTTGCTACGCTGAATCCTTTATTTGAAGTCGGTTCACCCGTCTATATCGAAGCAGCAACTTTATTAGCGTTGATGGTTGGCATCATTTCCCTATTATTAGGCTTGATGCGTTTTGGTTTTTTGATTCAGCTGATTAGCCATCCGGTGATTCAGAGTTTTATTATTGCTTCTGCGCTGCTGATTGCGGTTGGACAGTTTAAGTTTCTGGTCGATGTGCCACTACAGGCCAATAACCTTCAGCAATTTGTGCTTAGCCTGCTGGAATACATTCATCTCATTCACTGGCCAAGTCTGGTTTTTGGTCTGCTGTCCATTGGCCTGCTGATCTATCTTCCCAAAATTCTGAAATCCCAGTCCATACAAAGCCGGATTGGATCGACTGATTTTCTGGTGCGGGCTGTACCATTAATGCTAGTCGCTTTGGGAATTTGCGCTGTGGTGTATCTAAACCTGCAAACGCAAGGGATTAAAACGGTAGGTGCAATTCCTTCCGGATTCCCACCCTTAAGTTTTCCGCACTGGAACTGGGATTTGGTACTCACCTTGCTGCCAGGCGCGACCATGATTGCGATGATCAGTTTTGTGGAATCACTGTCTATCGCGCAAGCAACGGCACTTCAACAACGTAGCCAGCTGAACAGCAATCAGGAACTGATTGCACTGGGTGTTGCCAACATCAGTGCCGGGATTAGTTCTGCTTTTCCAGTTACCGGTAGCTTGTCACGTACTGTGGTCAATGCTGATGCTGGTGCCAGAACGCCAATGGCAGGTGTACTGTCTTCCCTGCTGATTATTTTGGTCAGCCTGTTCTTTACGGGTTTCTTTGAAGATCTTCCACTGGCGATTCTTGCAGCCACGATCATCGTATCAATCTGGAAACTGGTGAACTTCCAGCCCTTTATCAATGCCTGGCGCTATTCCAGAGCCGACGGGATTGCCATGTGGGTGACCTTCTTTGGTGTGGTGTTAATTGATATCTCGACGGGTCTAATCATTGGCATTATTTCCACCTTTGTATTAATGCTATGGCGTATTTCCCGCCCGCATATTGCAGTGGTCGGTCTGATTGAAGGGACACAGCATTTCCGTAATGTGCAGCGTCATCAAGTGCTGACTTCGGATCAGGTACTTTCCTTGCGTATTGATGAAAACCTGAGCTTCCTGAACGCCAATGCCTTTAAGGGCTTTCTGATTAATGCAGTCAGTGGTAAAGACCAGCTTGAGCATGTCATTCTGAACTGTTCCAGTATCAGTGCTATCGACCTCAGTGCTCTGGAAATGTTGGAAGATCTGAATATGGAACTGGCCAAACTCAATATTCGTCTGCACTTTGCTGAAGTGAAAGGACCCGTCATGGATCGCTTACAGGAATCCAAATTGCTAAAACATCTTAGCGGACGGATCTATCTGACGCACTATCAGGCAATTCGGGATCTTTCTCCTGATCTGTTTTATGATCGCAGTAAAGACTATTCCATTTAAATCATTTGACTGCTCCTAGAAAAAGGGATTAATTTTGAAGATGTCGACAAATCTCAGCAAAATTGATCTCTTTTTTAGTATTTCTATAAAAAATATATGGTATACATTTCCATATTAAAACTTTGTTCAAGACCTGATTTTGAGCAAAATGCAGATAATAAAAGATTTCATTTTCTATAATTATTGTTTATTTTCATAAACTTATATTTAAGCTAAAAATATATTTTAAGCACATAGAATTTTAAGTATAAAATAACGCAAATTTTTTCCGCATTTAGCCCTCGTAATTTACACAAGGCAACCTTATGTTCTCTGCTCTTTCGCGTATGAGTTTAGTCTCCCGAATCATCATCGCCATTATACTTGGTATTGGTGTTGCACTGGTTTTTCCAGAATATGCACCTTACCTCAGCCTGCTCGGCGACCTGTTTATTAAAGCACTTAAATCTGTCGCTCCTGTCCTGGTTTTCATTTTAGTCCTGGCTTCTATTGCTAACTTTAAAGTTGGTCAAGGCAACTCTCGTATGCGTCCGATCATGTATTTGTACGCGATCGGCATGTTCCTGGCTGCAGTGAGTGCTGTGATTGCCAGTGTCCTGTTTCCAAGTACGCTGTTCCTGGACATTGCTGCACAAGGTGACTTACAGCCACCAGGCAGCTTAAGTGAAATTCTGAAAAATCTGCTGCTCAGCTTTGTTGCAAACCCGGTGGTTGCCATTGCTGAGGCAAACTTTATTGGTATTCTGGCTTGGTCCGTGGCACTGGGTACTGCCTTCCGTCATGCGTCTGAAACCACTAAAACGGTATTAAATGATGCAGCAAATGCCATTAACCATGTGATCCGTCTGGTGATTAGCTTGGCACCGATCGGTATTTTTGGTCTGGTCGCAGTAACTTTTGCCGAAGCAGGCATAGATACATTGGCAAGCTATGGACACTTGCTGGCGGTATTGCTTGGCACAATGGCGTTCGTAGCGCTGGTGGTGAATCCATTACTGGTTGCCTTGGTGACACGCGCCAATCCTTATCCACTGGTATTTACCTGTTTACGCGAAAGTGGCATCACTGCATTCTTTACCCGTAGCTCGGCTGCAAATATTCCGGTCAATATGGATCTGGCAAAACGCTTAGGCGTGTCTGAATCCACTTCAAGTGTCGCCATTCCACTGGGTGCAGCAATCAACATGGCTGGTGCATCTGTAACTATTACCGTGTTATCGCTTGCAGCAGTAAATACGTTAGGTATTAATGTCGATTTAACTACCATGATCATTCTGTCAGTGGTTGCGACTGTGTCTGCATGTGGTGCTTCAGGGGTTGCTGGCGGTTCATTATTGCTGATTCCAGTTGCATGTGGCCTGTTCGGTATTTCATCGGATATCGCAATGCAGGTCGTTGCAATCGGTATGGTGATCAGCGTATTGCAGGATTCAACTGAAACTGCTCTCAACTCATCAACTGATGTTTTATTTACTACAGCTGTAGACCGCGCATCTAATTGATCTTATATTGATAATTCAATATTTTTTGCCAATAGATGTTGAGTTTTTATGCCATTACAGCGTTTACCTATCTGGATTCAACTGGGTGCATTCTTTCTTGCCGTAAATGCCGGCATGATTAATGTACTCGGTCTGATTACCGTCCTGCACCAATCCGTTTCCCATATGACCGGCAATATCAGTATGCTGGCCATGGCGCTGGTGAATTGGGAACCGCAGCATATCGTGTATCTGTTTCTGGTAACGCTATGTTATGTCATTGGCTCAATGTATAGCGGTCTTATTCTGGGTAACAGTCACTTTCAGTTAGGACGTCTTTATGGCTATCCGCTCAGCCTGGTGGCTTTGTTTATTCTGCTAAGCTGGGTATTGCTCCCTTATTTTCCTCGCTATGGCCTACTTTGGGCCTGTACAGCGATGGGCGTACAAAATGCCATGGTCAGTCACTATAAAGGCACCATTATCCGTACCACGCATTTATCCGGTGTATTGACCGATCTCGGGCTGTCATTGGGCTATAAGTTGCGTGGACTTGAAGTTGAATCTCGGCGGACTATCCTGCATTTACTGATCTTGATCGGATTTTTAATTGGCGGTGTTGTTGCCAGCTGTATTTATCCTTATTTAAAATTAAACGCATTCCTGATCCCGGCAGCACTCAGCCTGAGTCTAAGCCTGATTTACTGGATCATCTATTTACGTTATCGACGCTTACAGCATTAATTCTCTGGAAATACTCATGGTTAAAAACGCATTACAGGCACAATTGTTAAAGGCAGGTCTGGTCGATAATAAAAAAGCAAAAAAATTGTCAAAACAGGCCGTTCACGAAAAACGCACTGGTGATAGCAGTGAAGCTGAAATTAAGGCCAAAATTGAACAAGCCAAACAGGAAAAGCTGGCAAAAGATCAGGCCATTGAACAAGAGAAAAAAGCAGCACTACAGGAAAAAGAACTCAAAGCTGCCATTATGCAAATGATCAATCAGCATAAAATTCGTGACACTGACGGTGAAATTGTCTATCAGTTTATTGATGATTCTAAAATCAAGAAAGTCTATCTGAATCAGCAAATTTATAATGCCCTGGTTGCAGGCAGTTTGGTAATCGCCCGCGAAAATGAAAGCTATGCTTTCCTGCCTAAAGCGCTAGCGGATCGTATCAATGCCAAAATGGAAGGCTTTATCATCGTGAATAATTCTGAGAAGAATGAACAGACCACCGATGAAGAAGATCCATATGCAGCATACGTGATTCCGGATGACCTGATGTGGTAATCCATGAAAGCCAAAAGCTCCCAAATCGGGAGCTTTTTTAATGTCTATTAAAAAATTTTCGAGGCAAAAAATCAAACTGGCTGGACTGTATCAGCCATTAGCTCCTGAATAAATTGATCAAAGCATCGCCCCTGTTCTGGTGAATGCTCCCAGATGCTGCGCCCCAAGTCCTTTGCGTCATCAAAGGCTTTATCCTCATAAATAATGGTATTCATAAATTGTGCAGCTGGAATGTCTTTGAGTAAATTCTGATTTGCTTCAAGCTGAGTAATTTCGATCTGCTGAGGCACACGCATCAGTACCCCATACACTTTTAGCTGAGTGTTGAACTGTGCAACGCTGATCGCCAGTTGCAGCATTTCACTATACATATCCTGATCTTTAGCATCTGCTGACATGGGAATAATCAGTTTATCTGCCTGCGTCAGCACCGAACGCAGTGCATAGCTATCATGCCCGGCGATATCAATGACAATATCATCATATTGAGTTTTTGTCTTTTCAATGCGGTACGCTAACTCATCTGGATAGTCTTTTAAAGAAATATGTTCAAAGCCAAAACCTGTGCGATGCAAAGCCACCCATTCAAAATTCTGCTTATTGTCGTCGGTATCAATATAGAGTGTGCTGCCTTGAACACGCAGATATTCTATCAGATTCATCGCCAACGTACTTTTACCTGAACCTCGTTTCGGACTTGTCACCACAAAAATTGTCATGTTTATTTCCCATTTCAATTTAAAAATACTGCATTAAATACTTAAAATAATTATGATTTTAAAATGAACGATTTCATTTAAAAAGTCAAAATTCATTTAAATTAAGACAAGAAAAAGCACCCGAAGGTGCTCTTGTTAAAAAACTTTTCTGGTATCAGTTTTGAGTTTTTTGTCCAATAAACAGGATTGCATCCTGCTGATTGCTGTTCTCGGCCATCATATAAATTGACTGGGTATCAATCTGATTCAGCAAGATACCATCTACCTCTGGTGATCCATTCAAACAGTTGGAGCTCGTAGAACCTGTAAAGACCAGATGAATATTGAAATATGGCGCATTGTTTTCCGAATTCACTCTTCCTACAAATGCACACTTCTCCTCATCGCCAACAGTTCCTGTAATCACTCCGCTAGTGTCTATATTGACTGTGGTAATTACATTATTGGATAAGGTCGTGGTTCGACCAGTATAGCGCCCTTGAAGGCCGGATATACTGGTATTCTCACGACTGTAATCAGCATTATAAATCAGGTTAAAAGGCCGGTTATTTGTATTATTGACATTTCCCTGCAAGTTTCTGTCTGCCGTATAGTTACCATTCAAGGCTACGCTAGCAGTTTGATTCAACGCAAAATTATAGTCACGGATGCCGGTCGCACTAAAACTGTTACCCGATAAAGAAAACTGCCCACGCATGATACCCGTATAACCACTATCTGCTGGCAGTGAATACAATAACCAGAAATTACTGTTTTTCTCGATCACACCCAGAATTGAGCGTGGGCTCAGATTTGCATCTGTAAAACTGCCCAGGTAGATACCCGTCAAGCGGCTTGAGGATGAACCATCTACGCCGCTAAAAATGTCATCATTCCCATCACCGCAGGCATTCAGCGCTAAGGCCAGACCAATAATTGCTAACTGTTTTTGCATGATTCGCCCCTTGGTATTTTTGTAGGAGGGTGATCTTTGATGTTCATCTTTATCTTAGCTAGAGTACGCATATGCTGCTCTGAAATGCCGAAAAAGTCTCCTGTTGGCCGGATGTAATGATCAGTTTTGAATACACTCCTGATCATTTTAACGAGCAACAAGGATGACAGCTGGTCAATAAAATTCTAAATAAGCAGAATCTGCTTCTCTATCCATTTTTGTATCGTTTTATAAGCATAATATTGATGGATTAAAAGACAGCACTAAGACAGATATGTTTTAAAACGTTATTCAAGCTTAATTAATAATGACTAAACCTATAAACTATATGGCATTTTTGTAAATAAGAGAAAGATCAGTTGGAACAGTTTAGCTTTATTCAGAACATTCAAGATTGGGCAGATCAATATCCCTGGCTGGAAATGCTGTCTTCTTTAAGTATTGTGATTGCGCTGGCTTTTATCGCTAATCTGTTTGCCAAACAAATTGTTGTTCGTGGAATTCGTAAACTGATTTCCAAACTGCCTTTTGCCAATACCTCGATCTTTGCGGAACACAGTGTCATTCGTCGTATTGCCAATATTGTACCTGCGATCGTGATTATGAATGGTATTAGCACCGTTCCGCACTTGTCAGATAAACTTCAGACTTTTGTACAGATGGGTGCTCAGGCCTTTATTTTCCTG
The DNA here is from genome assembly GCF_022700675.1 of Acinetobacter sp. ASP199. Taxonomy (NCBI): domain Bacteria; kingdom Pseudomonadati; phylum Pseudomonadota; class Gammaproteobacteria; order Moraxellales; family Moraxellaceae; genus Acinetobacter; species Acinetobacter sp. ASP199. The sequence goes on from NZ_CP062182.1 coordinate 1,589,837, forward strand.
ACTATTGCACTGGCACTGGGCGAGTTGCTGAATATTTTCAATCTGATTTATCAGCGCAATCCAAAATCACGTAATAAACCGATTAAAGGTTATTTGCAGCTGGTTAAACTACTGATTTTTATCGTCTGTGGATTGATGATTCTGGGTACCTTCCTGAAAAAGGATGTATTTACCTTGCTGGCAGGTTTCGGTGCGATGGCTGCCGTGTTGATGCTGGTGTTTCAGAACACGATTCTTTCTCTGGTGGCTTCAGTACAGATTTCTTCTTATGACATGGTGCGTATCGGTGACTGGATTGAAATGCCTTCACTGAATGCTGATGGTGATGTGATTGATATGTCATTACATACTGTGACCGTGCAGAACTTTGACAAGACCGTTACGACCATTCCAACTAATAAGTTAGTGACAGATACGTTTAAAAACTGGCGCGGCATGCAGGAAGCCGGTGCACGTCGTATCAAACGTTCGATTCATATTGATCAAAGCACCGTGCATTTTATGAGTGAGGAAGAACAGACCAAACTGAAAAACTTTATCCTGCTCGATCATTATCTGAATACCAAGACTGAAGAGCTGGAAAAATTTAACCAGCAGTTACAGCATAATTCACAATACAACCAGCGCCGTTTGACCAATTTAGGCACGTTCCGTGCTTATCTGGAGTTTTATCTGCAACAACATCCGGGTATTGCGAAAAACTTTTCACTGATGGTACGTCAATTGCAGCCAACCAGTGAAGGCTTACCACTGGAAATCTATGCCTTTACCAATACTACGGTGTGGACAGAATATGAAAAGATTCAGTCTGATATCATGGATCACATACTCGCCATTATTCCGGAATTTGGCCTGAAAGTGTATCAGGCTCCTTCAGGTAGTGACTTTAAAGAAGCATTTACGACACCTGCATCACCCATTATCACTTAATTTAAACGCAGTTACGCCAAGCCTGAAATGATCAGTCATCTCAGGCTTTTTTATTGATGTAGCTCTTCAATTTCATTGATGTCTTTTTAAAATTTTTATCTAACTCCCCCTTCACTTTTCCAGTTTTTAACATTTGCAACCTAAAGTTTGATTTAGTTAATCATTTTGTGGCAATTTCACCTTATTTCAGGCTTATAAAAATAGAATCCTTTATAATCCGTGAAAAGCAAAATGCATGAGAAAAGAGCACACTAATGTTTCGATGGCTTGAACGGCTGGTAGATCCCTATCCGACCAAAAATCTGAACCAACCCTTGCCTACCCGTTTTTTTCCCTTTGTCTGGCAAGCAGCTTATGGCGTACGCCGCTATCTGTTGATTCTTGTCCTTTGTACTGCGGGTGCCGCCAGTTTTGAAGCCTTGCTGTATGCTAAGATTGGCGATCTGGTCAATTGGCTCAGCCAAAGTCAGCCGGACACCTTTCTGGAGCAACATGCGGTCAATCTGACTTTACTCAGTGTGGTCTTACTGGCCAATATTTTCTTTGCCAATGCGCAGTCCTTGATCAAGCACCAGATTTTATACAGTAATTTCCCGATGCGCCTGCGCTGGCGTTTCCATAATCTGCTGCTCAAGCAAAGCCTGGATTTCTTTCACAATGACTTTGCCGGTCGTTTATCTGCCAAGGTTATGCAAACCTCACTGGCGATCCGTGAATTCTGGGTCATTCTCGGCGATATGCTGGCCTACGTGGTGATTTACTTCATTACCATTAACATCGTGCTCGGTTCCATTTCTGCTTATCTGATTATTCCACTGATGGTATGGCTGGTCCTGTTTATCTGTGCCGCCAGCTATTTTATTCCCCGTCTCAGCAAAATCTCGCATGAACAGGCCGATGCCCGTGCGGTAATGACTGGTCGCGTGACCGATGCCTATACCAATATTCAGACCGTTAAACTGTTTGCGCATGCAGGTCGTGAAAGCCAGTATGCCAAAACATCCATGCAAGAGTTTATGGTGACGGTTTATAAACAGATGCGACTGGGCGCCCAGTATGAAATCAGTATTTTATTGCTGAGCGTCGTACTGTATGGCGGTGTATTAGGGACAGCGATCTGGTTATGGATGGAAGGTCAGGCTCAGCTCGGCATTATTGCTGCGACTACGGCGATGGTGCTTAAACTGAATAGTATTGCCGAATTTCTGATGTGGCAAACCTCGCAACTGTTTGAAAATGTTGGAACCATTCAGGATGGTATGGGGACCCTGGGTAAATCAATTTCGATTCAGGACAAGCCAGATGCTAAAGAACTGGAGCTGAAACAGGGTGAAATCAAATTTGATAACGTCTGTTTTGCCTATAATGACAAAAACGTGATCGATGGCTTGAATCTGACCATTCGACCGGGTGAAAAAATCGGTGTGGTAGGTCGTTCTGGTGCCGGCAAGTCTACCCTGATTCAGCTGTTACTGAATTTCTATCGTATTGACCAAGGTCGTATTTTAATCGATGGGCAAAATATTGAAGATGTGACTCAGGATAGTCTGCGCAAGAATATTGCCATGGTGACGCAGGATACTTCACTGCTACATCGTAGTGTGGCTGAAAACATTAAATATGGTCGTCCAAATGCGACAGATGAAGAAATGTTTAAGGCGGTGCGTAAAGCTGAGGCTGAGGAATTCATCCCCCAACTTAGTGATATGCGCGGTAAGCGTGGTTATGAGGCCTATGTGGGTGAACGTGGCGTCAAGCTGTCTGGTGGCCAGCGTCAGCGTATTGCCATTGCCCGTGTCTTCCTGAAAGATGCACCTATTCTGATTCTGGACGAAGCGACCAGTGCACTGGATTCAGAAGTTGAAGCAGCCATTCAGAGCAGTCTGGATGAGCTGATGAAAGGTAAAACCGTGATTGCGATCGCCCATCGACTTTCTACCATTGCGCAAATGGATCGACTGATTGTGCTGGATCAAGGCAAGATCGTCGAACAAGGCACACATGATGAACTGGTGGCATTGAATGGAATTTATGCGCACCTATGGCAACGTCAGACTGGCGGATTTTTAATAGAACACGATACAAAAGAGCAAGGATAGAACATGTTATATCTGGAAGACCTGAAAATTGGTGATGAGTTTAAAAGTCGATCTTATCGCATGACTGAGGAAGAAATTCTAAAGTTTGCTCATGCCTATGACCCGCAGCCATTTCATGTCAATGCGCAACAGGCTGAACAGCATCCGATCTTCCGGGGTCTGGCAGCCAGTGGCTGGCACACTGCTGCAGTAGTCATGCGTTTATGGACCGAATGCTTTCCGGTCGCCTATGGTCTGATTGGGACAGATTCACATGTGCGTTGGCCCTGCCCAACCCGTCCAGATGACGAAATTCGGGTGATTGTAACCATCACCGATATTCAGCCTTCCAAACGCAAACCTGATCGTGGCATCGTTCGCTATGAAACGCAGGCATTCAACCAGCAAGATCAGGTTCTATTTAATTCAACGACCAATATTCTGGTGTTTAAGCGAGAATTTACAGCAGTTTAGTTTGATTTTTACCCACATTTCAGGCTAATCTGCTTGAAGTGTTTGGGTAAGGCTCAGCATTTTGTCCAACAATTTTAAAGATAAAACTGGCTGTTTCATGCCAATATGGGCAAATAAATAGAAAAAATTTGACTGAGTGCAACGGATCGCGCATGAAGATGATTGTTCCACGCCAAGACCAAGGCATCCCGGGTGTTTATGGTCTTTTGCTTCTCGACGTTATCTCCCGCTGGGGCTATAACGATGAATCGTTATTCAAACCTTATGGGCTGACCAGTGAACAGTTGGCAGATCCTGAGTTCCGAATTCCGACTGCCATTGCCAATGATATGGTCAAACACGCACTCAAGCTGACGGGTGAATCCACCTTGGGCTATCACCTCGGCACACAGATGCGTATTTCCATTCATGGTTTTATTGGTTATGCCATCATGACGGCGAACAATATTACCGAAGCGTTGGTCCTGGCAAACCGTTTTATCCAGTTACGCTTGCCATTTCTGCAACTATTCTTCTCCACTTTTGGGGTTAAGGCCACAGTCCAGCTACAAACTGATATTCAGATGGAACCGCTGCGTACTGAAATTTCGATTGCCCTGATGATCGGCCTGATTAGTATGGCCAAAGCCATTACCGGGATTAGCGATGCAACCGGAGAAATCGACTTCGATTTTAAAAAACCGGAAGGTTTTGAACGCTTTATGGCGAAGTTCCCCACCCATCAGTTCCGTTTTGAACAGCCACATCTGTTACTGAGCTTTGATAAAAGCTATCTGATGAACAAGCTGGTGCATGCCGATCCGATCGCCAGCCAGATTGCAATTAACCAGTGTGAAGCAGAACTTTCTGCACTGGGTGAGCGGCATCGTATCGCCATGCGGGTACGGGATATTCTGACCAATTCAGAACAGCATTATCTCAGTATTGAAGCTGTCGCAGACCGTCTGCATATGTCGGATCGCACTCTGAAACGTCAGCTGGCTGCAGAAGGCACGTCTTTCTCGACACTGGTCGATGAAGTACGTTATCGTCATGCAACTTCCCTGCTTTCACGAACAGACTTCACCCTGGAACAGATTGCCGATGAACTCGGTTATAGTGATGTCGCCAACTTCAGTCGTGCCTTTAAACGCTGGAGTGGTCGCAGTCCAAGCAACTGGCGTAAAGATCCGTACCTATAAGCCTTTTGTTTTGCAGCAAAAGAATGTATAAATCATGTCAAAAATGAACCTAAGCGATTTAAGGAGTTATCAATGAATCATCCTTCAGAATTAAAGTACGCAAGTACACATGAATGGGTACGCATTGAGGGTGATCTTGTGGTGACCGGTATTTCTGACCATGCACAGGATGCTTTAGGTGACCTGGTCTATGTTGAAGCGCCAGATCTTGATTCACACGTGACCGCAGGTCAGCAAGCAGGTGTTGTCGAATCTGTAAAAACAGCGTCAGATATCCATGCACCTGTTTCTGGTATCGTGGTTGAAATTAACCCGGCACTGGAAGATGACCCGGATTTCATTAATGATGACCCGTATGGCAAAGGCTGGATCTATAAAATCAAGCCAGACAATATCGCGGATGTCGAAAAACTGCTCAGCAATAGCGAATATGAAGCAGGCCTATAATTTAATCTGCTTTAAAAATCAGCCTGCGGGCTGATTTTTTTTGCCTGAATTTTTAAACCTGACACAGCGCAAAATAACACCACATTTGTCGGTTTTTATTGTATTATTCACACAATCTCCCATGTAGTCTTCGTGACGCGCTTCGATGCTGAATATCGCATTCAGCATACTCCATAAAAACAATACTCATTTTGGCCTGGCGTCTCACATTAAAATTTCTGGATCATTATGAACGCAACTGTCATGCCGTTGTGGACAAAGTCCTTTTTGCTTTGTCTGGCAAATAATCTGTTTTTGTTTATTTTTTATTTTGCCCAAACTACGATTTTACCGATTTATATTCTTAAAGAACTTGGGGGTAGCGTAACTCAAGCCGGATTAACCCTGACGCTATTCATGGTTTCTTCGATCGTGATCCGCCCATTTAGTGGCTTGATTATTGAAAAATTGGGACAGCGCCGTACTTTAATTATCTCGGCGACGATGTTCTGCTTAATTGCTTTTGGCTATTTATTTATTAGCAATATGACCAGTTTATACATCCTGCGTTTAATGCATGGGGTCTGGTTTAGTATTTTGACCACGGTTTGTGTTCCTGTGGTCAACCAGTTTATTCCGGACAGTCGCCGTGGCGAAGGTATGGGCTATTATGCCATGTCGGTGAATCTTGGAGTTGTACTTGGCCCTTTCATTGGCTTAGGCCTTATTCCTTATTTAAGCTATACCATGGTGACTGCTGTACTCGTAGCCATGATTTTTATCGGTTATATCTTCTGCTTTTTAATTCCGGTGCAAGAAGTTAAACAACCTGAAACTGAAAAGACCAGATTGGGTTTAAGTGATTTTGTTGAGAAAAAATCCCTGACTGTTGCCTTAATGGTCATGATGATTTCTTTCGCTTATGCCAGCATCATGTCCTTTATTGCTCCCTATGCCAGCTCAATCGATCTAATGCAGTATGCAGGTTTGTTCTTTGTGGTGTTTGCCATTTCCATGATGAGCTTACGTCCGATTACTGGCAAAATTTATGACCGTAAAGGTCCACAATATGTGATTTATCCTGCGATTCTTACCTTTAGTCTGGGTCTACTGGTTTTAAGTCAGATTGATACCCTGACTGGATTTATGCTGGCAGCAGTCCTGATTGGATTGGGTTTTGGCAGTGCTCAGCCTTGCCTGCAAACGCTTGCTATTCAACGTGCTCCAAAGCACCGGATTGGCTATGCCACTTCGACATTCTATACCTGCTATGACCTTGGTATTGCCATTGGCTCATTGGTCGTTGGGATAATGATTACCACGCAAAGCTTTAGCTTCGCCTTTATTATTTGTGCTGCTCTAACAGCCCTGAGCCTGCTCTATTTTAAATTCGTGGTTCAACATAAAACTGTTATAGCTTAAGCCAGCAATAAAAAACCGACATTATTTCATGTCGGTTTTTAGTTGGAACGCCTCAGACTTATGAGGTTTGTTCTGTGGTACTGGCATCTGCATCCGTTTCATCATCCGGCTTTTTCTCTTCCACCATGCTAAATGCAGTAGCTGTATTATTCATGGCTGGATTAGCACGTGTACTTTTCAGTTTAATTTGCAGACGTAATTCATTGGTCGAGTCAGCATTACGCAATGCTTCTTCATAAGAAATCGCACCTTCATTATAAAGATCAAATAATGCCTGATCAAAAGTCTGCATACCAAGTTCGCGTGATTTACCCATAATTGCTTTGAGTTCATGGAAATCACCTTTCAGAATCAGATCCGATACCAATGGCGTATTCAGCATAATTTCGACTGCAGCGCGACGACCTTTACCATTCTCAGTCCGGATCAAACGCTGAGAAACAATTGCCTTCATATTGGAAGACAAATCCATCAGCAACTGATTACGGCGTTCTTCCGGGAAGAAGTTAATAATCCGGTCGAGCGTCTGGTTAGCATTGTTGGAATGCAGCGTACCCAGACATAAATGCCCTGTTTCGGCAAAGGCAATCGCATGTTCCATGGTTTCCGTATCCCGGATCTCGCCAATCAGAATCACATCGGGTGCCTGACGCAAAGTATTTTTTAAGGCATTGTGCCAGGAATGACTATCTACACCGACCTCACGATGGGTGATCATCGACTTCTTATGTTTATGTACATATTCCACTGGATCTTCTACAGTGATGATATGTCCAGCAGAATTTTCATTACGGTAATCGATCATTGCAGCAAGCGAAGTCGACTTACCCGAACCTGTACCGCCTACAACGAGTACCAGACCGCGCTTTTCCATAATCACATGTTTGAGTGACTCTGGTAATTTTAACTTCTGAAAATTCGGAATTTCCGCAGTAATGGTCCGGATGACCATACCGACATTGAGCTGCTGCTGGAACACGTTGACCCGGAAACGTGAAACTCCTGGTACAGTAATGGCAAAGTTACATTCCAGTTCTGCTTCATATTCTTTACGCTGCTTTTCGTTCATCAGCGCATAAGCAAACAGTTTGGTTTTCTCTGGAGTAAGTTCCTGTTGACCAAAAGGCTTCATTAATCCCTGATGTTTGATACTCGGAGGAAAGTCTGCGGTAATGAACAGGTCTGAACCACCATATTCAACCACTTTGGTCAGCATATGGTGCATAAACTTACGTGCTTCTTCTAACAACTCTGCCGTGAACATATTTTCCCCTGTAATGCACAATGCTATAAATCTTCAAAATAGATTCATGCCAATATATTTTGATTTTATTGTGCAGCGTTTTTTTAAAAGCCTCAAACACATTTGATTTATAAAGATAATTTTTTCAAATCATTGTGTGAACTGATTCAAGGAAAATAAAAATAAAGGGAAATAATCTAGAGGTACTGAGAGTCTACTTCTTATAACCATATATGAATTGGACTTCAAATTTTAGCAAAGTAAATTGGTAACTCATCGAAATGAATCTACATAAATACTATTTTTTGAATAACGAAATTAAATACGTTAGTGGCTAAAGTTTTGTAATCTTTAAGCCACTACTGAACATTCATCATCCAACTTAATTGTATTTTATTGCAGCTTAGTTTCATCGAAGTATTATGTTAGTTTAGTTTCCTTAGACTGTTCCAGTATTGTCATCTTACTCCTTTCTTCCTGAAGAACTGGATTGATGCGACTACTCTTTAATTTGATCTGCAAACGCATTTCATTACTCGAATCTGCATTACGCAAAGCTTCATCATAAGAAATGATTCCCTTGTTATACAAATCAAATAATGCCTGGTCAAAGGTCTGCATGCCCAGCTCACGTGAACGTGCCATAATGGTTTTCAGCTCGTAAAAATCTCCTTTACGGATAAAGTCAGAAACCAGCGGCGTATTCAGTAGAATTTCAACAGCAGCACGACGACCTTGCCCATCCTCAGTGCGGATCAAACGTTGAGAAATCACCGCTTTCATATTGGCAGATAAATCCATTAACAGCTGATTACGGCGCTCTTCCGGGAAGAAGTTAATAATGCGATCCAACGCCTGGTCGGCATTATTAGAATGCAAGGTTGCCAAACACAGGTGCCCAGATTCAGCAAAGGCAATCGCATGCTCCATGCTCTCAGTATCCCGGATTTCACCAATCACGATCACATCCGGTGCCTGACGCATGGTATTAATCAGCGCGTTATGCCAGGAAACACAATCTACACCAATTTCACGTTGGGTAATCATCGACTTTTTATGCTGATAGACATATTCCACCGGATCTTCTATGGTAACGATATGTCCTTCCGAATGGGTATTACGGTGATCAATCATGGCTGCCAGCGTAGTCGATTTACCTACACCGGTCGCACCTACAATCAGGACCAGTCCGCGTTTTTCCATAATCACCTGCTGTAGTGAATTGGGTAGTCCCAATTGCTGAAAACTTGGAATATCAGTGGTAATGGTTCGGATGACCATACCAATGTTGTGCTGTTGGTGAAAAACATTGACCCGGAAACGTGATACACCGGGTACAGTTATACCGAAATTGCAATCCATAACTGACTTGAATTCCTTGATCTGTCGTTCATTCATCAAGGCATAGGCAAATAGACGGGTTTTATCCGCTGTCAGTTTTTGCTGACCAAACGGTTTCATCAAGCCCTGCTGTTTGATGCTTGGTGGAAAATCTGCGGTAATAAAAAGATCGGAGCCACCATATTCAACCACTTTGGTCAACATATGGTGCATAAATTTACGTGCTTCATCGAGCAATTCGGGTGTATACATATCAAGGTCCTTCGGATCATGTCTATCGCGCGCCTTAAAACGACTCAATGCAGATCCTGAAAAATTATTATTGTGAAATCACTTATTTTTTGATGTTTTTATAAAATAGTTCTAATGATTATTATTTTGTATTTTCAACTTCGTGAATGTGCTGAGTGATTTTTTTAAGCACTATTCCTCTCAGTTGCATTCAATGTTGCCTTTCCCCAAAGTTGTGAGGAAAGGCCTGACCACAGATTTAAGCACTACGCTTTAAACCTTCCAGTCGCAGTGAAGCTGTCATATTTAACAACAGTTGTTCGGTTTTTGTCCAGCCCAGACATCCGTCAGTGACGGACTGTCCATAAAGCATTGTATCTGAAATTTTTTGATTACCATCCACCAGATGGCTTTCCAGCATTACACCGCGAACATTGGTCTGTAAACGTTCTGCCACGATCTGCGCCAATACTTCCGGCTGTAACATCGGATTTTTGGAACTGTTGCCATGACTACAGTCAATCACCAGTGCCGGCAATTCAGCTGAATGTTTGGCTTTAATTTTCTCAATTTCAGATAACTGGTAGTTCGGACCACTATTTGATCCACGCAGAATCAGATGTGCTTTTGGATTGCCCTTAGAATTCAGAATACATGGCAATCCAGATTGGCTCATGCCCAAGAACTGATGCGGATGAGAAGCGGACTGAATCGCGTCTAAAGCAATCTGAATCGAACCATCTGTGCCATTTTTGAAGCCGATACTGTATGGCATATGACTGGAAATTTCACGATGAATCTGAGATTCACTGGTACGTGCCCCAATCGCACCCCAAGCCAGTAAATCATCGAAGTACGCCGTCGCCATTGGACTGAGGATTTCTGAAGCAATCGGTAAACCCATGCCAATAATTTTCAGGTAAAGATCGCGCGATTTTTCCAGACCCAACTGCATATTGGATGAACCATCGAGCTCAGGATCGTATAGGAAACCTTTCCAGCCGACTGTCGTACGTGGCTTTTCAATGTAAGCACGCATGACCAGAAAAATTTTATCGGAAATCTGTGCCTGTAATTGTTTTAATTTTTCTGCATACTCAAGCGCGGAAGCTTCATCATGGATGGAGCATGGTCCGGTAATCACCATCAGGCGGTGATCTTTACCCTCTAGAATATTTTGTATCGTTTGTCGCTGTGCGGCAATCTGTTCAGCCAATTGTGGAGACAATGGCAATTGTGCCTTCAATTGTGCCGGCAGGCTTAATAGAGTTTCAGTTTGCTGTTGTTGTGATGTAATAACGCTATTCATGACTTTCATCCTTTGGACTGATCAATACAGTCCGAACTTTTACTTGAGCTTTATGGGTCTATGTGTCTGTGTACTGAGGTTCATCAACTGGTTAAAGTAGAACCAATAAAAGTTGCTAAAGTATGAATAGTTAAAGTAAGTCATGGCTGTCTCCAAAATTTGTAAATATAACAAGCATAAAAAAACCTGATCAGGGTTGCCGATCAGGTATAAACTGGGTGGGCAACCTTTTACTTGCCCGAACGCGTTCAGGCAATCATCTAAACTGCCAGAAATAATAATAAGCGTTTGAGTTTACAGGTTGCTTGAGCATGTTATGTCATTCATAAAAATGTGAATATGAAATTTAAAATACGCGGTATATCGCTATTTGACAAGTAAAAATTGTAAAAAAAATATTTATTAGTGGGGATATTTTTGTTTATCAATCGATCTTTTTGTCATAGAAATACCCAAACTTGGCAAGATCTAAAACTACATTAGACCTTGCCAAGGTTTAACAATTTAATCCTAAATCAGGATTAGCGTGAAACACGGTTCCAGGCATCGCGGATTGCGTATTTAGCCTGTTCCCAGTTCAGACGCGATTCGCCTTTTACCTGTTCCCATTTGATTCTTAAATCGGATTCGGCATCCTCAAAACGGGTATTGGCATCATAATGAGTACGGTTTTCATAACCGACCTGATACGCCGTATGATAATCACGATCATAATTCAGATCGCTGTAGCTGGTACGTGCTTCGGTATAATAAGGCGTATTCAGTGAATTTTCACGCCAATAGGCTTCTTCTTCGGTTGGGTTTACCGCTTCACCTACACCGTGACCTGCCAGCCCTCCAACCACTGCACCAACTACGCCACCCACTGCAGTTCCGACCGGACCAGCGGTAGAACCAATTGCTGCACCTGCAGCTGCACCGCCTGCGGCACCAACACCTGTACCTACCGGATGTGCACCCGGTTCACCGGTAATTGGATCGGCATTTAAATCATCACGCACTTCTTTCGGAGAATTCTTGATTACATCACGAACAAAATTATCATTCGACATAGAGCTCATCCTTATTGTTGAAAATAGTTTTCTTAACGCATATCAATATGCTTCCATCACTATAAAGGTCTGCGCTGGAATGACTTTAGAAGGCTTGTGCGGATTCAGTTAAGCTGTGTGAGGGTTTAAGCGGCAAATGTATCTCATTTAAAATAAATAAACATAAAAAAGACCGGTATTTACCGGCCTTTTAAATTTGCTCAGCTTAGTCGAAGTGAATCACGGTACGGATCGACTTGCCTTCATGCATCAGATCAAAGGCTTCATTAATCTGCTCAAGCGGCATGGTATGCGTTACAAATGGTTCCAGCTGGATATCACCTTTCATGGCCTGTTCAACCATACCCGGCAATTGTGAACGGCCTTTTACGCCACCAAATGCAGTTCCCATCCATTTACGGCCAGTCACAAGCTGGAATGGACGAGTCGAGATTTCTTTACCTGCACCAGCCACACCAATAATCACGGATTGGCCCCAGCCACGGTGTGCGCATTCCAGTGCAGAGCGCATTACGTCGACATTACCGATACATTCAAATGAATGATCGACGCCCCAGCCTGTCATGTCCACAATGACTTGCTGGATTGGCTTGTCATAGTCTTTTGGATTTAAGAAGTCGGTTGCACCAAACTGTTTCGCCAGTTCAAACTTATCAGCATTGGTATCTACTGCAATGATACGACCTGCTTTGGCTTGACGAGCACCTTGTACTACTGCCAGGCCAATACCACCCAGACCGAATATTGCAACAGTATCGCCTTCCTGTACTTTTGCTGTGTTATGCACTGCACCAATACCTGTGGTCACACCACAACCTAATAGGCAAACGTGTTCATGGTTCGCTTCCGGATTGATTTTTGCCAAAGAAACTTCAGCAACCACGGTATATTCAGAGAATGTTGAACAGCCCATGTAATGGTAAATTGGCTCGCCGTTATAAGAGAAACGTGTTGTGCCATCCGGCATTACACCTTTACCCTGAGTTGCACGTACAGCCACACACAGGTTGGTTTTGCCCGATTTACAGAACAGACATTCGCCACATTCAGCAGTATATAAAGGAATCACGTGATCACCCGGTTTTAAGCTGGTGACACCTTCACCCACTTCAACCACCACACCTGCACCCTCATGGCCCAGAATTGCCGGGAATACCCCTTCAGGATCTTCACCAGATAAAGTGAAGGCATCAGTATGACACACGCCGGTATGGCTAATTTTTACCAGAACTTCACCAGCTTTTGGTGGTGCGACATCAACTTCAACGATCTGTAATGGCTCGCCTGGACCAAATGCTACCGCTGCACGTGATTTCATTTAAAACTATCCTTTTTTTACTGATTTAACAGATGACTAACAGTAACCCCTTTCTATTCTGAGATTCAACCATTAACATCCCTAATATAGGAAGAATAAAACCAAATAATTGATGGAAACTCAATGACTCACCGAACTTGCACACTCTGTATCAGTTTTATTACCATCTCCTGTTTTTTGACAGGCTGTGAGTTAGATCCAAACACATCGACTAAAGCAAAAATCACACCGGTACAATCCCAGCACTGGATTCAAAAAGCTGAAGCCCGGGAAAATATTCAGCAAGGTTTAACCGCTTACTTGCCGCTCTATGATGGTTTTATGAGTATTGCAGCACGTCTGCACCTGATTAACCATGCCAAGCATCATCTCGATCTGCAATATTACATCTGGAACGATGATTTCATTGGTAACCTGGTATTATCTCAGTTGTTGAATGCTGCCGATCGCGGGGTCAAAATCCGGCTGTTAATTGATGACCAAAATGGGACTCAGCTGGATGATAAACTGCTTGCGCTGAGTCAGCATCCTAATATCGAGACCAAATTATTTAATCCTTATAAATTTCGTCACTTTCGTGCCCTGGATTATGGGCTGCGCTTAAAAAAAGTGAATCACCGTATGCACAATAAGCTGATCATTGCCGATGGCAGTGTGGCTGTCACCGGCGGTCGCAATATCAGCAGTGAATATTTTGAAGCCAGCAATGATTTTCAGTTTACCGATGTTGATATTTTGTTTGCCGGCAATGCGGTCACAGATGCCAATCAGTCTTTTATTGACTTCTGGAATGATACGTTGAGCTATGATATTCAGCAGATCTTAAAGGAAAAGTCTAAACCGTATGATTTGGTAGAATTACGAAAATTATTTGCTCGAACCCGTTTGGATGCCAAGGAAACTCAGCGTCGCGTCAATATTGCAGAGCAGCAAATTGCCAAACAATTACAGTCACAACCTGTGCAATGGGCCAGAGCGCATTTTGTGGCAGATTCACCGAAAAAGGCACGTCATACCATAAATGATGATGACTTCATCTATACTCAAATGTTAGACCTGATGGGTGAACCAAAAAATCAGCTGGGCCTGGTGTCTTCCTATTTTGTTCCAACCCAATGGGGAACGGATTATCTGAGCAAGCGCGCTAGAAATGGTTTAAAAATTCGGGTCGTCACCAACTCATTTGTGGCTAATGATGTGCCTGTGGTTCATGCCTACTATCAGCAATACCGTACTCAATTACTTAAAAATGGCATCGATATCTGGGAATTTAAACCTTATATTGAGCGTCGGGAACGCACTTGGTATGAAAAAATGACCGGCAATGTGATTCCGGCTAAAAACAAAAACAGCTCCAGCCTGCATGCCAAGTTTTTCTATACTGACGGCAAAGTCTTTATCGGCTCTTTTAACTTTGACCCCCGTTCAGCGCGCTTAAATACTGAAGTCGGACTGGTCATTGAATCTGAAAAACTTCAAGATGAAATTGCGGCATCGCTCGATAAATATCTGCCACGTATTGCTTATCAACTTAAGTTGAATGACAAGGGCGAAATTATCTGGCTTGATCAACAGAAGGATGGCAAAATTTTTGAATATAACTATGATCCTGAAACGACTAGATTCCAGCGTTTTGTGATGCATCTCGTCACCACCTTTCCAGCTGAATGGGCAATGTAATGACAAACAGATGGCAAAAGTGAATTTTCCACTGATTTACGAGTTTGGAGAATCATTGATTAATTGAGAATTGTATAGCTTTTAGACGTTTATTCGATCAATGCGGTTATGATCTGTACCATAGCAAAAGATTGCCTTAAAATTACACTTTTCCAGTTTTATGCGAAGTTTTTTCGCCACACTCCCATGCAATTTTTTGATTTAAGCCGCCAGTTTAAGTTAAGTGACATTCTCACGCCGACCAAAACCCTACAAGAATTATCCGCTCAGGAATGGTTTCTCGCCAAAATCCGTGTAGAGCATGACTGTATCTCGGATGCAGAAGTGATTGAAGGTCAGGCTATCCTCCAGTCTAATGAAAATATCCAGATTGAACTGGAATGGCTGATTCAGGATTCCGGTTACGATCTGCAAGTGCTCTTCAAAGGTATAGAAACTGAAGTTAATGAAGAAACTTTAGTCGTCGTCAAAGGTGCACAACTGGTGGATGAGCAGCAACAATTACTCTCTTCGCAAGCTTTGAGTCTATGGATCGATGGCACGCTGTTGCCTTTATTAACGAATATTCGCCGTGAAATAAAATCTCGTTTAAATCTTTGGGATTATGTGGAATATGATGGTTAGTATTTGAAGCCGTTACTCATAACCTTTAAGGGGCGATTTAATCGCCTTTTTTTTAAAAAAATTTTTATATTGAGATGAACGGCAAGTCTTAGTGTTTCAGCAATTTTATATCTGCCCTATGCTATGTTAATGAAAACAATAACAATGAAGATGACATTATGATGATAAATATTCAGCCTCAAGATTGGCTTAAGATCCGGAATGTTGTTGCTGATGCTCAGCGTGCTGCCATGCACTGCTCGATTTCTACAATCACCCCCAATGGATTTCCTACTAGCAGTCCAATTGGTACTTTATTTTTAGATGAACATCAGCTAAGCGGTTTTTTCTTTGACCGCTACTGTACCAGCTTGGAACAGAATTTACCGTATAGCTCGAAAGCATGTATTCAAGCGGTAAATAGTAGCCGGTCATTTTGGCTAAAATCTTTAGTGAAAGGTCAATTTAGCAATTATCCAGGTGTACGTATATGCAGAAATTAGCGAATTACGACCTGCAACTGAAGCTGAGCTGGATTTGGTCAATCGCAGAATAAAACCATTAAAATGGACCAAAGGCAGCCACCTGATCTGGTCTGACTTTAGCCATGTTCGGGATTTTCAGGTGCGGGGTTTTAAATGGGTGGAATACCCGCAGATGATGCCAAATACCTAAAATTAAAACTTACTATAAGTTACTAATTCACTATAAGTATGCATCTATTTTATTGTCTTAATCTAAGAATAAAATATATGTTCAATCGTGATAAATTTAACTTAAAGAGAATATGTATTAGAGTTCTTTCATAAATCATTTTGGAATTACTGAAAAGGAAATTCCCTCATCCTAACCTTCTCCCAAAGGGAGAAGGAACTTTCAATATCTATTTAAATATGAATATAACGATTACTTTTTGATTTATGAAAGAGATCTATTGTATTCACATTTATCGCTAAAATCTAAATCAGTCCAACATCTCTAAACAGCTCCCGATAGGCTTCTGCCTTTTTTTCCAAAGCCAATGGATAGGCGCGTGATGATGATGGCATTCGATAGAGTTTTAACTCACGCCCAGCAAAGTGAGCTTCACTCGGCTGCCCGATCGCTGGTTTTTCAGTGCCTTCAGGCATGGATAACATCAGGGTTTCGGTTGCTTTGTCGCCTGTGGTCATAATGCTATGACATAAAGGCATCTGGGAAAGCAGTTTGTTGAGATCAGTAGGCGTAACAATTTCCAGAAATTTATCTGAAGCATTCCCCTTCAAACGACGAATCTGATAGGCGGTATCAAAAATGGCAATGCCTTTTTCCAGCAAAAATTCCCGAATCAGCATTTCCTGAAAATTCTTATTGGCAAGATCCAGAAAATAATCTCTATTATGGAAGAAAATTAAACCGAAAATCCGCCACATATCATTTTGATAATTTGGATAATAGAAACGCATTTTCCAACGCGTTTCTGGTGGCGGGAAACTGCCCATCATCAAAAGTTTGGCATTTTCAGGTAGAAAAGGTTCTAGAGGATGGGTTTCAATATCCGACATAAAATTCTACTAAACTGGCGTATTGGAATCTCATTCTAGAATTTCTGGCGGATCTTTGCAGCGACTTCCTGTCCCCAAAGCGTATAAACTTCTTTACTCGGGTGAAACCCGTCTTTGGCCATTTCCAGATTGAGTGCCTGATATTGTTTGATATCGTATTCAATCCATTGCATATTGGCGTTCTTGCTGACAAATTTTTCCAGCTCACAGTTCATAGCCTTGGCATAACGACCAAATAACCAGGCCAATGGATTGGGTAAAGCTGGGAACATGTTCATAGGTGGCACACCGGCCGCAATAATTAGCTCAGGACTAAAGCGACTTTCAATCGCCTGATAAAGTTTCTGTTGCTTTTTAATCCAGACATCTGCTGGCATCAGTTTGGTAACATCATTTACACCAACTGAGGTCACCACAACATCATAATGTTCAGCCGGAATTTCTTCCAATACGTGAATGACGTTGGAGGTTGTATCTCCTATTTTCGCCTGAAGTTTCCAGCGAATCTGATAATTTTGCTGGAGTTGATTTAAGATCGCACCTGTTAATGCGTCTTCCTGATGCTCTACGCCGACACCGGCTGCTGCCGAATCGCCAACAATCAGGATCGACAAAGGCTTCCCCTGTCCCATAACACCTTCGCGTTCACCAGCAGGTTCGGGCAGTCGAAGCGTTCTTTTCTTGATGCGATTCCCTTGAATCACCAAAGCAGGTATTAGGGCAATCGTGGCAGCTTTGAGCAACATAATGGACTAATTTATATAAGGATATGATGAATTTTACCGCAATTTATAATTTTCGAGTAACAACTTAATAGTCACTTTTCGTGAATATCCCCATATTTATATTTCTACCCACTGCTCTACATTGTCCCGTAATCATGACCCCAATATTTTGAAAATATTAGCTATCTAGGTAGAAGATCTTGAGCATCAAGAACTTCACTTAAAATATCTAAGAGATATCGGTAAAAATTCCTCTCTATATTTCTTCATTAAAAATCAAAATATATGAATAAAAAATCCCGTACTCAACGGGATTTTACTTCATTATTTTTATTTCGCTTTAATTTCATTCCAGCGATTTAAACGACGGAACGTTCCAATATCATTAAATCGTACGCCTACTTCTTTCATGACTTTATGTGCGGTCTTGGCAGTCATATGACGGATATAAAATGGCTCTTTTACTACAAAGTGATGGATCGCATGTGTGGCACCAAAATTAAAGCAGAATAGCTGGAATGGCATCATCCACCATGGATTCAAGACTTGAGTTTGTTTGATGACATCACGCGGGTCAATATCGCCATAGTAATGCATATTTGAACTGACAAACTGTAAGCAGAATGAACGTAAATAATTTGGTAATACCCAGATCACCGCCATTAAATTGACCCATGGCATGGCATCGATAATGCCTTGTGACCACAACATTTCATAACCAAATATCGGTACGATCGCATTTGAAATATGAAACACTGCAAATAGATAGCACAGGCCGTAGTAAATGATACTTAAAGGCAAAAAGCCAAGCAGCTGTGAAATCTGTGCAATTTTACGTTCATTCTCTGGCTGTTTTTCCAAAAAGGCATGAATCATTTTGTACATACGAAATGGACGCAGGTACACAGACATCAACTGGTCACTGATCACTAAAATACGGCGAATCCCCCACGGCATGCCATTACTGATGCCACGTTCTTCCAGGTCACTTTCGGTACCTGAATATTTATGGTGATGTAAATGCAGGCGACGACGTGCCCATGGACTGATCGTATTCGGACGTGCCAACCAGACTAAAGCCAACATCAAATGATGTGCCCATGGCATTTTCTTGAAATACATGTAATGGATTAAATCATGTTCCAATTCATGTGTTAAGGATGCAAATATCGCAATCAGTGGAATGGTCATCCATGCTGTCAGATATCCATAATAAAAGGCCAATGCCGATACAATCATACCTGACCAGGCAAAAGCCAGAATACTCGCACCAATGAAATTTTGATGTTTCAGGATGGGATATCGTGCTCGCAGGTCTTCGCCAGCCTGCATGACAACAGTTCTGACCTTGGCAATCCGCTGCTGACTGGTCATATCCGAGGATGAAGACATATGTACAACCTTTAATTTATGGACATCTGTACATTAAAGGAAAATATAGAAAATAAAAGTTGATATTTCCTGTTTTGAAAGCAGTATGTTTAGAAAAACAGCAGTTGTTACAAAATAAATTTTAGTTTAATAAAATTGAATGTTATTTAATCTATTTATTTTATAAAAGTTGAGCAAATACACTAATTTATAAAGAAGTTATCCATTTTTTAAACTATGATTTCATAAATTTTGAGATCTTACTAAAAGAATGGAAGCTTTAAAATTTCTTATTATCATAGTGGAACATTGCTCAAATATTAAGCATGGAACATGAAAAATCAACAAAAAAGCCCAACTCAGCTGAGTTGGGCTTTTTGCTATACGATAAAACTATGATTTATATGAAATAAAAGAAAGCATTTCGTATAAGGTGTATTATGTTAATTTTAAAAAACTAAAAGTTGATAATGATCCATAAGGGGATTAAAAATATGTCATCCAAATATGATTTAGATAAATTATTAGATCCTTATGGAATAAACAAATTTCAAAAAACTATAACTAGAATTACAGACCCTTTTAAAGAATATCTTGCCCTGAATCCTTCTATGGCCAGTATCGCAGACGTATACGAAAATCCTGCACTTGAGGCTATGAAAAAGGTTTCAATGCCTTTTAAAGAATATCTTGCCCTGAATCCCTCTATGGCCAGTATCGCAGGCGTATACGAGAATCCTGCTCTTGAGGCTATGAAAAAGGTTTCAATGCCTTTTAAAGAATATCTTGCCCTGAATCCCTCTATGGCCAGTATCGCAGGCGTATACGAGAATCCTGCTCTTGAGGCTATGAAAAAGGTTTCAATGCCTTTTAAAGAATATCTTGCCCTGAACCCCTCTATGGCCAGTATCGCAGGCGTATACGAGAATCCTGCTCTTGAGGCTATTAGAAGTGCTGCATCAGATATAGCAATTAATAAATCATTAGGCTTACAGGCCGACGTACAAAGACTTATAGCTGCTAAGACATTGATTCCGGGTTTAAATACTAAAATTTTTAACTTGAATCAAAAGCTTTATGCTATTGCTGGACTAACTGAACAAAGTCCTAACCAGAATAATTTTGATTCTATTCAAAACTATTTGGAAACTTTCGAGGAGTTTAATGAAAAATATCATCAAGACATAAATATCGATAGAACAGCAATCCAAACACTAGATTTAGTTCTTCAGCAACAAGAGACATTAGAACTAACATCTGACCTAAGAGATATAGGTATTTTTGATACATCAAGTGGATCTATTTTATTAGAATATTTAGAAACATTACCAAATAATAAAGCATCACTTCTTTCAAGGCTCATAGTTTGTTTACTTGTATGGTTTGCAGAGACCGTTACCGAACCGATTATTAATGAATATGAGCCTATTAAAAATAATCAAAAAAGCTTAGTAAACTTTTTAAATGATGTGGAAGGCCTAGCACGTGTAATAAAAGATTGTGACTTAAAGGATCAACCAAACGGTTTAAAAGAAATGAGACTAGAAAAAGAATCTATAGTAACCCTCTATAAAACGAATAAAGATATCCCAGATGGATGGTCCAAAATTAAGTTCAATAAAGATGGGCATGATATTACAGGATACATTAAGACATCTGAGCTTCATCTACTCGATTAATCTCCATTTAACATAATGGCGATTATACGAAGTACACTTGTAACTCCAAAATAGAAATGTCCGGTTTCTCCAAAGTAAAAATGTCCGCTTTTAGAATATGCGCTTTTGCGATTATCGAAGCGGACGGTTTGATATGTTGGTGTCTATGTCGGATAAAGAACTTAAACGATTGTCGGTCTTGCAGGAAATCTGCGATCAACGCATAACTCAATCCCAGGCTGCTCAGCTACTTCATATCTCAGAACGTCAGATCAGACGCTTACTGCAGAAATACAAAGCTCAAGGTCCAGCTGCATTAGCGCATGCCGGTCGTGGCCAAACCAGCAATTCCAAACTTCCTGAAGAACTCAGACTCAAGTGCCTCAATATTGTTTCTGACCAACTCCATGGTTTCGGACCCACTTTAGCGCATGAAAAGCTCACCACCGTACATGGATTCGATCTTTCAGTAGAAACCCTGCGTTCTTGGATGATTGCAGCCGACTTGTGGATTCCTCGCGCCAAGCGCCTGAAACGCCCATATCAGCCTCGATATAACCGGGATTGCTATGGTGAACTGATCCAGATTGATGGCTCTCACCATGACTGGTTCGAAGGGCGTGCTGCTAAATGCTGTCTGCTGGTGTTTATTGATGATGCCACAGGCAAATTACAGCATTTACGCTTCTGTGAGTCAGAATCAACCTTTGACTATATGATTTCGACACGTTTGTATGTTGAACAGCACGGTAAGCCCTTAGCGTTTTACAGCGACAAACATTCAGTCTTTAGGGTAAATCAAAGCAGCAAGAAAGACACCAAGATTACCCAATTTGGGCGAGTACTCAGTACGCTCAATATCGATATCATCTTCGCCAATTCACCACAGGCCAAAGGACGTGTAGAACGAGCCAATAGAACGCTTCAGGATCGTCTGATTAAGGAGATGCGCTTAGAAGCTATCAGTTCGATTGCAGATGCCAATGCCTGGCTGCCCTGCTTTATTGAGCAATTTAATCGTAAATTTGCCAAGATGGCCTTTAATCCTAAGGATCTCCACCGGACTGTCACTGAAACAGCTGAAGAATTAGATGATATTTTTACTTGGCGTGAACCCCGCAGAGTCACCAATAGCCTGACCATTACTTATGATAAATGTGTATATATTCTGGATAATATCCAAGAAAATCAGAAGCTGATCGGTAAATATCTTGAGTTTCTAGAATATCCGGATGGTACTGTAGCGATCATGCATGAAGGACGGAAGATCAATTACAGCATCTTCGATAAATTAAGTCAGCTTAACCAGCGAGAGATTGTTGAGAATAAACGTTTAAGTTCTGTATTGCTGCATATTCAACAACAGCATGAAGAACTGGAACAGCAAAACAAACGTAATCGTTCTCAAAAGATGCCAAGCAGACGTGCACAGAAAACAGCAATTCAACAACGAAATCTGAATCCTGTGCTTGACTTGGAAATGTCCATATAGGACATTTCTATTTGGTTATTAGGTAGGACATTTCTACTTGGGAATAACATAACATAACTGGTAAGCCCCAAATATATTTTTAACGATAATTGCTTTTAAAGACCAGATCACATTTACCTGGTACGTTTTTTCCCTTTATATTCACCACAACAGCTGTTCCACGTGCTTTCCCCTTACATGCATTTCGCACAGCGGGATCACGCATTGCCGTATAGTCCAATGCATAAGCCTGAGCTGGTTTAAAGCCGACCTGACACGAGCCTTGAACGATTCGATCATCAATTTTTGTCGTTAGCTTTACATGAGGTCCTTTTCCCTCACACAGTCGAGTTGGGTCTGGACTGTTTTCTTCATCAGATGCTGCTTGCGTAATAGGAATTACCATCAACAGCAGAACAATAATAAAAGCTATATTTCTCATTTGGTTATTAGCCTATACACCTATATTCGCACCTTCGGCTATGCTAAACCATAATATAGGGTGATTTTCATAAAAAGATCTAAAAAACATATTATTTTATATCGTCAGGATGGGTCAATCTGTATATAAATTTTGCCCGGTTTCGGTATGGCAGATGTTTGAATCGAATCAAAAAACACATCTGTGTTACCAATATCTTTAATCAATTTAAAAGAATATTCAATAAATACCCAATCCAAAATTAAAAAAGCTCCTTACGGAGCCTTTTTATAGTCAGAATGAGTATTAACCTAATTTATTGACCAGTTTTAATGGCAATATTTTCATAGCCAGGCCCAATGGTAACCAAGGCCATTTGGGTACATAAGCTTTAACCGGTGCTTTTTCAATTTCAGCAGCCAATAACCGTGACCCGGTTTTTTCATCCACTTCAAATGGCAGTTTTTTCGCACCTTCATTGAGTTCGGTACGGATATAACCCGGGAAAATTGTGGTGACTTTAATGGGTGTATCAATCAGTTCTGCACGGATCCCTTCTGCCAGATGCGCCACTCCTGCCTTACTTGCACCGTAGGCTGTCAGATGTTTTGGCATACCACGCATTGCGCTCATGGATGAAATCATCACCAGATGACCTGAATTTTGCACACGGAAAATTTCGACTGCAGCTTCACATTGAGCTAATGCAGAAATAAAATTGGTTTCTACCGTAGCTTTGTTAATGGCAAAGTTACCCTTACCAATACGACGACCTTCACCAACGCCTGCATTTACAATAATCCGATCAATAGTGCCGAACTCTTCCTTAAATGCACGAAATACTTCAAAGACTTGATCATAGTTGGTCACATCCAAGGTTTTGGCAATCACTTTGATCCCGTATTGTTTTTCCAATTCCTGCTTTAAAGCTTCCAGACGTTCCAGACGACGTGCACAGATCGCCAGGTTATAGCCTTTTTGGGCAAATTCACGTGCCATACCTGCACCAATTCCAGAACTTGCTCCGGTAATTAGAATTGTTTTCGTCATTTTTTATTCCTTTAAAATAATTCTGCTTTGGATCTTTTAGATCCAGGTGAGTAATTCTGGTTGATTTGCCTTGATAAAATGATGTTCGTTCAGACTGAGTAACTGTGGTTCATTACCAACCAAACGTAAAGTCGTCATGCTGGTATTGGCAATCGCCAAGTTCAAGGCAAAAGTTTTGTTGGGGCTTAAACCTAAAATTTTCCCTGCTGCGACAGAAATTACACCACCTGAAGTAAACACTACGGCATAGCGCGGTTTGCTTTTAGCCAGTTCATCACATAAATTTTGCAATGCAGATTCAACCCGGTTTTTAAATTCTGGCCAGGATTCTTCATATTCATGATGATAATCACCACCAGTCCAGCGTTCAATCGCCCCTTCAAAGATTTTGCTTAAATACGCTCGAGGATTGGCATGCTGTGCTACATCTTCCTTTAATAATTCCGGCTGATTAAATCGCGGCTCATATTTGGCAAAGACCTGAGTATGGTTAAACTCGTTCCAGGCAGGATTGCTAATCAATTCACTTTCAGGAAAGCATTCATCCAGACATAGTTGCGCCGTTTGCTGATGACGTTGCATTGATCCAGCCACCACAACAGGTGCTTCTTTAAGGATAGAGTCGAAATAACGTCCGAGTAACTTGGCTTGTAGTTCACCATTGGGAGAAAGCTGATCATAGCTTTCTGCTCCAAAAGATGCCTGGCCATGTCGAATCAGGTAAATGGTGGTCATTTTGGCATTAACTCTTTAAATTTGTTCATATACTTTTGAGCAAGATCATTGGCTTCAATTTTTTGTTTGCCAATCAGCTTTAAGGCACGAATATGCAGTGCATGAATCACCACCCAGAAATCTTTAAATGCCGGGTTATTGGTTTGCTTATGGTAGTAACGATAATAAATCTGCTGGGCAATTACTGCTAAACGGAAAATTCCAAATACTTCATAGAAGGTCCAATTCTCTGGCTGTAATCCAGTTTTTTCCAGATAGTAATCCACGACCTCCTTACGGGTAAACATCCCTTTTAGATTGGTCGGCTGACGACGGGTAGCCTTGAAAATTGCATTGTCAGTTTCTTCCACCCAATACGCCAAAGCTGAGCCGAGATCCATTAATGGATCACCGAGGGTTGCCATTTCCCAGTCCAGCACCCCAATGACTTGAGTTGGATTATCCGGATCCAGGATGACATTATCAAAACGCCAGTCATTATGAATCACACAGGTTTTGGAATCGGCCGGAATATTATCTTTTAGCCAGTTACGCACATATTTAAATGAAGGCACATTAATTGTTTTAGCTTTGTCATAACGGCTATCCCAACCTTCTACCTGACGTCGGCAATAGCCCTCACCTTTGCCTAACTTTTCCAGCTCAGTACCTTGATAAGGGACCTGATGTAACTCGATCAGTTTATCGATGACATTGATACACAGTTCACGCACCTGAGCTTCGCTGAAGTTCAGCTCTTTAGGCAGGTTTGCGCGTGGAATAATGCCTTCAATGCGTTTCATCACATAGAAATCACAGCCAATCACTGATTCATCCTGGCATAGCAGCAGCATTTCCGGAACGACCGGATAATGATCAGCCAGTGCGCGTTGTACATGATATTCACGTGCCATGTCATGTGCAGATTTGGCTTTAGTACCTGTTGGTGGACGACGCAGAATTAAGTCGGTATTGCTGTATTTCAGACGATAAGTCCAGTTCGAAGCACCACCAGAATATTGGGTGACTTCAACAGGACCTTCAATATTTTCACCGTTCTCAATCAGCCAGTTTCCTACAGCGTGGACATCCAGTTCTTCACCCTCACGAACTTTTCCACCGACATCAATGACTGCCATAATTTTTCCTTAAAATCTTTTTACTATCTAAATATCTTTAAACTTAAAACTTATTTTTTGCGACGCGTACTATAACCACGTTTTGCCAGCTCTAATTTTGCAATCATACCCTTGTGCACTTCATCTGGACCATCCGCTAAACGTAAGGCACGTGCCTGGGCAAAGAACCCGGTCAATGGCGTATCACGGGAAACGCCTGCACCACCGTGAATCTGGATCGCCATATCGACGACTTTTTCCAGCACACTTGGCGCAACGACTTTAATTGCAGAAATTTCTGTCAAAGCCGCCATGTTCCCTAAAGTATCCATTTTATAGGCAGCATACAAGGTTAATAATCGAGCCTGATCAATCGCCACCCGTGCTTCTGCAACACGTTCCAGATTCCCTCCCAGTTTGAGGATCTCTTTACCAAATGCTGTCCGGCTCATGCCACGGTCAATCATTAGTTCCAGAGATTTTTCTGCTGCGCCAATACAACGCATACAGTGATGAATACGACCTGGGCCTAAACGACCTTGGGCAATTTCAAAGCCCTGACCTGCACCACCAATAAAATTCGAAACAGGAACACGTACATTATCAAAACTGACTTCGCCGTGGCCATGCGGTGCATCATAATCACCAAAGACAGGTAGCATGCGCTCGATTTTAACGCCGGCTGTATCGACCGGAACCAGAACCATCGAATGCTGATGATGACGGTCTTTTGTTTCATCCGGAGTATGTGCCATAAAGATAATAATTTTGGCATTCGGATCCCCCAGACCAGATGACCACCATTTACGGCCGTTTAAAACAATTTCATCACCTTCAACGACCGCCGTCGCCTGCATATTGGTTGCATCACTGGATGCGACAGCAGGTTCGGTCATACAGAATACCGAGCGGATTTTTCCTTCAAGAAGCGGCATCAACCATTGTTGTTTCTGTTCTTCAGAACCATAACGCCATAATACTTCCATATTGCCGCTATCTGGAGCATTACAGTTAAATACCGTTGGTGCAATTAGACTACGTCCAGACAGTTCAGCAATATGTGCATATTCATTTACTGATAGTCCTTGGCCCAATTCAGGACAAGGTAAAAACATATTCCATAATCCTGCGGCTTTGGCTTTGGACTTTAGATTTTCCAGCTCTTGTGGCCATTGCCATTTGGTCCAGTCTCCACCCTGATTCATCTCATGCACTTTTGACCAGAACTCTGCCTCAATCGGCTCAATCTCATCTTTAATAAATTTTCTGGTGCGTTCGACGTAGTCCTGTGCACGTGCTGATAACTCAAACATGGCAACTTCCCTCTGGATATGATTATTCTGCTTTACAAGACCTTAACCTAAAATCTATTATGAATAAAATGATTTTATCCCATAGTTCAATATGCAAAAGATTCATAATAAAAACAGTATCGATCTTCGCAGTTTCCATCGGATTGATATTAATTTATATCCACTTTTCGTAGCCATATTTGAACAGAAAAGTATTTCTCGCGCTGCACAAATCCTGTCGATTACCCAGTCTGCTGCCAGTCACGCCTTACAGCGTCTAAGACAGTATTTGCAGGATGACTTGTTTGTACGGACTGGCAAAAAAATGCAGCCAACGCCGTTTGCAGAACAGATTTATCCAGAAATTAAACAGGCCTTAATCACCATCCAGAATATCTCTATGCAGCACCAGCAATTTGAGCCAACCTTGGTGCAAAATCTGAAGATTGCTGTGCATGATGAAATCGAACCAATGATCCTGCCTAAACTGGTCGCACATTTTCAGCGTTTTAATCTGGATATCCAGTTTATGAGTATCAAACTGGACCGAAAGAATATTGTTTCTGATTTGGCGACTCAACAAGTTGATTTTGTGGTAGATCTAGAACAGCCCTTAGGCGATAAAATCCAGTTTGAATTGCTGGATCAAGATGAGTTCGTCGTCTGTACGCAACAGCACCAGGTCACGGAAAAAAGTTATCTCGCCTCTCCGCATATTGGTGTGTCTTCGCGCCGCACAGGCATATTGGTCGAAGACCTCTATTTAAGCCGCAAGCAATTATCCCGACAGATTTTCCTGCGTTGCCAGCATTACTCTACGGCATTACAGATTTTGCAGCAGCATCCGTCAGCGATGTTAACTATTCCCAGAAATATTTTGAGTCATCTACATATTGATGAAAGCCTGAAAATTTTTGAAGTTCCTGTAAAACTGCCGAAAATAAATATGGGAATGTATTGGTATAAGGATTTACAAGAAAATAAAAGACATCAATTTTTGCGAAGCGAAATTAATAAAATTTTTGCTTAGGCTATTTTCATGAGTAGATTTTCAAATCTGCTTAGGCTATTTATAAAAACCATAAAATAGAAATTTCCACGAATTGCAGTCAAATTGCATATATTTTCTTAGGCTATTTTGTTTGCTTAAAAAATCCCCATGCAATCGGTTACAAAGCCTTATGCCATGAGACTTTGCTCTAAAATGAGCGCTTGATAAGTCAGTGATTTCTTCGCCTGACTGCGCTTGTTTTGGATTTTACTTAAAAACCATAAAATAGAAATTTCCACGAATTGCAGTCAAATTGCATATATTTTCTTAGGCTATTTTGTTTGCTTAAAAAATCCCCATGCAATCGGTTACAAAGCCTTATGCCATGAGACTTTGCTCTAAAATGAGCGCTTGATAAGTCAGTGATTTCTTCGCCTGACTGCGCTTGTTTTGGATTTTACTTTTGTTGCATCTCTCAACTTCTTGGCAAATTGTACTTGGCCTTGTGGCTCTATGTTTTTCCTATTATTTGCTGCACAAACTTGTGGTGTTTTTACAGGAACTGTTTCGTCCTTTCAAAAAAGGTAAGAAATACTGGTGTCGTGTACGAGCAGTCAGTGATGGCGATACCCTCACCTGCTATCGTTTCAATATCCGTCGTTCAGAAACCCGCTTACGCTTTGCCTATGTGGATGCACCTGAATCCAGTCAGGCCTATGGTAAAGAATCCCAGCAGCTAGTCGCCAAAATGGTCAAGAATAGACTGGTCCGTGTGCAAATTACCGATATCGACCGTTATGGCCGCTGTGTGGGTGTCATTTACCGACGTCGTAAAAATGTCAATGAAGAACTGATCAAGCGTGGTGCGGCTTGGGTATATGAAGAGTATATCCGTGATAAAAAACACCTTTCCTATCTGATGAGCTTGCAAAGCAATGCCAAGAAAAACAAGAAAGGGCTTTGGCGCGGCACGCGCCCGGTACGTCCAAGCATATACCGTAAACAGAAAAAATCCTGAGCATAAAAAAAGAGCCTTTCGGCTCACTGCTGTCCCACAGTTGAAGTGATTAGGTTTTAGTTACGCGCGTGTGGCAGGGATGCCACACATTCCCCATCACGACACGACGTCGTGTATGGGGAATAAGAGACTTTTGCCTACTTTGGGTCTTTCCAAAGTAGGTTTACGCCTGCACAAATCTATTTAGACTTAAAAAGGCAAGATGAGGCTCTGCAATATCCAAATATAAATATAAATAAATATCATATATTTATAAATATTATTGAATTGCTTTTATGACTTTATACAATTCAAACTATAGCCTAGTTAAAATTGTGGGATAACATTGCCTTTCGGCTCTCTTTTATTTTAGCTGATGCTTATAAATAGTCTCGGTAAATTCTCCAAAGACTGAGACTTTTTCAAACAAATGCTCGCTATACATTAAATCATCAATTAAACGCTCGGCATCGGCATGCTGTATTCCGCTAAGTTGAGTGACTAATTCAATATTTGCTGTGGTGATCTCTTCACAAACTTCCGCAACTGGATCCGTCTTTCTTTTCCATAATAATTTTTTAAATTCGATTTCACTTAAATCAAATTTCTGTTGTGCCAATTTTTGCTGAATCATCTGAATGCCGAATGATTCAAGTAGTATTTTTAACGCTGTATCCAGTTCATTTCCAATGACAATCAGTCTCTTACAATTTGGATCGAGTAAAGCCTTGAATACGGCATAGTGCTGTAAATCTGCCACAGAACAACCATAAGTTGCTAAATCAAAGCAGATATCCATTTCCTGCAAAGCTTGTGTATGATTTAGTTTCAGCGCTTCTACCCGGAAATATTCTCCCAGTACGTGCTGCAATTCAGCATTGGCTGAGCTGATAAAGATGGTTTTATGTTTGAGTACAGACAAAATAAGTGGGCTAAAGACATAACTCAGTCGAGAAGGATTAAATTGATCTAGCAACATTACATGATGAGTAACTTCAGTATGTTCGCGTTGTTGTGCTGCAATTTTGAATGCCTGGATGAGCTGTTCAGATGAAGTGATTTTTGGTTGATGTAAATCAATTATCAAATTAGAACTGCTTGTAAAGCATTCGCTGACAATTGTCCCTATATCTAAATCCTGCATGAATCCACCTTATCCACTGCTCGCATCAAGATTTGCATGTTAAAGAAAATCAAAGATTTTTCCCATCAGATTAGCGCTTTTTATCCTTGAAATATCTGTTAAGCCATATCGAAGCAACTGATACATCATTTGAATTTTCATATTTATTAAGCATAAATCCCGCCTGATAATACCGGCAGAATAGTTCTATAAGATTGAATGAGCTCAAATAAAAAATGCGCCCCTAATAGGCGCATTTTTATTGAAACTGAAAAGTTAAGCTGCATTATCCTGTAGACCAAATTTTTTGAAAATCTGCTTGTGTTTAGATGGCAAAATATTGGCTTTGCTCAAATCCCCCTGATAATGCTGATACACACGCTTATCCATCATTTTGTACCAGAGCGGTGGTAGCAAAGCTGGAATCAGCATGGTGGCATATCCACTTGGCAACACGGGTGCTTCCTCAAAATTGCGCAATGCCTGAAACGGCCGGCTTGGGAAGGCATGGTGATCTGAATGGCGCTGTAACTGATACAAAAACAGATTGGTGACGATATTGTTATTGTTCCAGCTGTGTTCAGGCAAGGTACGTTGGTATTTACCGTCCTCGGTTTTAGCACGCTTTAGTCCATAATGTTCAATATAATTGACAATTTCAAACAGGCTGATGCCATAGAATGTCTGTGTCAGCGTATATGGAATAATCTTCTTGCCAAAGGTTTTTAGCATTAAGGCATGATAAGCAGCACTCATACCCCAGCCATGAAATAGTTCATTTTCCTTGCTAAAGAAACTTAAGCCTTTACGCTGCAAACGGCGTTTTTCAATTTCAATTGCAGATTTGAGCCCACCAAATACCGTACGTGGCCAGAATTTGTAGAAGGATTCCCCCATTTTTGATGAGGCTGGATCTTCAGGCGTTGCGACCCGTTTATGATGCCCATATGGATGTTCTATGCGGAAATGGTTATAAGCCAAAGGCATCAGGCTGGCATGTGACCAGTAGTGATCAGATTTATTCGGACGGTGACACAGTTCATGTGCAGTATTCACTCCAACCCCGTTTATGGCACCCATCGAGATTCCCAGCAGAACCTGATCAGTCAATGACACATTTGGTCGGGAAACCACATAAGCTGCAAAAGTATTGGCCGCTATCTGTAAAGGAATAAACAGTTTGACGATACGGTCATAATAAGGATCTTTGACCAAAGCCTTGATTTGATCATCGCTAGGATTATTTTCATCTTCGCCAATCAAGGCATCCAGTGTCGGAATAATGACATGCAATAATAAAGGTCCACCCATGGCAAAAACTTTCTTGGTGGCTTTGGGGCCAAAATGGTAGCCAGTCAAAATACCCATACCAATAACGGGTAGACCGGGACTCAACAACCATCCAAAACGCTTTTTATCTAGTTGACGACCTTTCAGCAACTGAGCATCCTGCTCCAGGTGAATATTTTTGATTTTTGCAGGGGCATTCATTGCGACCCTCCTGTTTTATGTTACCCTGCCCTTATAGTTGAATAATTCAATGTATGTGCACAGTTGTCAGCGTCCAGAAAAGCTATGTCAGCGTCTTTGTCCTGATCAGCCAATTTCTGACCTCAATTCACATGCAGACTTAAATAAAAAATATCTTTTAAATTCAGAATAGAACACGCATGGATGCGCTTAGTAAAATTTTTGATGACATACATTTAGCCAAATCAGAATATATCTATCTGAATGTCTATCATCCTTATCGACTAACATACAGGCATGAACCGTCTATGCTGGCCTATGTGATTTTGCATGGACAGGCACAGCTCAGCTTTGAAGATTCAGAGCATGTCATTACCTTACAGCAAGGCGATCTGGTTCTGCTTCCTTCGGCCAAAGCGCATCAGTTGCATTGTCCCAATCACCTGGAAATGACAGAAAATAGTCCAATTAACCGTTTTTTTGCTTCGCATTCCCAGCAAAGTATTGATCTTGGTCAAGTCCAGCCACAACGCAGCTTTATCCTGGCGATTCGTTCGAAAATGGATATCCAGATGGCGCGACCGCTGATTGCCTCTTTGCCAGACTATCTACATATCCAGCATATTTTAAGTGATTCAGCCCCGGAATGGTTACAGATCGGTTTACAGTTCCTGGCTTTAGAAACTCAACATACGCGTCCGGGCCGTGACCGTATTCTTGATCATCTGGTCAGTATTTTACTCATTGAGTGTGTACGGGATTATATTTTGAATGCCCAGCATGCCTCCAGCTGGTTGAATGCCTTAAGCCATCCTGAACTTTCCAGTGCTTTAGCTGCCATCCATGGTCAGCCTGAACAGAGCTGGACCGTTGAAAACCTGGCTGAACAATGCCATATGTCCCGTTCCAAATTTGCGCAGTTGTTCACCCAAGTGGTCGGTGAACCGCCTTTGGCTTATCTGCAACAGCATCGGATGCGTCTGGCAGCACGTTATTTAAGAGATGGCTTACTGACCGTACAGCAGATTGCACACCGTGTGGGTTATTCTTCAGAAACTGCCTTTAGTCAGAGCTTTAAAAAGCAATTTGAACTGACCCCGAGCCAGTATCGTCAACAGCATCAGGATCATTAGCAAATTAAGGAAATTATTTCACTAGTTCTAAAATGGCAGCAACTGGATCTTCACTATTTCCTGAAAGCAGCTGCTTGTGCATGGTCAGATGCTGCATCGCCTGAATCTGGGCTGCTTCCACATTCATTAATGCTTCAATCTCGGCAGCAAGATTTTCAGGTGTAGCTTCAGATTGAATCAGTTCACGAATAACTTTCTTGCCAGCAATAATATTTGGCAATGAATAGTACTGAATCTTCACCAGAAGTTTAACAATGCGATAGGTCAGCCAATGGAGCTTATAGAAAGTCACCATTGGACGATGTAACAACATTGCTTCCAATGTTGCAGTTCCCGATGCTAAAGCGACAATATCCGCTGCATTCATGACCTGACGCCCGATTTTGGAATCGCTACCGGTATTTTCCATCAGACGGATTCGGGCCTGTAAGCTTGCCGGATAAGTTTGCAATAAGGCTTGAATTTGTTGCTTACGTGCATCGTTTATGGCTGGGATCAGGAAGGTATATTCAGGATGCTTTTGTTGCAGAAGCTGTGCAGCATCCAGTACCAATAGTCCGAGGCGTTCGATTTCTCCACGGCGGCTGCCGGGCAGTAAGGCAATATATTTCTGCGCAGGATCGAGTCCCAGCTCCTGCTTTGCTTCAGCCAATGGATTTTGTAGCGGTAATTGACTCGCTAATGGATGCCCGACAAATGCAGCGGGTACCTGCCATTTTTGATAAAAAGCTTTTTCAAATGGAAATAAACACAGGACCAGATCGATACTGGCTTTAATGCCATGTACACGTCCCTGACGCCATGCCCAAACGGATGGACTGACATATTGGACAGTTTTGATCGGCAGTTGTCGTTGCTTGATGCTCTTAGACAAACGCAGGTTAAAATCTGGTGCATCAATGCCGATAAACACATCGACCGGATCTTTCATCCAGGTCTCCACCAGTCCGTCACGTACAGCGAACAGCTTACGAATATCTTTTAAGACTTCGACAATCCCCATCACTGACAGAATATCCATTGGATAATAGCTTTTAAAACCTTCTGCAATCATCTGTGGACCACCAATGCCCTCAAATTCAGCATCAATGCCCTGCTCACGAAAACGACGAATCAGACTGGCGCCTAAGGTATCTCCCGATACTTCACCCACGACGATTCCAATTTTAAGCTTCCGTTTTTGCAAGATGTGATCCTCAAAGAATTGCTGTCAGCATATTAACATAAGACGAAAAATTTAAGACTGAACTTGAGCCTGATCTGTATGAAATCATTTAAAAACGATGAATAAAGAGAAATGGCACTCAAATAAATTTTCTTATTCATCGCAGTAATCTCTTTGTGGAATTGTGAAAACAAAGCCATCTAAAGCATCACTATATTTGTAATAAGCCTGTAGCCGTTTTTTTGTATTTGTAGTCATATTGTCAATTTCATCAACCACATCGGATGCGTCTATATTCGGTTCACTTTTAAATGTTTTATAAACACAAGTCATTGCTCTATCAGCTTCATGAGATGATGCTTGTAATGCAACTTCATCCTCCAAATTAACAGCTAACTTTAGCTGACTAACCCTCGCAAATTGCTGAACAGCTTTTTTTTGAAGTTCATCTTTATATTTTTCTTTAATATACGCATCAATATCATCACGGATACCATTTTGGTCCTGATCAATACCTAAAATTGAATCTGTTCGTTCAAGTTTTGGTAATTTTCCTTCATCTTCTAATTTCTGAAAGACTTGCTCTTTTGTCGTTATTTTTTCATCTTGTGGTGTTGAAGAATCACTTTCTCCACCACAGGCACTTAAAGCGATGAAGCAAAAAGAGCCTAATAAAATAGACTTAAACATGATTACCCTCTCAACTTTGATTGCATGAATTCGAGTCCATCTATTGTTAAATTATTTCCTAACTATAAGAAAATTCTTTGGAAAGCTTATCTTTTAGACCAGTTTTTTAGATGCTAAAACTCATCATAAATCCCCTGCTTTATCTTATTTTGGAATAAGTAAATCATTAATCAAGACAACCACTTATCTTCAAAAGTCATAAGATATGCTCGTTTTTTGATATTGGCATATATAGATGTTTGGTCCGATTGAATTTATTGTAGCAGGTGTTTTAGTAGGTTTCTGTGTCGGGATCACCGGCGTTGGTGGCGGTTCATTAATGACTCCAATCCTGATTACCCTGCTGAAAGTCGAACCACACATTGCCATTGGTACCGATCTACTTTATGCCGCAATTTCCAAGTTCTGTGGCTCAATGGTGCATGCGAAAAAAATGAATATTGTCTGGCCGATTGTCATCTGGCTGGCTATCGGCAGTATTCCTGCATCTTTAGTCACTCACTGGGTACTGGAAAATTACCTGAGTCAATCGACGCATTATAAAACGACGTTGACGATGGTCCTCGGCTTTATGTTGACCCTGACCGGTATTTCTATTGTTTTCCGTGCTTCAATTGAGAAGTTCTTTAATAAATACCGTAAACAAGAACTGCCAGATATGACTCAGGATCTGGAAAAGGTCGACTTTAAATGTAGTAAAAAACGCGCTCTGATTATTTTCATGGGGATCGTACTGGGTGTGTTTGTGACCTTGTCTTCAGTAGGTGCAGGGGCATTCGGTATTATGGCATTAATTCTGATGTTCCCCAATTTGCCGATGATTCGTATTATCGGTTCTGACGTGGTGCATGCCGTACTTCTAACTTTAGTCGCAGGCCTGGGCCATATGAGCGCGGGTAATGTAGACTTTACTTTGTTAGGCTGGCTATTAGTGGGTTCTATTCCTGCAATTGTGATCGGTACTTTGATCAGTTCACGTATGCCTGAGAAAATTATCCGTAAAATTCTAGGTGTTACCCTGTTCTGTCTAGGGATGAACTTTATGCTAAATCCAGTCAAATCCAAACCTGCCCAACCGGCTCAGCCCGAGCTGGTAACGGAAGCAGAAAAATCCCGGGCCATTTAAACTAAACCTCAGATTCATCACTTTTTTTTCAAAGATTTATTCATCTTTTTTATAACAAAGTGACGCATCATTCATGTTATATTCGGGCTATTAAACAATCTTTTGTATGATCGAACCAGTGACGGCAATGAATACACTACAGTCAAATCCTATTTCACAATCAGATATTGATGATGTGAATATCCAAAGCATGATTCCTCTTGTAACTCCAGCGCAATTAAAGACTGAGTTGCCTTTGACTGAGAATGCTTATCAAACCGTACTGAAAGGTCGTGAAACGATTCGCAATATTCTGGATGGCAAAGATAAACGTCTTTTTGTTGTGATTGGTCCATGTTCAATTCATGACCCTGAAGCTGCCAAAGAATATGCTGAGCGCCTGAAAGTGCTGAACGAAAAAGTAAAAGACAGCCTGTATCTGGTCATGCGTGTTTATTTTGAAAAACCACGTACCACGATTGGCTGGAAAGGCCTGA
The DNA here is from genome assembly GCF_022700675.1 of Acinetobacter sp. ASP199. NCBI lineage: Bacteria > Pseudomonadati > Pseudomonadota > Gammaproteobacteria > Moraxellales > Moraxellaceae > Acinetobacter > Acinetobacter sp. ASP199. The sequence continues at coordinate 1,625,660 of NZ_CP062182.1, forward strand.
TCAATGACCCAGACATGAATGACTCGTTCAACATTGAAAAAGGTCTGCGTCTTGGCCGTAAACTTCTGCTTGAACTGAATGAAAAAGGTTTACCATGTGCGACTGAAGCACTTGATCCAAACTCACCACAGTACTACCAGGATTTAATTTCATGGTCAGCAATCGGTGCACGTACCACTGAAAGCCAGACTCACCGTGAAATGTCATCTGGCCTGTCTTCACCAGTAGGTTTCAAAAACGGTACTGATGGCGGTTTGACTGTTGCAACCAATGCCATGCAATCCGTAAAACACGGCCATAGCTTCCTCGGTCTGAACGATCAAGGTCAGGTAGCAGTTATTCGTACTTCAGGTAACCCGTATGCTCACGTGGTACTTCGTGGTGGTAATGGCAAGCCTAACTATGATGCGGGTTCTGTTGCAGAAGCTGAAACTGCATTGGCAAAAGCAAAAGTAAGTACCAAGATCATGATTGACACCAGTCATGCCAACTCGAACAAAGACCCGTACTTACAACCATTAGTGCTGAAAAACATCACTGAACAAATTATTGATGGAAATAAATCAATTGTTGGTATTATGGTAGAAAGTCATCTTAAAGGTGGTCGTCAGGATATCCCGGCTAACCTTTGTGATCTGGAATACGGCAAATCAGTAACTGATGGCTGTATCGACTGGGAAACGACTGAAAAGGCATTACTTGATATGCATGAGGCGTTAAAGGATGTTTTACCAAATCGCTAAGCGATTGATCAAAACGCCATCGTAAGATGGCGTTTGCATTTCTACATAAGGAAAATGATCTGATGAATGAAATTGAAACTGCACTCTGTCAAATCAATAATTTTCAATTCATCCATGAGCACCTGTTTACTTCAGGCCAGCCAACAGCAGAACAGCTCAAGCTGATAAAGGAATACGGAATCTCGACCATTATCAATGTAGCTTTGACCGATGCAGAGCCCCATCTGGACCATGAAGATAAAATCTGTCTGGAGCTGGGACTCAACTATATCCAGCTGCCAATTTCCTGGGAAATGCCATCCGATGATCAGTGTTTGCTGGTACTGGACATGATTGACCATCTGATCAAGCAACAGGCCGTTTGGGTGCACTGTAGCCGAAACCACCATGTCAGCAGCCTGATGTATTTATATCGCCAGTACTATATGGGCATGGATCTACCGACGGCGCAAGCAAGCCTGCATCAGATCTGGGAACCCAATGATACCTGGACCGGTCTACTGCATGCTGTTGCCTTACAGCTACAAGGCCGTAAAGCAACTGAAGAACTTAAACGGGCAATGATTAATCCTGATCACTTTGCATGAGCGATCAGGACCGTCGCCATAGACAGAATGCCTTCCTGACGCCCAGTAAAGCCCAGCTTTTCTGTTGTTGTTGCCTTGATGCTAATCTGGGTTACATCTACATCTAAGACATCCGCAATGCTTTGGCGCATTTCCAGATTATGCTTTGCCAGTTTTGGACGTTCACAGGCCACAGTAATGTCAGCGTTATTTAGCACATAACCACGATCCAGGATCAGCTGATACACATGTTTCAGCAATACACGGCTATCCGCGCCTTTAAAGTTAGGATCGGTATCCGGGAAATGCTGGCCGATATCTCCTAGCGCCAATGCACCTAACAAAGCATCACATAATGCATGTAACACAACGTCTCCATCCGAGTGTGCTTTGAGACCATGGGTATGTGGAATTTTTACGCCTGCCAGTGTGACAAAATCACCTTCTTCGAATGCATGCACATCCAGACCCTGACCAATACGAATTTGTGCAACCACTGTTTTCATCCTTAGAAATAACCAATTGAAATCTTGTACACTTCGTTTCTATTTCGCTATAGTTAGACCAAGCGTAACACAGTGAAAGTATAAGCGATCATGCTGCTGAAAACTGATATAAAAATGATGAAACTTCTGAGTCTCATGCTGGGTTTGAGCACTTTGGCAACAGGTGCTGCAGCATCCGTACATCCGCTAGAATGTTTAGATAGCTCACAGGCCAGTAAAGCTGCTTCTACGCTGTGTTCCGCTCCTCTGGCTGAGTTTCGAAAAAATCTGGCTAGCCAGTATCTCACAGCCTACCTGATTACTGATGCACCTTTAAGTATTATTCAGGATACGCATCAACTATGGCTAAACCGCTTACAACAGTGCAAAACACTAGACTGCTATAAACAGCAGTTTGATGTTCGCCTGGATGATCTGAATATTTTTATTTCTCTGAATCAAAGTCTGACCCAGCATTATTTAAAATTTGAACAGGGTCAAATTGCCAAACAGCCGGTACACCTGAAAATCCATCAGCTGAGTAAAGACCGCATCAAGATTGAAGGTATTGCTTACCGCAGCCCTAAAAACCGGATAGAAAGCCAAACCATTCCCTTTTTAGCTTACACCACCCCTGAAGCTAAAACTGAAATCATGGATAACGAAAATGACTGTAAGTATGAATTCCACTATACCAAAGCCATTCTTTCGGTAAAAACCCAGCAGAAAGGCTGTGAACGCTTTAGCGGTATCTACCGCCTATATGACTAAATTCATTCCATTAAAAAAGATCATCCGAAGATGATCTTTTTTGTTTTAAGCTACCCTACAGGATAGGCTTGAGCCACCTGCTGACTGATCATTGCTGCTGTCGCTGCAGAGAGTGTCCAGCCCAAATGTCCATGACCGGTATTATAAAACACCCGCTTGCCTTTCCCTTGGCGTACGACTGGCATCATATTCGGCATCATTGGCCGTAATCCTGTCCAGGGAATCACATGTTCTGTAGAAATATCGAAATTACGATGCGTCCAGTCAATTAAAGGTTGAATCCTGTCGGCACGAATGTCGCGGTTATAACCATTAAACTCTGCTGTGCCGGCAATGCGTAATCTGTCTTTACCCAGTCGGGACAGTACAATTTTAGTACTTTCATCCAGCAGGCTGACCCACGGTGCATTTTGCTGACTTTGCTCATCATTGAGCTGTACAGTAATGGAATATCCTTTTACCGGATAGACATTCACCCGATCGCCCAGCAGATAGGAAAGTTGATAACTGCCCACACCGGCACAGACCACAATCGCATCAGCTTGCAGTTCCAGTCGTTCTTGCGGATTGGCATTGGTATTTTCACTGCTCGGCATACAGCTTATCCGAATATAGTCATCCTTCTGCTCTACTGCCTGTACATTCTGACCAAACAGAAAAAGTGCACCTTCGTCTGCACAAGCTTTGGCTAGACCCGTAGTGAATTTATGAATATCCCCGGTAGCATCACTACGGCTAAAGAAACTGGCATAATAATCACCGGTTAAAGCGGGTTCGATCTGTTTAATTTCTTCATTGGAAATCGCATTGCGTTCCAGCCCGCCACTACAAAGCAAATCATTGACTTTCATTGCGACCTTATAATCCTGCTCGGTATGATAAAAATGCAGAATTCCCCTTTTTTCCAGATCGAATTCGATCTGTTCTGTTTCAGCAATTTCAAATAGACGTTTACGGGCCAATAAGGCCATTTTTACCGTTTCCCGGGTATTGGTTTCATAGTGGCGGATGTGCCCCATAAATTCCATCAGCCAGCTATATTTATGCATACTAAAAGACGGGTTGAGCAATAATGGGGCTGTTTTTTGCGACATCCATTTCAGGCCTTTGAGTACCGTCGCTTTCTGATTCCAGACTTCAGCATTACAGGCAGAAAGTTGTCCGCCATTGGCATAGGAGGTTTCCATTGCAGGGTAAAGATGCTGATCTACTACAGTGACCTGATAACCTAATAAAGCCAGTTCATAAGCCGTAGTTACACCGGTAATCCCGGCGCCAATGACGATCACATGACGCATAGACATCTCCTTTTTATTATGATGTCCGCCCCATCTGTCATTTTTACCTGAGAGCTTTGATTTCAGTATTGGAGATCAATACCTTAACCTTCCCCTTCGGTGAGTGATTCAACACTTCTCTCCAGAGTTTTGCATTATTACAGTCCTTCTGCCTGAGAGTTTCCGGGGTCGTTGCTCCTTCGGCGAATGCAGGTGCATTTCTCTCCTGCAATAATGTGCATATGTATTGTTTTGCGATTCATATACCATGCTATAGAGCTTAATAAAAAATTACTGTGCAAAGTTGTAAAGATACAGTAATTAGCAAGGCATTCATTATCCTCGTTTAGCTGTCAATCGAGATCTACGGTTTAGATATTTGATTAGGTAAGTGGAGATAAAACCATCAGACAAGAATTTCAATTTGCTTAGGCTATTTTGAGTGAAGAATTTCTCTTTTCGATTCTTTCGACTCAGATTATAAAAGTTAGCAATAATGGCAAAGTCAAACCTGCCACTACGGTTTGCACACTAATCACTTTGGCCATTAGCTCACTGTCCCCACCCAAAACTTTGGTTAATACATAGGAAGCGGACGCTGTTGGTAATGCAAAAAACAGTACCAGCACTTGAGTAGTCAGTGTTGAAATTCCCAGCATCTTGCATACACCCAAGCCTAGCAGTGGCATGAGGATCATACGCCCACTTGTGTTCCAGACAATGCGCCATAAATCCAGATTAATTTGCCCAAACTTTAATGCTGCACCGACACACATCAAACCTAGCGGCAAACTGCATGCTGCCATCTGTTTCAGCAACTGGTTCATGCCTTGCCATATCACCAATCCAGACAGATTATAAAGCCCACCCAGCAAACAGCCTAAAATCAGCGGATTTTTCGCAAGAGATATGAAAATTTTTCCAAACTGCATATCGGCTGGTCTGGTAAATGCCAGTACAGAAATGATATTTACGGTGGGAATAAAGAACACCATGATGACGGCAAATACTGTCATGCCTGCCTGACCAAATAAGGCACTGACCGCCGCAATCCCGATATAAGTATTAAACCGCAAGATACTTTGGACATAGACCCCAAATCGGGCAAAGTTAATCTGGTATATCGCTTTTAAGCTATACAATACTGCACAAACCAGCACAGTAATGATTGAAATAACCAGCACCACATCCTGAATAATATCGATCTTAATCTGGGCAGTTGCCAGATTCAGGAATAGCATGATTGGAAATAGCACATAGTAGTTTAGCTTTTCTGCTCCACGCCAAAATCCATCTTCCAACCATTTCTTTTGTTTTAATCCATAGCCTAATGTAATTAAGGTAATTAGTGGAAACAGTACGCTGAAGATAGTATGAAGCATTGAGCAACTCGTGATATACGGTTTTAAGGCAATCGGACCCAACTGCCTATCAATGATTAAGGATACAACACCTTACTGCTAGCGACTAAAAAATATTGGAAAAATCAACGGGCAATTTATGTTGATACGTTGACCTGACACAATCTGATATTCATGTGTCCAGCCTTGATTGGATCGATAAGCTGTATTGATCAGCTAGATAATTCTGGTTATCTAGAGTTTATGCCAAGCGAATGTTGTTATTTTTCACGCTTTGAAAATAAAAAAGTCAGACCGAAGTCTGACTTTTATTAGATTCACTTCAGATGAAAAGCGACTTATTTGGGTTCAATCGGTGCAAATGGCGCAACCACATCCGCATTTTGTGCACGATGACGCATAAAGTGATCCATTAATACAATCGCCAGCATCGCTTCAGCAATCGGGGTCGCACGTACACCAACACAAGGATCATGACGGCCTTTGGTCAACACGTCAGTATCTTCACGGTTAATGGTAATGGTTTTACCCGGTGTGGTAATTGAAGCTGTAGGTTTCAAAGCAATTGAGACACGAATGTCCTGACCACTTGAAATACCACCCAAAATACCACCAGCATGGTTCGCCAGGAAACCATCAGTCGTCAGTTCATCACGGGTTTCATGACCGAACTGCTCAGCTACGCCAAAACCATCGCCAATTTCCACACCTTTCACGGCGTTAATTGACATCATGGCATGAGCAATATCAGCATCCAGACGATCAAATACTGGCTCACCCCAGCCCACTGGCACTTTAGATGCAATGATTTCGAGTTTTGCACCACAACTTGTCCCTTGTTCGCGAAGGGATGTTACCAGCGCTTCAAAACGTGGCACAGCATCGACATCACCACAGAAGAATGGATTATTCGGAACTTCATTCCAGTCCAGTTTCTCTGCTTTTTCAGTACCAATTTGTGTGACATGACCACGGATTTCGATACCAAATTTTTCCAACAGGAACTTCTTGGCAATTGCGCCCGCAGCTACACGCATTGCAGTTTCGCGCGCACTTGAACGGCCACCACCACGATAGTCACGGAAACCATACTTTTGGGTATAGGTATAGTCGGCATGACCTGGACGGAAAGTCTGCGCAATATTGCCATAGTCTTTCGATTTCTGGTCGGTATTGCGAATTAAAAGACCGATTGAAGTGCCGGTAGTTTTACCCTCAAACACACCAGAAATAATTTCCACTTCATCCGGTTCTTTTCGCTGTGTTGCAAACTTTGATGTACCCGGCTTACGACGATCCAGATCCTTTTGCAAATCCGCTTCAGACAGTTCAATTCCTGGTGGAACCCCATCCACGATAGCCATCAGGCCAACACCATGAGATTCACCACAAGTCGTTACACGGAAGAGTTGCCCTATACTATTACCTGCCATGTCAACGACTCCTTATGAATTAATAGATTGAATAAATAAATCGCGGTATTGACGGCATTGCGCTGCAGTCAATGCGAAGATGCCTGAACCACCACGCTGGAATTGCAACCAGTGGAAATCGACTTTATTGAAGTTTTGCTTCATCGCCCATTCAGAGTTACCTACTTCAACTACAATCAGACCGTCTTCAGTCAGGTAATCCGCTGCTTGAGCCAGCATTTTACGTACCAGATCCAGACCATCCTGACCTGCAGCCAATGCCATTTCAGGTTCGTGATGGAATTCGTCTGGTAAATCGGCCATGTCTTCTGCATCCACATACGGCGGATTAGATACGATCAGGTCATACTGATTTTCAGCAGGAATTTTTGCGAACAGATCTGATTCAAGCAATGCAATTTGGTATTGCTTGTTATGGTGTTCACAGTTGATCTGCGCCACTTCCAGTGCATCTTTGGACAGGTCAGTTGCATCCACTTCAGAATCTGGGAAAGCGTATGCCAATGCAATCGCGATACAGCCTGAACCGGTACACATATCCAGAATACGTTGTGGTGTTTTTGGATTCGGATTTTCTGGCAGGTTATTTACCGCTGCGCCCATTTCACCATTTTCGCCCAGGCAATACGGCGCAAAACGGTTTTCAATCAGCTCAACGATTGGTGAACGCGGAATCAATACACGCTCATCCACATAGAATGGTTTACCGAAGAAATAAGCCAGATTTAATAGATAAGACGTCGGCATTCTTTCATTGATACGACGTCCCAATAGATTCAAAAACTCTTCTTTTTCGCTCGGAAGCAGTTTTGAATCGAGAATTTCTGCATCAGCATTCCAGTCCAGAGAAAGTGTTTGTAAAACCAGTGCTGAACTTTCAGCAAAATAATCTTCTGTGCCTTGGCCCAAGTGCGCATCGTATTGACGTAATGCTGTAACACCAAAGCGAATAAAATCACGAATGGTTGTTAGATTTTCAGCGGCTTCCTGCAAATGTTCAGGGCTAATAGTCGGTCGATCCACTTAAGGCGTCTCCAGAGGTCATATTTTAAAACGCCTTATGATACCTTGTTTCGCCTGCTTTTATAATGCTAAAACCATGAAAAATACGAAAACAGCACGACTTAGCCCTTGCCAAAACTGATGTTAGCGAACTTGTCTTTAAGGATTAAATTCCAAGGGAATGGGTCAGTTTGACTCAGATTCGAATACTGCATTTTTTGGAGATAAGCAGACTTTTTAAATATAAGGTAATTGAGCAGACCACTGCCTAGCTCATTAGTTTATCCAGCCTTAACAACTATCAAACCTTCTTCACAATAAAAAAGCATAACAAGCTGAGATGCCTGTTATGCTTTTGGATATCAATTAGATTCTTAACGTTTTCCGCCAAAAGAACGTGACTGATAATAATTGGACTGCTCAATGACCATTGCCAGTGCACATTGCCCTTGCTGAATTTTGGTGTAGTTTCCAGCGCGGATACGACCACATTGCTTGTCCAGTCTAGATTCAAACAAGGCATGCTGGTTTTTTACTACAGCCGCATTATTTGCGTTTAATTTAAGATAATTTTTATAGCTTTTTTTCAGGATTTTAGTCTGTCCTTTTAATTCCTTGGCAATACATTTTTCAGTCTTACTACGGTCACCATAGGTGAACTTCATACATTGTGAATATTCCCTGGAATAATCCTGAGCTGCCTGTGTATGGACAGCTGTGCCCGCCAGAACGACAGTTAATAACCATGCAAAACGCATACATTCCCCTTTGCCAATTTGGCATGATGCTTACAATCGCAATCATCAATTTTGTTGTAAATTATATTCTGATACTACCTGAGTCCAATGAAAATTCCTATTCCTTTATAAGCATGGATTTTGCGCAAATAAGCAATTGAAACTCTCAAAATTGCCTCCATTATATAGCGAAGATAAACAAGTAAACGAGTTGAGTGTTATGAGCTACAAGCATAACAACCTGATGGCCATGCGCCTGAGTTATTGGAATGATGTACAGTCTCATAACGTGCAGCAGGAAAAGGTATTTTTGCAAGAATTATTGATTCAGCAAGGTGTTTTTAATCAAGCCACACTGGAAGATGCCCGCTATCTGTTTTTTAGTTTGCCAAGTATTGTGATTGTTAAAGGTTATGCGCTAGGCTTTCAACATGAATCCGTAATTACATTGATTCAACAGCACATTCAAACAAATATCCAACAGTTGCAACAAAGAACTGAATTAAAAATTCAATTTCAGATGCCATAATGCCTTGGCTAATATCAATACAGGTCATCGAACCAGATCATGTTCAGCGTAAATTCAATCTGTTAAAACTTTTTTAATACGTGAAGACAGGTTAATATCCGCTACAATGATTTATTCTGCTATATGCTGGGAAAGGATTTATTCTACATGTCAGATCAGAACGATAAGCTCAAACAACTGAAAACCTCATCTATGGATCGACGCTTATCGATCGCCAAGGCATCCCTACTTGCAGGTACCCGCTGGGCAGCATCAAATGCGACTTCGATGTTCTCGAGCGAAGAAGAAAAAGAGAAAAAACGCAAAAAAGCCATGAAAGAACAAGCGGATTATCTGGTTGCAGAAATCGGCAAGTTGAAAGGTTCTATCGTCAAGATTGGCCAGATGATGGCACTCTATGGCGAACATTTTCTGCCTGAAGAAATCACTCAGGCACTGAATACTTTAAATAACAAGACTGTAGCCCTTGCTTGGCCTGCAATTAAAGCCCAATTACAAGCGCAGCTTGGTTCAAAACTTGATGATTTAACCATTGATCATGAACCTTTAGGTACAGCCTCACTGGCTCAGGTACATCGTGCCAAACGCAAGTCGGATGGACTGGAACTGGTACTGAAAATCCAGTATCCAGGTGTTGCAGAAGCGATTGACTCAGATATGAGCCTGTTTAAGAACATGCTCAAACTGACCCGTATGGTGCCGCAAACCCGTGAATTTGATCAGTGGTTTGATGAAGTTCGCGAAATGATGCATCGTGAAGTGGATTACAAGATTGAAGCTGCGACGACCCGTCGTTTCTGTCAACGTCTGCAAGATGATCCACGCTATATCGTACCGACCATCATTGATAATTACTCGACCGACCGCGTACTCTGTATGACCTATGAGCGTGGTGTGCCCATCAATAGTCCGGTCATGCTGTCGCTACCACAGGAACGTCGCAATAAACTCGGTGAAGCTTCTTTGGAAATTGCAGTACGTGAGATTTTCGAATGGGGTGAAATGCAGACTGACCCGAACTTTGGTAACTATCTGGTGCGCTTAGGCAATGGTGACGATGCACAGGATAAAATTGTCCTGCTCGACTTCGGTGCAATCCGTCAGTTTGACCAGCATCTACTCAATGTGGCACGTAATCTGATTCAAGCGGGTTATCATCATGATTCAGATATGATGGTCAAAGCCATGACTGGTTATGAATTCTTTGACTCGATTCCACAAAGCATCAAACCGGATATGGCCAAAGTTTTCTTGCTGGCAACTGAAGCATTTAGCTCGCCAATGAACAATAAAGAACTGCCAGCTGGTGTAATGGATGCTCAGGATCGCTATGACTGGAAAAAGAGCCAGTTACATAGCCGTGTCATGCAACAAGCCTCTAAATCGATGGCATCACGTTATTTCAGCGTACCACCCAAAGAGTTCATGTTTATCAGCCGTAAATTTATTGGTGCCTATACCTTTATGACAGTCATTGATGCCAAAACCAATGTGCGTGCCATGATCAAGAAGCATCTCTAAATATGATCAAGTGATACCTTGAGTTGACCCTGTTGATTTCTGTCATCCGGGTCAATTTTTTGCATTTTAGTATTTTTTAATTATATAAATTTATCAATAATTTCATTAGGTTGGTATTAACCTTAATAAAATCGTTTTACTTAATTATTGTCACCCATTCATGTCATTCCTGACATGGTTTTTTATCAGACAACCTGTCAGCATAATTCTGAAAATACCTAAAACATTTATAACAGGATAATGATAATGAGCAATATGGTGAATAAGGCCCAAGGAGTTGGCTTATCCATACTGACTAAAATTGCAGGCAGTGAGCTGCTGGATCAGTTTAAGCTACGCAAATTCGTTGAAAAATCTCTTTATCAAAGCTCTAAGGCAGGTTTTAAGACCCTAAGCCAGACGCAAAAGCTGCTGAAATCAGGACAAAAAATAAAAAAACAACGTTTGCCAAGTCAGAGTAAATCCCTGTTTGATCTCAGCCTGACTCAAGAACAGCAGATGACCGTAGATGCGATGCAGCAGTTCTCCACCGAAGTACTTTATCCACTTGCTCACGATGCAGATCACACTGAAACCTTCCCAGAAGTTCTGTGGCAACACAGTATCGATTTAGGCCTTAACTTCTATGCCTTGCCTGAGTCCTTAGGTGGTGTAGCGACTGAAAAGAATATTGTGAGTAATGTGCTGATTGCCGAACATCTGGCTAAAGGAGACTTCAGTCTGACTGCTGGCCTGCTCTCAACCTTTAGTGTGATCAATGCCCTGACCCAATGGGGTTCAGAACAGATCCAATCTGACTACCTGCCTTCTTTCGCGAGTGATGCTGGTATTCGGGCAACATTTGCAACTCAGGAAAATACCCCTGCTTTAAATCCTTTTACGCTAAAAACCCAAGCCACGCCACATCAGGATCATTATCTGATTCAGGGTGAAAAAACACTGGTCTTGCTCGCAGCCACTGCAGACGTCTATCTGGTCAGTGCCATGCTCAATGGTCAGCCGGATGTATTTTTGGTGCAACGTGATCCAAGTATCAGCATTCAAAAGTCAGCTGCGATGGGTCTTAAAGCAAATGAAACTGCGACACTGCATTTCGACAATACCCCAGCCCAACGTCTCGGTGATGAAGACTTTGATTACGCCGCTTTTATCGATCTGGGTAATCTGATGTGGTGTGCCATGGCTGTCGGCACCTGCGAGGCTGTCAAGAAATACTGTATTCAATATGCAAATGAACGTACGGCTTTTGGCGAACCAATTTCACATCGTCAAGGGGTTGCTTTCATGATTGCCGATATGGCAATTGAAACAGATGCTATGCGTATGCTGGTGCTGAACGCTGCCAGTCTTGCAGAAGCAGGTAAGCCTTTCCATCGTGAGGCCTATCTGGCCCGTATTCTCTGCGCAGAAAAATCAATGAAGATTGGGACTGATGGCGTGCAAATCCTGGGTGGACATGGCTATACCCGTGAACATCCTGTGGAACGCTGGTATCGTGACTTACGCGCAACTGCTGTCATTCAAAGTGGGCTACATGCCTGATCATTGACATGAATATGGAATAATTATAATGAATCTGCAAAATCCAAAAAAATTTAAATTACTGATTGATCAGGCCCATGAAGTTGCGCTGAATGTATTACGCCCGATTTCCCGTAAATACGACAAGGCCGAACATAGCTATCCTAAAGAGCTAGATATGCTGGCTTCTGTTGTTGATGGCATGAATGCCGGTAGCGAAGGTATGAATGCTGGTGCTGCGGTGAATAAACGTGGTGATACAGATACTTCTAATAAAAATGGCGTCAACATGTCAACTGCACTGAGTATTATTGAGATGTGTTATGGCGATACAGGGCTGCTCCTGTCCATGCCACGCCAAGGTCTGGGCAACTCGGCAATTGCAGCGGTGGCAAATGATGAACAACTGACCCGTCTTGAAGGCACCTGGGCAGCAATGGCGATTACCGAGCCAGGTTGTGGTTCAGACTCTGCTGCGATCCGTACTACTGCAACCAAAGATGGTGAGGACTATATCCTGAATGGCGAAAAAATCTTCGTCACCTCAGGTGAACGTGCAGATTCTGTAGTGGTATGGGCAACTTTAGATAAAAGTCTGGGCCGTGCAGCAATCAAATCCTTTGTGGTACTCAAAGGCACCCCCGGGATGAAAGTCGAACGTCTGGAACATAAACTTGGTATCAAAGCTTCAGATACAGCTGCAATCAGCTTTATAGACTGTCGTGTGCCTGTGGCAAATCTGCTAGGTAATGCCGACATTGATGTCGCCAAAGGTTTTGCTGGGGTAATGGAAACTTTTGATAATACTCGCCCACTGGTTGCTGCAATGGCGATCGGCTGCTCCAAAGCATCTCTAGAGCGAATCAAAGAGATATTTAAAGACCAGCTAGATGCGAACTACGGTACGCCCTATTTGCAGAGCTCTAATATTGCAGCGCAAATTTACCGGATGGAAGCAGAATGGGAAACAGCTCGACTGCTGATGCTAAAAGCTGCCTGGATGGCAGACAATCGCAAACCCAACTCTCGCGAAGCTTCAATTGCCAAAGCCAAGGCAGGTCGTATTGCCAATGAAATCACTTTAAAGTGTGTCGAGTTAGCATCGTCTGTAGGTTATAACGAGACCGAACTACTCGAAAAATGGGCCCGTGACTCAAAAATTCTCGATATTTTTGAAGGTACACAACAAATCCAGCAACTGATTATTGCTCGTCGTGAACTGGGTAAATCCTCAAGTGAGCTGAAATGATCCCAACCCTCTAAGCTTCTGCTTTATTGCGAATAGATGTGTTTAAAAGATGGATTATTTATCGTTTTCAGGCTATAAAAAATCCATCTTTTTTTTGCATTTTATGAATTATGTATTCTATCCGCCCGATCCAGCCTCAGGATAATCCCCAAATTGCCAAAATTATTCGTGAAGTTTCTATTGAATTTGGTCTTGCTGCTGACTGTGGTTTTGCAGTAGGTGATTCCATTCTGGATAGCTTGTATCAAGTTTATCAACAACCAAATGCTACTTACTGGGTTATTGTGGATGAACAGGATCAAGTTTATGGTGGTGGTGGCATTGCGCCCCTACAAGGTGATGACAGCATTCTAGAAATCCAGAAAATGTATTTCCTCCCAGCGATTCGTCAATATGGTTTTGCCAAGCAGATTTTAAATCTGGCTTTTGATTTCGCTCAGCAACAGAACTTTCATAAGATTTATCTGGAAACGACAAAATCTCTTTGGCAAGCGGTCAAACTATACGAAAAACTAGGCTTTGAACATCTGGATCATACTGAAGGGAACACTGGGCATAGTGATGCCTGTGAAATATGGATGCTAAAAACCCTAGGTTGAAACCAGCCAAGCAATTTCACCGAGGAAAGTCCTAAATAATAAGAGACATTTAATCCTGCTTAGGATTTTCCTGACAGCGTAATCTCTAATCAGCTTCTTCATAAAATCTCCATGATTCAGCTATCTCTATCTTCGCTTTGTAAACATTTCAGCTAATTTCTTGACGATTTGTATACAGCTACTTAAGATCAGATTAATTTTAAAAATACATGGAAACTGAAATTTTGTTGGGCGCATTTTCTGTCAAAAACTATTCTTTATCTTTATTTAATAAGATAACTTTTAAAATGGGATTGCTGGGCTTGAGTACGATTTTACTCAGTGCATGTACTTCTTTTGGGGGTAATTCTTTAGAAAAACGTTCTGCAAAATTATCCAAAGGTATACAGAATGCCTACGCTATTTCAGCATCTACTGCAGATCGTGTTTCTCCTCTAATTATCCACCATGCAGAAAAAAATAGCCTGGATCCACTTATTGTCGCTGCGGTTATCCGTCAGGAGTCTACTTACCGCAGTCAAGTCACCTCATCTGCAGGTGCAGTTGGACTGATGCAAGTGATCCCGCGTTATTGGCAAAGCACGTGTGGCAATAATCTCTATGATGAAGCTGTCAATATTCAATGTGGCGCATATATCCTTTCTCATTACCATCAATCGGCTGGTGATCTTAAAAAGGCACTTGGTTACTATAATGTCGGACCAACTAATTACGAAAAAAATCGTAATATGCGTAAACAAGGAAAGAGATATGCTAATCAGGTGCTTAACCATAAAAAAACATTAAAAAACTCCATTTAGTTTTTCTAATAAATGTAATTAAGCATAATATAAATTATGCTTGATTATTAATCCAAATAATAATTATCCACTTTTATAATATTATTTGATCCAAGTCACTATTAACTTTCCATATCATATTTAAATCACATTTTGAATTAAATATATAAAAACCTATATTGTTTAGTAAAACAACACTTAAAATCCTTATTTATACTTTTTTTATATTAATCATATTTTTAATATTAATTCAAAATGAGTCAAATAATACGTATACCTAGATATGCTAACATGATGTTAATACTGAAATTACTAAGAACCAAGTCAAACAAAATCGTTTTTAAATTAATTTTAAATAATACTCTGATTCAATTAATAATCTTCCTATGCGCTAATTTTTAAATATTTTCAATTTATTCCAACTTGTATTGTAGGTTTTTTTATATAAACATTCTTGCGATAAATTTTTTTTATCTTCTTTATTTTAAAATTTTCCGGGGGGATAGTATGGCTAAGCTTACTTTAGATGCACTTACAGATATTGATGGTTTCGTTGCAGCAGCACTTGTAGACAGCGAAAGCGGTCTTGCATTAGCAACTCTTGGCAACAATACAATTGATCTTGAACTCGCAGCTGCAGGTAATACAGAAGTTTTACGTGCTAAACGTCGTGTAGCATCGAGCCTGAATCTAAATGATTCTATCGAAGACATTCTAATCACGTTAGGCAAACAATATCACTTGCTACGCCCACTTGATTCAAATGAAACTTTATTCCTTTATCTAGTTCTTGACCGTAGTCGTTCAAACCTTGCTATGGCACGTCATGAATTGAAACGCTTTGAAAAAGGTTTAGATTTCGCTTAATTAAGCTATTTGAGGGCTACTTTTTCCGGTAGCCCTTAAATTGAGCACATCCTCATGAAAGATACTCTCTATATTTCCATTTTTGGACTCAGCCTGTCTTTAATTAATGTACTTAAAAGTACAATAGCTGATGTTTTAAGTGAAAAATATAATCTGGTATGGACCAATCTTACTGACCAAAAACTACAGCTTTTATTAGTAAATGCTGATTTTGTCGATTTACCCCATATTCAAAAAATTAAAAATAATAATATTACACTTCTGCAAGTTGAGAAAAATCCTGCATTATCATCTCAGGTGCTTGAGAATACATTGTTCTTACCCTTTGAGCACTCCCAAGCTTTAACAGAATGGCTTCAACGTGAGTTTTTATCAGGTGCTCAGACTCTTTGTGCAATTGAACAACCAATATTAATAGCGCCCTCTCATAGCGCCAAAATTGCCTATCAGTCATTTAAGTTAATACTAGATGAGCTATTTCAGCCATCAGGTCATAGCAAATACATGATCAAAAATGGTGATGAACGTGTTGCGCTTATCGATCTGGAACAGCATTGCTTCTATCCAGTAATCAACTGGTATTCGGATCCTAAGGCGGAATTCCGCATTGAACCTGCCGATCTAAATAGTATTGTGCAATTCCGCACTCAAGTACGTCCAGAAGATCTTAACCAAGGGATCTGGAATTTCGTATGGCATCACCTGCAATTTACTCAACTTGAATATCCAGACTATTACCGCCTAACCAAATGGCCACAGATTAAAGACACTGATCAACGCAAAGACCTATTCAAATTAGCTGCCCTTTTCAGTGAAGGTTCATCAGTGGCGTATGCACAACAACAGCTGAAATTAGGTGAAAAATATATTCATCAATTTCTGTGTACTTCACAACTGGCCAATATGCTTGAACCAATCTCACCAGATCAAGCCAAATTCACACAGCATACAACCGCCGCTATTCCAAAAGAAGCTAATAAAATGATGAGTTTCTTTAGCAAATTACGTAAGAAGCTCGGTATCTAGGAGTAATTCAGTTTGATCTTGCACCAATTTAAATTGGTATTTGCTGGTAGCATGGGTGCTGGCAAGACCACAGCCATTCGCACCATTTCTAACATTGATGTATTAAGTACCGAAGCAATTAACACCGACCTTGAAGCACACCAGAAGTCACTAACAACGGTCGGTATTGATTATGGTGAACTGGTACTGGAAGATGGGGTCAAAGTCGGCTTATATGGCACACCAGGCCAGCAACGCTTTGATTTTATCTGGAACGTGATCACACAAGGCGCTATCGGAGTCATCTTACTGATCGATAACAGTATTGATGAGCCATTAGAAGAACTAGAATTTTATCTGAATTACTTCAAAGATAAAGTTAAAAATGTCGTGATTGGCATTACACATATTGATAAGAAAGCTAAAAATAATGCTGCTCTCTATCATGCCTGGGCTGAAAAACAGGACAGCACTTATCCTATGTTCTTTATTGATGCCCGCGAAAAAAATGATGTGTTAATGCTAGTTGATGCCTTAATCGCCACAGCTGAAATTCAACTTACTGCCTGAAGAAAATTCCATGTCCTTAAATGATCTTGCAAAACGTACTGCTCCCCAAGAATTAACTGAATTTGCAGCCAAACAGATTCAGGAGCTCTTATTCAATGTGCAAGGCGTAGAACTTACCATGCTCTGCTCTTCAGATGGATTTGAATTAGCCTCATTTGAGAAAATTAAAACCAATGACAAAGGAAAACTTGCTGCCGTAAGCAGTTCTATTGTAGCCATGGTCCAGGCATTTATGCAGGAATTACAACTGGAAGGTTGTCAAAGCATTACACTGGATGCTAATAATGGTAAAGCGATCTTAACGGCTATTCCACATCAAAAATATCCGATGCTGATATTAATTATGACATCAAGTGATGTCTTATTAGGACAGTTACTATACTGTACCAAGAAGACTGCTCAAGATATTGCTAACTTTCAAATTTAATAATTTTTAAATACGCAGATTCAAATACCAAGTGCGACATATTTGTAGTTAGTTGAAAAAGTTAGGTGTATTAAAATCATTAGACTTTTTTCAACTCGCAATTGGAAAGCACCCAATGAAGCAATACACCCAACTTTCTCAAG
This sequence comes from Acinetobacter sp. ASP199, assembly GCF_022700675.1. Lineage (NCBI taxonomy): Bacteria > Pseudomonadati > Pseudomonadota > Gammaproteobacteria > Moraxellales > Moraxellaceae > Acinetobacter > Acinetobacter sp. ASP199. Next base: position 1,643,245 of record NZ_CP062182.1, read on the forward strand.
ATGAAAGATACGAAATTTATGCTGCTTTGAAAAGCAAATCTTCAATCTCTACCCTTGCCAGGGAGCTTGGACGTTCTCGATCAACCCTTTATCGTGAGATCAAAAGAAATACTGGAAAACGTGGATATCGAGCTCAACAGGCAGAGAAATTTTCAAGTCAAAGACGATATCGATCCTCTTCACAAATGACAGATTTTGCTCTCGTTTATATTCGTTATCTGATTGGCTTAGATTGGTCTCCTGAGCAAATTTCAGGTGCTTTAACACAACGAGGTTGGCTTGATGTGCCTTCACATGAATGGATTTATCAGTATGTTTATCTAGATAAATCTAAAGGTGGTAAGCTCCACCTTCATTTAAGGCATCAAAAGAAATATCGTAAACGAGGTTATAAAAATACAGACCGTAGAGGCCAACTCGTTGATAGAACAAGTATTCACTGTCGCGATGAGGTCGTCGAGAAACGTCAACGCCTAGGTGATTTTGAAGGTGATACCGTGATAGGCAAGAATCACAAGGGGGCATTATTAACTCTGGTTGAGCGCAAAAGCTTGTATGTACATATCGTTCATTTGGGACAAACTAGAACCACAACTAAAACGATTTCGTGTGCTTTAGCATGTTTGCGCAGCAGTCATGCCTACAGTGTAACCTTTGATAATGGTAAGGAGTTCTCCGAGCACCGGCGGATAACGGAAGCAGGGATAGAGACGTACTTTGCAGATCCATACAAGTCGATTCAACGAGCCAGAAATGAAAATACCAATGGTCTGATCAGGCAATATCTGCCAAAATCATCTTCGTTTGATGAAGTGTCAAATGAACAAATAGAGCAGATAGAATTTGCTCTCAATCATCGCCCTAGAAAAACACTAGGCTGGTATACGCCTAGTGAAGTTATGGCTGGTTTTTATACTGTTGCACTTGCTGCTTGAATCCGCCATATTTACAGTCTATATATTCAGGCTGTAAATATTTTTTAAGATTAAGGTTCATAAGAATGACAAATAGAATCTGATGAAATTCCTGCGAGAAAAGTATTTTCAAATATATGATCTATTATCCCCAAACTGGGGCGTGTCATCAATTAAGCCATATTATGCTTGAAGCAAGGTAGATTGCTGAGAGGAATTTTTGAGCCAATTTATCATAGCGCGTAGCAATACCTCGATACTGCTTGAGCTTGGCGAAGAAATTCTCGATCAGATGTCTTGCTTTATAAAGATGTTGGTCATAATCACACTGTTCAATCGCGTTACTTTTGGACGGCATCACGGTCTGACCATTGATCTTATGGATTGGATCAATCACCCGATTCTTAGAATTATAGGCTTTATCCATGAGCCAAGTCTGACTTAACGATAAGTCCAGCAGCACATCAGCACCATTTAAGTCATGAGCATGCCCAGCAGTGAGATAAAATCCTGTCGGGTTGCCTAAAGCATCCGTACGGGCATGAATTTTGGTACTTAAGCCACCTTTACTGTGTCCGATTGCCTGTTCTTTTTTTTCCGGCGCTGTGTTGATGAGCGCGCACAATGGTTGAGTCCAGTATGGCATATTCATTATCACTTTCATGTGATAGCACTTCAAAAATTCTCTGCCAGACGCCTGCTTTAGCCCAACGGCTAAAGCGAGTGTGCACGACTCTAAAATCCCCAAAGCGTTCTGGTAAGTCTCGCCACGGAATACCGGAACGATACCGATATAATACTGCTTCAACAAATAGCCTGTTGTCTTTGGCAGTTACTCCAACAGTACTTGCTCGTCCGGGCAACAGATCCTTAATCTGCTCCCACTGATCATCTCTTAATGCATAGCATTTAGTCATGAAAAAATAATGAGGACAGATTAGATTTTCTCAAGCTAATTGATGACAGGCCCTAATTAAAATCAAAATAAATAAAATAGCAGAGACCAAACTAGTCATCACAGGAACAGCTTTTACTTCTGCTGATTTCAAGACATTGCTCGATCCAAATATTTTTTAACTTTTCCGTTTTAAATAATGCTGATTTAAAAACCAGTAATTTAATAATCTAAGAATCATAAAATACATAATAATCTGCCAGACATCCAAGTCATTAATAAAATACCCGTATAGTAATTATGGTTTTGCGTAAAATAGTTAAGATAATATTTATGTTATACAGTATTTTTCTATTTTGAAAATACAATGATTAAGAAAAAATTCAACGCATAAAAAAACACCCCCTGTTGTCAGGGGGTGTTTTTGAATTAATGAGCTGGCGATGACTTACTCTCACATGGGTAACCCCACACTACCATCAGCGCTAAGAGGTTTCACTTCTGAGTTCGGGAAGGGATCAGGTGGTTCACTCTTGCTATTGTCGCCAGCACAACTGTTTATGGATACTCGCTAGGTCTTATTTAGATGCCTTGCTTTCTACCAAATGAGTTATTAACAGAGATACTTGAGTCAATCTAAGGTGTTCATTTTATCTAGCTTGATCACTAAATCAAGTTGCTTTGATTAATATGAAATCAATTGATGCTTTATATACAACTGTTTGGGTGTTGTATAGTCAAGCCTCACGAGCAATTAGTATTGGTCAGCTTCATGTATCACTACACTTCCACATCCAACCTATCAACGTCGTAGTCTTCAACGGCTCTTTAGGTGACATAAAGTCACAGGGAAATCTTATCTTGAGGTAGGCTTCCCGCTTAGATGCTTTCAGCGGTTATCCCTTCCGAACATAGCTACCCGGCGATGCGACTGGCGTCACAACCGGTACACCAGAGGTTCGTCCACTCTGGTCCTCTCGTACTAGGAGCAGATCCTCTCAAATTTCCAGCGCCCACGGTAGATAGGGACCGAACTGTCTCACGACGTTCTAAACCCAGCTCGCGTACCTCTTTAAATGGCGAACAGCCATACCCTTGGGACCTGCTTCAGCCCCAGGATGAGATGAGCCGACATCGAGGTGCCAAACACCGCCGTCGATATGAACTCTTGGGCGGTATCAGCCTGTTATCCCCAGAGTACCTTTTATCCGTTGAGCGATGGCCCTTCCATACAGAACCACCGGATCACTAAGACCTACTTTCGTACCTGCTCGACTTGTGGGTCTCGCAGTTAAGCGCGCTTTTGCCTTTATACTCTACGCGTGATTTCCGACCACGCTGAGCGCACCTTCGTACTCCTCCGTTACTCTTTAGGAGGAGACCGCCCCAGTCAAACTACCCACCAGACATGGTCCTCGCTCCAGATAATGGAGCAGAGTTAGAACCTCAATATTACCAGGGTGGTATTTCAAGGACGGCTCCATGGCAACTAGCGTCGCCACTTCAAAGCCTCCCACCTATCCTACACAAGTAAGATCAAAGTTCAATGTCAAGCTGCAGTAAAGGTTCACGGGGTCTTTCCGTCTAGCCGCGGGTACACCGCATCTTCACGGCGATTTCGATTTCACTGAGCCTCTGCTGGAGACAGCGCCCCCATCATTATGCCATTCGTGCAGGTCGGAACTTACCCGACAAGGAATTTCGCTACCTTAGGACCGTTATAGTTACGGCCGCCGTTTACTGGGGCTTCGATCAATAGCTTCGCTTGCGCTAACCACATCAATTAACCTTCCAGCACCGGGCAGGCATCACACCCTATACGTCCACTTTCGTGTTTGCAGAGTGCTATGTTTTTAATAAACAGTTGCAGGGGCCTGGTTTCTGAGGCTGTCGACAGCTCAAGGAGCAAGTCCTATCACCATCAACAGCGTACCTTCTCCCGAAGTTACGGTACCATTTTGCCTAGTTCCTTCAGCAGAGTTCTCTCAAGCGCTTTGGTCTACTCGACCTGACCACCTGTGTCGGTTTCGGGTACGATTCCTGTTTAACTGAAGCTTAGAGACTTTTCCTGGAAGTATGGTATCAGCCACTTCACTGTACAAGTACAGCTTGCTATCAGTTCTCAGCATAGAGTACCCCGGATTTGCCTAAGATACATGCCTACAACCTTCCACCTGGACAACCAACGCCAGGCTGACTTAACCTTCTCCGTCCTCTCATCGCATTAAACAGAAGTATTGGAATATTAACCAATTTCCCATCGACTACGCCTCTCGGCCTCGCCTTAGGGGTCGACTCACCCAGCCCCGATTAACGTTGGACTGGAACCCTTGGTCTTTCAGCGAGCGGGTTTTTCACCCGCTTTGTCGTTACTCACGTCAGCATTCGCACTTCTGATACCTCCAGCAGACTTCTCAATCCACCTTCATCGGCTTACAGAACGCTCCCCTACCACTTGCAATAAATTGCAAATCCGCAGCTTCGGCATATAGTTTTAGCCCCGTTACATCTTCCGCGCAGGCCGACTCGACTAGTGAGCTATTACGCTTTCTTTAAAGGGTGGCTGCTTCTAAGCCAACCTCCTAGCTGTCTATGCCTTCCCACATCGTTTCCCACTTAACTATAATTTAGGGGCCTTAGCTGGCGGTCTGGATTGTTTTCCTCTTGACTACGGACGTTAGCACCCGCAGTCTGTCTCCCGGATAGTACTCATTGGTATTCGGAGTTTGCATCGGTTTGGTAAGTCGGGATGACCCCCTAGCCGAAACAGTGCTCTACCCCCAATGGTATTCGTCCGAGGCGCTACCTAAATAGCTTTCGGGGAGAACCAGCTATCACCGAGTTTGATTAGCCTTTCACCCCTATCCACAAGTCATCCCCTGGCTTTTCAACGACAGTGGGTTCGGTCCTCCAGTCAGTGTTACCTAACCTTCAACCTGCTCATGGATAGATCACCCGGTTTCGGGTCTATACCCAGCAACTAAACGCCCTATTAAGACTCGGTTTCCCTACGGCTCCCCTATACGGTTAACCTTGCTACTGAATATAAGTCGCTGACCCATTATACAAAAGGTACGCAGTCACCGAACAAGTCGGCTCCCACTGCTTGTATGCATGCGGTTTCAGGATCTATTTCACTCCCCTCACAGGGGTTCTTTTCGCCTTTCCCTCACGGTACTGGTTCACTATCGGTCAGTCAGGAGTATTTAGCCTTGGAGGATGGTCCCCCCATATTCAGACAAGGTTTCACGTGCCTCGCCCTACTCGACATCATCATATCAGCCCTTTCGTGTACAGGACTATCACCCACTATGGTTGCACTTCCCAGAGCATTCCACTAAAACTGATATGACTTAATGGGCTGTTCCCCGTTCGCTCGCCGCTACTGAGGGAATCTCAATTGATTTCTTTTCCTAGAGGTACTGAGATGTTTCACTTCCCTCCGTTCGCCTCATTAACCTATGTATTCAGTTAATGATACCTGGCTTATACCAGGTGGGTTTCCCCATTCAGACATCTCCGGATCACAGGATATTTGCCGCCTCCCCGGAGCTTTTCGCAGGCTATCACGTCTTTCATCGCCTCTGACTGCCAAGGCATCCACCACATGCACTTAATTACTTGACTATACAACCCCAAACAGTCGTTAACCCTTACAAGTTAGGTTAGCAACAGATCATGATGATTTCTCATCACTCTCATACAGTTGGCGTCTTGTGCATTTAAGCACTGTACAGCTTCAATTAGATTCATATACCAAAACGCTTGATTCAGTTTAATCGCTAGAACTCATTTCATTCAACTTTCACAATTGCTTGTTAGGTTGTTTAAAACGAGTTTGAACAAATTATTTCAACTCAAATATATTCTGTTAATGATTCACTGCATCCTCGTCGGAGTGCAGTCAACTGTGATAGATCACAGAGATTATCAAGTGCGCGTATCATAACGCTTGTACTTGTTAATCTCTAGGATCTCATCAATTGATCGCTTATTTCTTAGCTCATCTTACATCTGCTTGACCAACTAGTAGTCAATGATGTGATGGTGGAGACTAGGAGAGTCGAACTCCTGACCTCCTGCGTGCAAAGCAGGCGCTCTACCAACTAAGCTAAGTCCCCAGCTTATCATTTAGGATTCAATGTATCGTATGAGTATGTCATGGTGGGTCTGACAAGACTTGAACTTGTGACCCCACGCTTATCAAGCGTGTGCTCTAACCAACTGAGCTACAGACCCTCAGATACATCGTCATGAAGAACAACTTGTTGTGGATTCTTACCAATCGTCAATCTTTCGTTAAGGAGGTGATCCAGCCGCAGGTTCCCCTACGGCTACCTTGTTACGACTTCACCCCAGTCATCGGCCACACCGTGGTAAGCGTCCTCCTTACGGTTAGACTACCTACTTCTGGTGCAACAAACTCCCATGGTGTGACGGGCGGTGTGTACAAGGCCCGGGAACGTATTCACCGCGGCATTCTGATCCGCGATTACTAGCGATTCCGACTTCACGCAGTCGAGTTGCAGACTGCGATCCGGACTACGATCGGCTTTTTGAGATTAGCATCCTCTCGCGAGGTAGCAACCCTTTGTACCGACCATTGTAGCACGTGTGTAGCCCTGGCCGTAAGGGCCATGATGACTTGACGTCGTCCCCGCCTTCCTCCAGTTTGTCACTGGCAGTATCCTTAAAGTTCCCGGCATAACCCGCTGGCAAATAAGGAAAAGGGTTGCGCTCGTTGCGGGACTTAACCCAACATCTCACGACACGAGCTGACGACAGCCATGCAGCACCTGTATCTAAGTTCCCGAAGGCACCAATCCATCTCTGGAAAGTTCTTAGTATGTCAAGGCCAGGTAAGGTTCTTCGCGTTGCATCGAATTAAACCACATGCTCCACCGCTTGTGCGGGCCCCCGTCAATTCATTTGAGTTTTAGTCTTGCGACCGTACTCCCCAGGCGGTCTACTTATCGCGTTAGCTGCGCCACTAAAGCCTCAAAGGCCCCAACGGCTAGTAGACATCGTTTACGGCATGGACTACCAGGGTATCTAATCCTGTTTGCTCCCCATGCTTTCGTACCTCAGCGTCAGTATTAGGCCAGATGGCTGCCTTCGCCATCGGTATTCCTCCAGATCTCTACGCATTTCACCGCTACACCTGGAATTCTACCATCCTCTCCCATACTCTAGCTTTCCAGTATCGAATGCAATTCCTAAGTTAAGCTCAGGGATTTCACATCCGACTTAAAAAGCCGCCTACGCACGCTTTACGCCCAGTAAATCCGATTAACGCTCGCACCCTCTGTATTACCGCGGCTGCTGGCACAGAGTTAGCCGGTGCTTATTCTGCGAGTAACGTCCAAACATCTAGAGTATTAATCTAGAGTTCCTCCTCCTCGCTTAAAGTGCTTTACAACCAAAAGGCCTTCTTCACACACGCGGCATGGCTGGATCAGGCTTCCGCCCATTGTCCAATATTCCCCACTGCTGCCTCCCGTAGGAGTCTGGGCCGTGTCTCAGTCCCAGTGTGGCGGATCATCCTCTCAGACCCGCTACAGATCGTCGCCTTGGTAGGCCTTTACCCCACCAACTAGCTAATCCGACTTAGGCTCATCTACTAGCGCAAGGCCCGAAGGTCCCCTGCTTTCTCCCGTAGGACGTATGCGGTATTAGCGTTCCTTTCGGAACGTTGTCCCCCACTAATAGGCAGATTCCTAAGCATTACTCACCCGTCCGCCGCTAAGATCCAGTAGCAAGCTACCTTCACCCCGCTCGACTTGCATGTGTTAAGCCTGCCGCCAGCGTTCAATCTGAGCCATGATCAAACTCTTCAGTTTAAAATCAATAGTACATATAGTGTACCAATCTTGGCTCATCAATTACTGACAAAAAATTTGCTCAAATAAACTTCGAGAAATTTCTACCAATTATCAATGAAAATAGTTTCGATTGATCAACCAGTAAAAATCCACACAAGTTGTTCTTCATAATCTCTTAATGATCTCACTTAAAACCTCGTCAGTTTTAAGTTCCAACTTAATCACTTAACTTTTCGTTTCATGCATTGCGTTGGTGTGCTGCGTATTCTATACAGTTTCACAATGAGCGCAAGTGCTTTTCATAAAAATATATAAAAATATGAATTGGTCGTTCATTTTTTACTCTGAATGCGTATTTTTAGCAGCTTTACGGATATTAATCCATCGTTCTGGCCTGAAATATATTTTCAAAGTGTAACGCTCAGCTATCAAATTAAAAAAGATCGGTATAAACCGATCTTTTTCATGTTTTTTAATTGCCTTGTTCAGCAAGCCAAGACATAAACTTTTGACGTTCTATTTTAGATGCTTGTTGCCAAAGCTGAATCAGCTGCTGGTCAGTAGAAGTTTTTATTGCTGTTTCAGTTGAGTTTACCTTAGCTACTACTGGCACTAGCGCTGCCTGTGTATAAACTGGTGCAGGCTGATTTGCAGGAGCAACCGTTTTAGTGGTCAGGTCTACTGCTTTACCCAATACACTTTTTCCCAATAAAGGCTTGGTTTCACTATTTGCCCCTGACTGCTGTACCAGCAACTGATTTTTGGCATCATATAAACCAACAATCGGTTGGTCTTTATATTTTTGTGCGGCATCAAAATTTTTAGGTGCGTTGATTAAAGCCAGACGATAGTTTTCACCATCTTTCAGTTCAGGCGTTTTAACTGTTACTACGCCTGATTTTAAAATGTCATGGGTATTGTCATTATGCTGGAAGAATTCCGTATAACGCACACTAATGCTGTTTGATCCCGGATCTAGCTTATAGGTCTGGTTTTTACGGATTAATCCACTTTTTACTTCTTGCTCATTCACCGCGACAATCTTGATTTCTTCCGGTGCCATCAAGGTCACTGCTGAAAAGACAGAACTACTTCCCATTAAAGTCGCAGCTGCGATCGCAATACGTAAATTCATTCGCTTCATTCTTCCTGATTATTTAAGTGTGTTTGCACTATGCCGAGTATATGTGACAATTTTATGATAAATCACTTAGACAAACAGCCAGTAGTTCAAGCATATATCTATATATCCATCTGATATATTCAGCTAAGCGCTATGTCGTCAATGCATACAAAATAAAAAAGGAGCACTGAAGCGCTCCTTTTCATTATTCAACTCTATTAATTAAAAGTTTTAAAACGCTCTGCGTCATCCACAAAAGTTTTCTCACCTGCTGGCGCTTCAATGGAACCAAACACCAATTGGGCGCGTAGCTTCCAGTTTAAAGGCACATCAAAAGCGATCGCGACTTCATCATCAATGATCGGATTATAGTGCTGCAAAGAGGCACCAATATTTTTTTCCGCCAATGCTGTCCAAGTCGCAAATTGGGCAATCGCTGAAGAATGCTCTGACCATACCGGGAAGTTATCTGCATACAATGGGAATTGTGCTTGCATTTCTTTTACCACTTCCTGATCTTCATAAAACAAGGCTGTGCCATAACCCGCTGCAAAACTGTTAATTTTGTTATTTGTTCCTTCAAACGCATTAGCTGGCACAATTTTCTTTAAAGTGTCACGGACAATATTCCAGAAATTTTGATGCGATTCACCAAACAGGATCACTACGCGAGAAGTTTGCGAGTTAAAAGAAGATGGGCTGTGACGCACTGCCTCCTTAATTATATTTTCAATTTCCACCTGATCTAGCGTTACATTATTACCAATTGCATAAATGCTACGGCGTTGTTTGATTTGATCTAAAAATGCCATGGAGAACCTCTTGTATATCTTGTCTTGTTCAAAATCGATAATGACAGATTAATCTTTTTTTTAACCCAAAACAGGCGTATATAAAAAACGTAGTGTTTTATTAATAGAACAATAAGAGGTTTTTTTACGTTTAATATTTGTATTGTACCCACTGGCCTATATCTCCAGTGGGTTGTTTATCATTTTAGGTAAATACGCAAAAGCGATCCTGGAAGTTAGGGTTCCGATGGGGTTCTGCAGGCTGTTCAATAGAACCAAAACAAAGCTGGGCGCGTAGCAGCCAGTTTTCATCTATTTTAAAATGTGCTGCGATTGCCTGATCCACCGTTGGATTATAGTGCTGTAAGGATGCCCCCAAGCCTGAATCTGCAAGTGCTGTCCAGACAGCAAACTGCGCCATGCCCGAAGTCTGTTCAGACCAGACCGGAAAATCTTCAGCACTCATTGGCATTTTCTTTTGTAACTGCTGAATGATCGTTTGATCTTCATAAAATAAGACTGTTCCAAAAGCAGCAGCACATTGATCAATCTTGATTTCAACTCCTTCGAATACCTGAGCAGGCATTTCCAGACGTTTAACCTCTTTTACAATTTCCCAGAATTTATAATGTGAATCACCAAACAGAATTACGATTCGTGCACTTTGTGAATTGAAAGCTGAAGGACAACTGCGTACTGCAGCTTGAATCAGTTCAGCAATATATGCCTGGCTATAATGAACTCGCTTCCCCAAAGCATAAATACTACGGCGCTTTTTTAACTGATCGATAAAAGTCAGCTCATCCGTCTGTTCAGTTTTGCTCTTTTTTGAAAATTTAAAATCTTTAGTCAGGTCTGTCGTTAGTACATGCCCAATCTTATTTAACAACGCCATTTACACTTTTCCCCAATTAAAACATGCCCGCCAATGGCTGGACCTGTTTATTGTAAAGGCTTTGGCTAAAAGGCTTATGACATAAGCTTTCAAGGCTGTTGCTTTTTACAGCAATCAATCGATTTAAAAACAAAAAACTCCGCGCTAAGCGGAGTTTCTGTGACTTATTGCACGATTATTTATTTTCAGTTTCAAATAACGCAGCAACAAATGATTTGGCAGAGAATGGACGAAGATCGTCAATTTTCTCACCTACACCAATAAAGCGGATTGGCACATGGGTACGGCTGGCAATGTTAAATAGCACACCACCTTTAGCAGTACCATCCAGTTTGGTGATAGTAATACCAGTCAGACCGACCGCTTCATCAAACATTTCTACCTGATTAATTGCATTTTGACCTGTACCAGCATCCACAACCAGCATCACTTCATGTGGTGCAGTTGCATCAATCTTCTGCATCACACGTTTCACTTTGGTCAGCTCTTGCATCAGGTGGCTCTTGTTATGCAAACGGCCTGCCGTATCGGCGATCAGGACATCTACACCTTTGGCACGGGCACTTTCAAAAGCATCAAAAATGACAGAGGCAGAATCAGCACCGTGACCTTGAGCAACTACGGCGATGTTATTGCGCTCACCCCAGATTTGCAGCTGTTCAGTTGCCGCAGCACGGAAGGTATCACCAGCTGCCAGCATGACTTTCTTGCCTTTGCCTTGTAAACGTTTTGCCAGCTTACCAATGGTTGTGGTTTTACCTACACCGTTTACACCGACAACCAGAATCACGAAAGGACTTTTGTTCGGGTCAATGTGCAATGGTTTTACACGCGGTGCCAATAAGGCCACGAGTTCTTCCTGAAGCGCTTTATATAATGAATGAGAGTAAATCAAGTCTCCACGTGCTGTACGTTCTGTCAAATTGGCAATAATGGTCTTGGTTGCATCTACGCCGATATCCGCAACTAGCAGCTGCTCTTCTACTTCTTCTAATAATTCGTCATCAATTTCCTTACCACCGATGAGGATATTCACCATGCCGTCTGCAAGGTTTTTACGGGTCTTGGTTAGACCTTCCTTCATACGGCTAAAGAAACCACCTTTGGGAGCAGATTCTTCACTCAGCATTTCTGTTTCAGCGGGCGCTGAAACAACGGCTTGTTCGCGTGGCGTTTCTATAATTGGCACATTGACCGCAGGTAAACTCGGTAATGTGACATCGTCATCTCCGATATCAGCATCAATCAAAAATTTGTTTTGCCCATTAGATTGCTGTTGCATGCCGAATCCTTGAAAAGCATTGCGTTAAAAAATGGGATTCTACCATAAGTTATAAAGTTTTAGCTTTAGATTAAAATTCCATTTCTATTACACCAAAAAGCAACAGCACCACTTTGCTTTCAATTGCACAATTCTTAAAATGACTTATAAATACATTCGCTTATTTTGGAATATCTAGTGTTCAAATCACTCATTTTTATGCACGCTCGCCCAATCCAGTTTAAGCGATACCTGTATTCGCTTGGCGCAATACTAATGTGTTTAGACAGCAGCCAGCTTCAGGCAAAAACCATACAAAAAGCCAAATCCGAACTGACACGTAGTACCTTTGAAACCACCCTGAAAAATGGTCTGAAAGTCATTATCCGGGAAGATCACCGTGCACCAATGGTCATGACCCAGATCTGGTATAAAGTCGGCAGTGCGGATGAGTCTGGTAATACCCTGGGTGTATCACATGTACTGGAACATATGATGTTCAAGGGCACCAGCAAAGTTCCAAATGATGAATTCACACGGATTAGCCGGATCTACGGCGGTAGTGTGAATGCTGCAACTTTTACCAATTACACCAATTATTATCAGCTTTATCCCAAAGCCTACTTTCCGATGGCACTCGAACTCGAAGCAGACCGTATGAGCAATCTGCTGCTACGCCAACAGGATTTTGAACCCGAAATCAAAGTGGTCATGGAAGAGCGCCGCCAGCGCACCGATGATAATCCACGTTCACGTGCCTTTGAACGTTTTAAATGGATTAGTTATCCCACCAGCCATTATCGCCAGCCAGTCATTGGCCATATGAAAACCCTGAACAATATCCAGCTCAGTGATGTAAAGCAGTGGTATAAGACCTGGTATACGCCGAACAATGCCATTCTGGTGATTGTTGGCGATGTAGAGTCTGAAAAAGCTCTCCTGCAAGTGCAAAAGTACTTTGCCGACACCCCCTCACGTGTTACACCGCAACGCAATGATGTACTTGAGTTTGAACGCTTAGGCTATCGTCACATGGAAATCAATACTGATGTACAAGTGCCCAACCTGTATATGACCTGGAATGTCAAATCACTGGCTTCAGCAATCAATCGGCAAGATGCTTATGCCCTGACAATTATCCGGAGTTTGCTGGACAGCGGTATTTCCTCACGGCTGCAAGATCGACTGGTACGAGACCGCAAGCTGCTGACTTCTGTCAGTGTGTCCTATGATCCATATAACCGTGGTGACAGCCTGTTTAGCATTTCCGCATTACCTGCAAAGAATGTCAGTTTTGAAGATGCGCAAAAAGCCATTCAGACAGAAGTTGATGCGTTAAAAACTGCAGATATTCCCAAGCATGAACTGGAACGCATTACCACCCGCTTTGTTTCCAATCTTATTTATAGTCAAGATGATATTGCTGGTCAGGCCAAAATGATCGGCAATCTGGAAGTAAACGGCTTAAGTTACCGGCTGATGGATGAGCTTCCTAAACATTATGAAAATGTTAGCATGAGCGATATTCAGCGTGTCGCGAATACCTATTTCATTCGTGAAAATCTCAGCACCTTATACCTCGCACCGGAAGCAAAAGCACAATGATGATCAAGCTCAAGTCTGCATGTTCAAATGGTGTATTAATTGTTGCGTTGAGCTATGCTTCTCTGGTCTGGGCCGAAATTGATCAAAATACAGAACTTCTACCGGAGGATAATCCCGGCCAGTTGCAAGCTATCCCCCTGCTACAAAGCTTAAAGAATCTCGAGAATGAAAGACAGTTTCAGGCGCCTTATGTCCATGAGCTGAATAATCGCTACAAAGTACGTACGCTATTTGTCGAAACCAAAGATCTGCCGATGGTCGATATTCAGCTGACCTTTAATGCTGGTGCAGCACGGGATGAGGAAATTCAAAAGGGTTTGTTTGGTTTGTCCAGTATGGCAGCCAAATTGATCCGGGAAGGAACCGATACATATACTGCCCGGGAAATTGCGGCTGTTTTTGATCAAAGCGGCGCGCAATTTAGTGCCCAGGCATATCGGGATATGTTTGTCATCCGCTTACGTGTGATGTCTGATCCCAAAAAACTGGAACCCGCCCTAGCAATGATGATGGAAGTCCTTAAACATGCTTCCTTTAAAAATCAGAGCATCAGTCTGGCGGTTAGCAACACCAATGTTGGTCAAAAACAGTTACAGGAAAGTCCAGGTCGCTTAATGGATATCCGCTTTTACAGAACCCTGTATGGACAGCACCCCTATGCACAGCCAGTAACAGGCACGATTGGCGGCACTCAAAAAGTAAATTCTGAACATTTAAAGAAGTTCCGTGATCAGTTTCTGGTCGCGAAAAATATGAATATTGCGATTACCGGAAAACTTAGCCCAAAACAAGCCCTGGATCTTTCAGAACGCATTGCAGGAAATCTCAAGCAAGGAACACGGGCACAACCATTACCTGATACGCAACTAAAAAATGATATAGAAGTTGTCCATATTCCCTATAACTCAAGTCAAGCCTATGTGATGTTTGGTCATCTCGGACCTAGTCATTTTACTGAAGATAAACTTGCTTTAGAAGTAGCGAATCGTATATTTGGCGGTAGTGGCTTTAATGCGGTATTAATGCAGGAGTTAAGAGTCAAACGTGGTTTTACCTATGCCGCTTATAGCACTTTTAGCTTTACTCAGACACCGGGGGTGTTTAGTTTTCGCTATTCAACCCGTCAAGACCAGCTATTAGACAGCATTCAAGTCGCACATCAGGCATTTATCAACTTTGTAAATCAACCGATAGACACCAAACGACTGGAAGAAACCAAATCTGGAATGTTAAGGGCGTTTCCAAATAGCTACAGCAGCAATGCCACCATTAACGCCCGGCTTGGAACGATGGGGTTCTATGCAGAGCCACGCGATTATCTCACCAGTTTTCCAGAACGATTAGCCAAAATCACAGTAAAAGATGTTGAAAATGCAGTACGTAAACATTTGCATCCAGACCGTTTAACTGTAGTCGTCGTTAGTCAGACACTCGATAAAGATGGACTGAAAACAGCTTTGAAAGCAAATTTAACGAATACGGCTACGACTGATGGATTAATATTCACCCCTTAAGTTTTAAGGCTGATCCGCTTTTACTGCAGGTAGCTGATGTGCTCGGACTGATTCCTGCTGGTATGCCTGCATCAATTTAAGATATTGACCACGATAAATCGATGGCTGGTCAAGCAAGGCCACTGCCATATCTTGTGTTTGTGGCAGTTGTTGCTGTATGGAAAGTTGCTGAATTTGTTTAGATTGAACCGTAGTGACGGGACGATAGAGGGCAATACTTGCCAACACAATAATAAATAAAATAATAAAAACAAAAACGCTGTTATAGATTTGCTCAAGCGTTAATTTGGACAAAAATATCCTGATTTTTTCTACGTCAATAGCCATACACTACCTCTAATTCAAAGTAGTGTATGGCTGCATTGCAATAAGTTCAAGTAATCGGCTGGAAATTCACCCTATTTGCAGATAACTTGTTCCTGCTCAGTATGATTCGTTTATTTGAATAAAGCGATAAAAACGGTACTTCCCAGCATACCTGCAGTAATCGCCAGAATCAGGAAGATAGCAAACTTGCTCACCCCAGACTCTGCACTGGCTGGGTGCAGGCGGTCTGGATCGGCAAGACGTACCAGTTCTGAATTATAAAGTCTGTAGAATTGCTCACGCTGATTCTCGTCCAGCTGACGGGTAAAATCATAGACCGCTTTACGCTGTGCCAGACTATACTCCCCTAAATGAATTTCTTTATGGAAAATAGCTGCATCTAATTTTTTCCGGTGCAGTTGCGCCAATGCCATCACTTGCCCAGCTGTCGGAGGGATATCAAAATCAATTCCATCTAATGTACGCGACATGTTATTCTCCTTGTTGTTAGTTTAAATAGTTACTTCACATACTAATAAAAAATACAATTGATGATAGTTTAATCATGTAAACTATAAAACAAGAATTAGACGGGGTGAAATAATTGACTTTTCATCCATCTTGTAATATTAGTTTAACATTACTCAGTTATATTTGTAGTTAGACTAAAAAGTCTATCCGTAATCATAATTAAAATTAAGGAGTTTTTATATGATTCAACAATTCTCTCCACATGAACTTGAACATCTGTATGCTGACGCTGTGAATACAATCCAGTCACAAATGAATTTTTCAGATGCTGTCAAACAGCTTGAAGATGCTGCACGTGCAGGTCATGGTAAAGCGGCACTTTTTTTAGCTGAACTTTATTATCAAGGTTTCCGCGTCGAGCGTGATTCAATGAAAGCCCAATACTGGCAAAACATGGCCACCATGCAAGCCTAAATAAACGTCACCCCGGTGGCGTTTTTTTTATATTCACAATATTACTTATACATGATGAAGCATTAACTTAACGATTTCTTGCAAAGCTGAAACAGTAATTTCATATAGTTTTTTTACAATGACAGCGTTGTTCCACAATAGCTTGATCATAATGAAAATGCCAAATATTAAAGATATCCAACCATTGCCTAAAGACCTTGCGGTCAAAATCACCATCCTGAAATCGATGATGTACTGCGGGGTACTTTGGGGACTGTTCCATGAAGGCTGGGGCATGATGCGCGATCAGGATGAAACCCTGTTCCCGTTCTGGCTGAATTCATCTCATGCAGCAAACTATGCCAAAAAAAACTGGCCAAATTATACGCCGCGCAAAATTACGCCTAAGGATTTTGAGCAGGCACTGTTACCCACCTTGCATCGCCTGAATGTCACTCCTGTTCTGGTACGTGGCAGTGGCAAACAAATTAAGCTGACAATTGGACAGGTGCGTCATTTCTTTTTTTCAGGACAAGGGCTGCACTTCGCTGCATAACATGTTATTTATAGATTCAGCACAGCAATTACCTGAAGATAAACAGCTTAAACTTCAGGATAAATAATAACAGCTAAGGAATTAATCATGACGAATGTAGCGCAAGTACTCAAAGACAAGCCATCTCAAGAAATTTATACCATTCACCCAGAAGCTACGGTTCTTGAAGCCATTACTTTAATGGCAGATAAAGACATCGGTGCGATTGTGGTCGTCGAAAAAGATAAAGTGGTCGGGATTCTTTCCGAACGTGATTACACCCGAAAGATTGTACTGATGGAACGTACTTCCTTTGATACGACTGTCAGCCAAATCATGACTTCTAATGTAATCACGGTAGATTGTCACACTTCTGTACCGGACTGTCTCAGCTTAATGACCAATAAACATTTGCGTCATTTACCAGTAGTAGAAGCAGGAAAACTGGTGGGATTGGCTTCAATTGGTGACTTGGTTAAAGCGGCCATGAATGATCAGCAAGTTTTGATTGATCAACTACAACAATATATTTCGGGTTAAATATGAATTCAAAAAGCCATTTTGTAATGACATTAGATTGACAAAGAAATGATAGAAATAAAAAACCGCTCAATTTGAGCGGTTTTTTATTTACAGCTATAGCTAGATTAGTTGAGACCTAACTTTTCAGCCACATAGTCAGAGTCTTTATCACCACGACCCGACAGGTTCACGACAATTTTCACATCTTTAGGCAATTTACCTGCTTCACGAATCGCCCAAGCCACTGCATGTGAACTTTCCAAGGCAGGCACAATACCTTCTACACGCGATAGAGTCATAAAGGCATCCAGACATTCCTGATCTGTTGCTGTCGTATATTCCACACGACCCAAATCTTTAAGCAAACTGTGCTGTGGACCAACACCTGGATAATCCAGACCTGAAGCAATTGAGTGTACTGGCAAAGGCTCACCCTGCTCGTCTTCCAAGACATAGCATGCCATACCATGAATCTGGCTTGGCTTACCTAAAGTCAGCGTTGCAGAATGCTTGTCGGTATCCAGACCATGACCTGCTGGCTCTACACCTACCAGTTTAACATCTGCATCATTCAGAAAAGCAGTAAATGCACCCACTGCATTGGAACCACCACCAACACATGCCACTACATAGTCCGGGTTAGCACCAAAACGGTCATTAGTTTGTACTTTGATTTCATCACCAATGATCGACTGGAAATCACGTACCATCATTGGAAATGGATGTGGACCCACCACCGAGCCAATCGCATAGATATAGTTTTTCGGATCTTTTAAGTATTCTTCAAAGGCACTATCCACAGCATCTTTCAGGGTTGCTGTACCACGAGTCACAGAAATCAGTTTGGCACCGAGAATTTTCATTTTCACCACATTCGGGTGTTCTTTCTCGATATCTACTTGCCCCATATGAATTTCACATGGAATACCGACCAATGCACAGGCTGTTGCCAATGCCACACCATGCTGGCCTGCACCTGTTTCAGCAATCACTTTGGTTTTACCCATATATTTTGCTAACAGCGCTTCACCCAGACAGTGATTGATTTTGTGCGCACCGGTGTGGTTTAGATCTTCACGTTTCAGGTAGATTTGCGCACCACCGAGCTGATCCGACAAACGTTTAGCATGAAATAATGGACTTGGACGACCAACATAGTTTGCAAACAGATCCTTTAATTCATTCTGAAACTCAGCAGTTTGACGAATTTCCTGATAGGCAACGTTAATATCATCCATTGCCTGTTTTAGATCTGGCGGAATAAACTGACCGCCATAGCTCCCAAAAAAACCCTCTTCATTTGGCAATGCAATGCCATTAATTTGATGATCCATAGCGATCCTTAACAATCCGGATTGAATTTATAAAACCTACTTTATATTAAAATGTTTTGTTTTAAAGGACTAATAACTATAAATAAAGTCATCAATAGATAAATGGAATCAGCGCGCCAGATATTTGGTCATATCTTCAATGCCTTTTAGGGTCATTGGATACATATGCTTTTCAAAGATCTGCTGAATCATTCCGATGGTCTGGGTATAGTGCCAGTAACGTTCTTCTTCCGGATTTAACCAGGCAGTTTTTTCAAAATGCTGACGCAGACGCTGTAACCAGACCTGTCCTGCTTCATCATTCATATATTCCACCGAGCCGCCAACTGAATGCAGCTCATATGGTGCCATACTGGCATCACCAACCACAATGACCCGATAATCGCGGCCGTAAGTATTCAGCAGATCCCAGGTATTCATGCGCGTGCTGGAACGACGAAAGTTATCTTTCCAGACATAGTCATACAAACAGTTATGGAAATAGAAATATTCCAAAGTCTTAAATTCAGTCTTGGCAGCACTAAACAGTTTTTCACACTGGGCAATGTGTGCATCCATGGAACCGCCGACATCAAATAGCATCAGTACTTTGATTCGATTACGGCGTTCCGGCACCAGTTGTACATCCAGAATGCCCTGCTTGGCTGTTTCACGAATGGTACCGTCAATATCTAGTTCTTCGGCAGCACCCTGACGGGCAAACTTACGCAAGCGACGCAAAGCCAGTTGCATCTGACGGCTACCCAGAATCTGGTCATCATCCAGGTTACGATATTGACGCTGCTCCCAGACTTTTACTGCGGAACGCTTACGTCCCGGCCCACCAATACGCACACCCTCAGGATGATCACCATAAGCACCAAAAGGTGAAGTTCCTCCGGTACCAATCATCTTGTTACCGCCCTGATGTTTTTTATGCTGTTCGCGCAGACGCTCTTCCAGCATTTTCATCAGTTCTTCCAGTGATCCGGCTTTTTTTAGCTCTTCACGCTGTTCCGGTGTCAGGTGCTTTTCCAGCAGCTCCAGATCAAACCAGTCTTTAGGTAATTTATGCACCTTTAGCAATTCATCCAGATCAAAGGTCGCGATACCATCAAAATAGTCTTTCATGGCACGATCGAACTTGTCGAAGTAGCGCTCATCCTTGACCATGACGGTTTTAGCCAGCTGATAGAATTCATCCTGATCAGCAAAAACGATACCTTCAGCAACCGCCTGATTCAGGTCAATCAGCTCACGGGTAGACACCGGCACACCGTATTTGCGCAAGGTATAAAACAGTCGCACGAACATGCGTGTTTCTCCCTTAACGGCGTGACATGAATGCTAGGCGTTCAAGCAGCTGTACATCCTGCTCGTTTTTGATCAGCGCACCATAAAGCGGTGGAATAGCTTTAGATTTATCAGCATTACGCAACACATCTTCTGGCATATCATCTGCCATTAACAGACTTAACCAGTCGATTAATTCAGAAGTTGAAGGCGGTTTTTTCAGGCCTGGAATCTGACGTAATTTAAAGAATACTTGCAATGCCTCATTGACCAATGTGGCCGAGATCTTCTCGAAATGCACATCAATAATTTCGCGCATAGTCGCTTCATCAGGGAATTCGATGTAATGGAAGAAACAGCGGCGCAGGAAAGCATCCGGAAGTTCCTTTTCATTATTTGAAGTAATGATGACGATTGGACGCTGTTTTGCAGTAATGGTTTCGCCTGTTTCATACACAAAGAACGACATTTTATCGAGTTCATGCAACAGGTCATTTGGAAATTCAATGTCTGCCTTGTCAATTTCATCAATCAACAATACACAGCGTTCTTCACTGCTAAATGCTTCCCACAGTTTTCCTGGCTTGATGTAGTTTTTGATGTCATAGACACGGTCATCACCTAACTGACTATCACGCAGACGCGATACTGCATCATATTCGTAAAGACCTTGCTGGGCTTTGGTGGTGGACTTGATGTGCCAGGTGATGAGTTTCATTCCCAGGCTTTCAGCCACCTGTTCTGCCAGCAGGGTTTTTCCTGTACCCGGTTCGCCTTTGACCAGCAGCGGCTTTTGTAAGCTGCGTGCGGCTTTGACAGCCAATTTTAAACTATCAGTTGCAATATACTGACTTGTGCCAGAAAACTGTTGATGATCCACAGACATGATTTAACCTTATTTTTCTATTTACAGCGGTGAAGTTTTTTTGTTTACAGCAATCTTTGCTTTATTCGTTACATAGCTTGACCAGCAATAGCCGATCAGTGAAGCAATACCAATCACAAACAGAATCAGTGAGGCATTGATCCAGACCAGACTTTGCTCCTTGGTCAATACACCAAAGATCAGTCCAAAAATTGCCGGCGCTAATGAGGCATTTGGACCTTCGGACACAGTCGGTGTCAGCAGGATGGCAAATCCTAAAATCCATAGAAAGCCACCTACCGGTTTAGGCAAGCGCTTAGTCACGCCATACCAGCATAGCAGTGCAATCACACTGCCAATCAGGTATACCGCGATAGCAATCGATTCTTCAGGAATTGAATCTAATACAGTTACATAACCATTCATTTTACAACTCCTGAATAAACATTAAGCACCACGCAGACCTTCTGGCTCTACAGCATTCGGGTTAATCAAACCTTCAGGCGGCATTTGCAGGAAGAAACCGCGGGTTTCAATCGAATCCATGACGTGCAGAACATTGGCACGTGCCAGCTTGCGGGTTTCGCTCAGTTCAAGATGCATGACAAAAGTCGCACGACCAAATGCTACACGGACAGCTTCGCCCAGTACGTGAAGTGGATCGAAAGTTTCAGCTTCATTTTCTTCAGCTGGACGAGTCACATAAAGGTACATTTCGTCCTTTTTGCTCGATTTGTAGATAGACACTTGCATGATTTTGATTCAGACAACAATTTAGAAAAATCAGTGGTAAGGATACCTCAAAACATCACTTGAGGCATTAGCCATAATTAACGCATCAGTCGTGATTTTGTATAATTGCTTTTTCTTTAATCAATTTTGCAGTGAAGTCTCTACCCAGGATTTAGTCGACAACTTTCATTTGCTTAGAAAGATAGGATTCATCCTGACGTAGTAGTTCAACCAATGGCTTGGTAAGATGCTCATAACGCCAGCCAAGTAAAAATTCCGGCAAATCCTGTTCATCATTATGAAAGACTACGTGTTGATACAACGCACTCATCCATTTTTTACGCATCAGGACTTCTTTCGGGATTGAAGTCTCGTCCACCACATGTTGAATGATGGTATCAATTTTAGTACCAACTTCATTTGAAGAATGACGGATTGGACGTGCCAGACGTAATGGCCATTCAGACTGGTCTGGCAAGAATTTCAGCAGATCCAGAATCATCTTGCCATGATCACGAATGATGTTGGCACGCAGATCTTTCACATTGCTGAGCTGGAACATATTCTTAGGATTGTTTTCCACCAGATGAATCATGCTCGAGTTTTTCATGATAAAACTGCGCGGAATATTCAGCGCTTTGGCAATATGGTCACGCCATACTGCAAGCTGTTGCAGCTGCATCAGCTGACGGCGTGAATGACGATAGTTACCAACATCCTGATATAACAAGGCAGTTGGCGTTTCCTCGCCAATTTCCCGGGTCATAAAGCGGCAATCTTCCAGTGCAAAGTCCAGCAGGTGCTTTTGTTTCAACTCTTGCTTGATCTGATCACCCAATTGCACCAGATAATGTACATCATTGGCTGCATACAGCAATTGCTCCTGACTTAAAGGACGCGCCAGCCAGTTTGAACGGGTCTGATCTTTTTCAATCTCTACATCCAGCATCTGCTTCAAGGCATTCTGATAACTCACCTGTAGCCCATGACCCAAAAATGCCATACCGACCTGAGTATCAAAGACATTACTTAGAGATTTTTGCTGGGTATAGTGATAGATCAGATCAATATCTTCACCGCAGGCATGAAAGATATTCTGCTGTGCGCCAAAAATACGCTGGAAGAACCCAGTCAGATCAAGGGTGGTGCCATCCAGCAAATAGACATTGCCACAGACATTAATCTGGAACACGCCAAGTTTCGGCCATAAAGTATCGACCTTAATGAACTCTGTATCTAAAGCATAAACCGAGCTTTGATCCATTTGTGCAAGTACTTGATCGAGTCCAGCTTGATCTTGAATAAATTGAAACATAAATGACTGAATCAGCGTAATGTAGATGTCCGATGTAGTTATATTAACTGATATTTCTATTATTTATGATAAAAAAATAAACATTCAGCCATAAAATTTAACAATAACAACATCGAAAAAATAAATGAATATTCTCGTATTTTTTAAATTGTTTTTTATTCAGTAAACGCCCGCGGAGAAACAGGTTTATTTCATCCGCATGCGGTTATGTACAGCCTGACTCAAAGTATGGCTATCCACATATTCTAATTCACCACCCTGCGGTACACCTTGAGCAATCCGGGTGATCTGAATTGGCAAATGCTTGCTGGCTTCCATCAGATAATGCGCAGTCGCCTGTCCTTCTACGGTTGCATTCGTTGCCAGAATCACTTCGCGGATCTGTCCTTTGTTTAAACGCTCCAGCAGATAGGGAATACCAATTTCTTCCGGTCCAATCCCATCCAGAGGAGACAAATGTCCACCCAACACATGGTATTTACCACGAAAACTGCCACTCTGCTCAATTGCCATCACATCTGCGGGGGATTCCACCACACAAAGCAGCTCATCATCACGTTCAGTTGAGGTGCAGATATTACAGACTTCATCTTCAGTCAGTGAATGACAGATCGAACATTCATGAATATGGTTGGTTGCTTCAGTCAATGCATGCGCCAGACCAATCGCACCTTCACGGTTTTTCATGATCAGGTGCAATGCCATACGCTGGGCCGATTTCGGCCCAACGCTTGGCAAGATGCGTAATGCTTGAACCAGTTGATCAAAACGATCACTAAACATTGCGCAAATTTCCTTAGAACAAACCAGCCAGACCTGGAGGTAAGCCCATACCCTGATTTGCAGACTTCATACGTTCTTCAGAGATTGCTTCAGCCTGACGTGCCGCATCATTCATCGCAGCCGCGATCAGATCTTCAATCATATCCGGATCATCCTGCAGAAGTTCTGGATCGATCTGAATGCGTTTAACCACATTACGTGCAGTCATGGTCACTTTCACCAGACCACCACCCGCTTCAGCATGAACTTCTACTTGCGCAAGCTCTTCTTTGGCTTTTTTCAGGTTGTTTTCTACTTCCTTTTGCATGCGCTGGGCTTGCTGCATCAACATGTTAATGTTCATAAAAATCTCCGAACATAAATTTATAAAATTAGATTAAGTCTAAACCGCGTTGAATGTCACGGATAATATCATCAATATCTTCTAAACCAACAGAAACACGAATTAAACCTTCAGAAATTCCTGCAGCTTGCTTTGCTTCTGCCGACATTCTACCGTGTGAAGTTGTAGCTGGATGGGTGATGGTTGACTTCGCGTCACCTAAATTACTTGTAATTGATAAGAAACGAGTATTATCAATGACAGTCCATGCCCCTGCACGATCACCTTTCACCACAAATGAAACCACACCGCCAAAGCCCGATTGTTGTTTTTTTGCTAACTCGTGACCCGGATGATTCACCAAACCTGAATAATAAACTTTTTCAACCCTCGGATGCGCATCCAACCATTCTGCAAGCTTTTGTGCACTTGCACAATGAGCTTTCATACGCAAACTTAAGGTTTCCAAGCCTTTGAGGAACACCCATGCATTAAATGGGCTCATTGAGTTACCAAGCGTACGAATCACACTGGTAATTTCATCCATCAGTTTTGCAGAACCTACAACCGCACCACCTAAAGCACGGCCTTGGCCATCGATATATTTAGTTGATGAATACACTACTAAATCTGCACCAAATTTGAGGGGTTGTTGCAATACAGGTGTACAGAAAGTGTTATCTACAGCAAAGAGTGCATTGGCTTCATGTGCAATGTCTGCAATTGCTTGTAAATCCCCAACTTGAGCCAATGGGTTCGACGGCGTTTCAATAAATAATAAACGTGTATTTGGTCGAATCGCTTGTTTCCATGCTTGAACATCTTCAAGGTCAACAAAAGTAACATCGACTCCAAATTTAAGGACATATTTTTCAAACAGAGAAATAATGGAACCAAATACAGCGCGTGAACACACCACATGATCGCCCGATTTTAAATACGCCAAAGTAATAGCATGCACGCCAGCCATACCAGAACTGGTTGCAACCGCTGCTTCAGCACCATCAAGCACAGCTAAACGCTTTTCAAATGCTTGTACGGTAGGGTTGGTATAACGAGAGTAAGTATTTCCTTCAATTTGACCCGAAAACTTTGCTGCTGCATCTGCTGCACTGTCACACACAAATGAAGAAGTCAGGAAAATTGGCTCACTGTGCTCGCCTTCTGCTGTACGTGTATGCCCAGTACGAATCGCCAAAGTGTCTAATTGATATTCGATCTCGTCGTGTTGGCTCATTGTGCTCATCAGCCGAATTTGGCTGCCTTTTGTAAAAAATTGCCAACATTTTGAGCGCCTATGCTATTTCAGGTCAAGGCATAATAAGCAATTATTGCTTAGACTTCGATCACCCCCTCCCGGACACGGACAATTTATCTTTATGATTCAGTTAAAACAAAATCTGCAACGTCAACGAAAAAAACTCAAGCACCTGCGTGCGCGGTTTTTCAACAGCTCCTCACTGGTGCTGTCTCAGAAAACCCCGTTTGAGTACATCAAGCAAACTGAATTATATAAAGTCCGGCATTATCCAGCACCTGAAAGACAGTTTAAGGAACCATTAGTATTTGTCGCGCCGTTAGCGATCAATATGGATATCTATGACCTGTATCCCTACCGTTCTTTGGTAAAGCACTTTCAGCATAGCGGGTTTGAAGTGTACCTGGTGGAATGGAACCGTTTCAGCTTCAAACACAAAGAGCTGAATTTTTTGTCCTTTATCGATCAAGCTATTCCTGATGCCATAGATCGCATCTGCGAACATGCAGACAGTCCTTATATTTCCCTGCATGGCTGGAGCATGGCAGGTGTCTTTGTCACCCTGTATACCGCACTGCATTCGCCAGAGCATGTGAAAAACCTGATGGTGATGGGTAGCCCAATTGATAGCTATGCTTCTGGTCGTGTTGGTAAACTGTTTGAAACTACCAATAAGTTGATTTCACAGAATCCTGCCCTACGCGATACCGTGCATAAGGGATTGATCCCAAAACAATATATTCATACACCAGGTATTTTGAATGCCTTGGGTTTTAAATTGCTGGATCCTGTAGGCTGGTTCAAGAGCCAAAAACAGTTTGTGCTGAATCTGGAAAAACCGGAACATGTCTATGAACATGCCACTATGGGTAATTTCCTGAATAAAATGATCGATTACCCGGGTGGAATCAATCAGGACATGGTACTGCACTTATGGCTCCAGAATCCGCTGAAACACGGTTCCATTCATCTCGATGGTCAAAAGATTGATCTGAAAAATATTTCCTGCTCGCTGATGGTTGGTGCCGGCTTAACGGATCAGATTGTCACCCGAGAAGCTGCGGAACCACTTACCCAACTGACCAGCAGCACAGACATTACTTTTACCCTCATTCCAGGTGGACACCTTGGTCTAATGTCAAATCAAAAGACAGCCAACACTTTTTGGCCTAAACTAACCACCTGGCTTGAGCAGCGTTCTACTCGACTAGAGCAATAATTCGAGAAATGCCCTCAAGCTTATAATTTTTAATGAAAAGATTTTGAGGGTTATCATGATTCAATCAGTTGCATTTCTCGGCTTGGGTGCTATGGGCTATCGCATGGCTGCGCATTTACCCAAGCATTTTGATACGGTCTATGTGTGGAACCGTACTGCTGCCACAGCAGAGCAACATGCAGCTGAACATGGCACACAGGCAGTAAGCCTGGGACAGGCTATCCAGGCAGATGTAATCTTCTCCTGCTTACCAACCAGTGCCGATGTTGAAGCTTTAGTCCAAGGCCTGGAATTAAAATCAGGAAGTATCTGGGTTGACTGCACCAGTGGTGTACCTGATGCCGCTCGTCGCCTGGAAGAAGCTTTAGCAGATCAAGGCGTGATTTTCCTGGATGCACCTGTCAGCGGTCAGACGATCGGTGCTGAAAATGGCACATTAACTGTTATGATTGGTGGTAGCGCAGCAGGTTTTGAACAAGCCCTTCCCGCGATTCAGGCTTTCGGCAAGCTGATCAAGCATGTTGGTGAATCTGGCGCCGGTTTTGCAGTGAAAGCAGTCAATAATATGTTAATGGCTGTAAACCTGTGTGCAGTTGCAGAAGGCTTTACAACGCTGAAAGCGCATGGTGTAAGCCTGAATGAAGCACTGGAATGTATTAATGCATCAAGCGGTAAAAGTAACGTAACTGAGACCGTGATGCCACAGCGTATTTTAAACCGCAGCTTTCCACTTACCTTTGCATTACCGTTACTTGCCAAAGATACAGGCATTGCGGTAGATCTGGTGCGTGATGCCAAGCTATCTGCGCCGTTGCTCTCTCTGACCCAGAACCTGATTCAGGCAGCCAACCTTCAGGCAGAGGAAAATAGCGACTTTTCTGCAGCGGTAAAAATGTATGAATCATGGAGTAAAATTACCATTGAGTAATATAACGCCATTGAATCGTGAGAACAAAACCCAATATTGTGTTTAGGTATAGACACATGGTTCAACACCAGAGGAAACCCGCATGAAAAAATTAACTGCTGCGACAGTGATGAGTTTTGCAGCATTGCTAGGGGCTTCAACTTCAGTTTTAGCTTCTGAACAGGAATGCAAAAAACTGAAAAATGATCATGATGTAATTTATGCTTCTAAGGGCTTCTGTTTTAAAGATCCAGATGCCAAAGCAAAGTATGGTAATGACAATTGCTACACAACCAAGCCAAAATTCTCAGAAAAAGAGCAACAACGTCTTGACGTAATCAAAGATCGTCAGAAAGAATTGAACTGTAAATAATTTAATTCAATGACGCTCAAGGAATGTTCTCATGACTTACGATGATCAAAATATTTTTGCACGAATTCTGCGTGGTGAACTGCCTGCAATCAAGGTGTATGAAGACGACCAAGTTCTTGCATTTATGGACATCATGCCTCAGGCAGACGGTCATACCTTGGTCATTCCTAAATCGCCTGCAGTGACGTTACTTGATCTGGATCCTGAAGTGGCTGCATATACCATTCAGATCGTACAAAAGATTGCCAAAGCCATCGAAAAAGGCTTAGGCGTATCAGGTATTGTCTTGATGCAGCTTTCAGGTGCTGCCGCTGGTCAAACCGTGCCACATGTACATTTTCATCTGGTCCCTACTTCTCTGCATAATCTGGGTAAACATGCCCTGGTCATGGGTGATCAGGAGAAAATCAAGGCCTTGGCTGAGAAAATCAAGGCAGCGTTATAACTATGAATTGAATCGATAAAAAAATGGAGCCTCGGCTCCATTTTTTTATGTTTGGTATATTTCACGCTTAATTAAGCTCATCACATTAAATAAAAGTCGCAGTCTATTTTTAAGTTTTTAGCAACTAGCGAGCTGCTTTGTATTTGAATAAATCCTGCCCACCTCATCATAATCACATAAAAAATAAAGTAATGATTGTATTTAATATTTTTGAAATATTTCCTTAATCATATTGACTTATTTGTAAGGAATACTTGGCACCAATGGAGCAATAGATGTTTCAAAACAATACTGAAACTTGTTTTTAAGACGATGAACAAAAAGTCTTTATTGGAGCAACACATGAAAAAAACTTTAATCGCTTTAGCAATCGGGGCAACAATTTTAACACCAGTCATGGCAGCTGCTGCTGACGTAAAAGTTTACGGTCGTGCACACGTATCGTTAGACTATTTAAGTGATGGAAAAGACTATAGCGAAATCGGTCTCTCTTCAAATTCTTCACGCCTAGGCTTTAAAGCAGAACAAAAATTAGAAAATGGTATGACTGTTTTTGGCCAAGTTGAACAAGAAATTAACTTCTCTAGTGGTGAAAAAGACGAGAAAGGTGTTAATTTTGCAACTCGCGATACCTTTGTCGGTTTAAAAGGTGATTTTGGTCAAGCGCGTGTAGGTCGTTTTGACAGTCCATTTAAAGTTGCACGTGGTCCAGTCAACTTCTTTGGCGATATGGTTGGTGATGTACGTAACGTAACACGTATTGGTGACTTGAAATTTGACGAGCGTAATGAGAATACCATTGAATATAAATCACCAAAATTCGGTGGTGGATTCAACGTATTAGCAGCTCTTTCAATGCACAAGAATAAGAATATTGTGAAAGACGGTAATGATGAAGGCGTAGATGATAATAAAGCTTATGATCTTGCATTGACCTATAAAGAAGGTCCAATCGATTTTGCTGCAGCATATGAAAAATATGAAGATAATGCTGCAAATACATCGACAGATGTTTCAGAAACAGGAATTCAAGCTGAACGTGATGCTTTCCGTATTGCAGCAGCATATAAAATCACTCCTGATTTTAACTTAGGGGCTATGTATCAAATCGCTCAATATGACAATGATGCTTTAAGCAATTTTGATGCTCAAGTCTATGGTATTGCTGGTGAATACAAACTAACGCCAAAAACGGCGCTACGTGGTGAGTATTTCTACCGTGATGTAGATGCTGATGATGCAAATTCAAGTTTGGTCGCGATTGGTGTTGAGCACCGTTTAGACTCTACAGTACGTGTCTATGCAAACCTAGCTACTATGCTAAATGATAAAAATGCTAACCTTGTGCCTTGGAAAGAAGGTCGCTCAAATACTGTAAGTGGCGAAACTGACGAAAATGCAACAGCTCTTTCTCTAGGCTTCCGCTACGACTTCTAAGCTCCACTCTCCTCCAAAAGCTTAAAAAGAACATGCTTCATGCATGTTCTTTTTTTGCCTGCTTTTTCTCAACAATAAGAATTCACCTCACCTTTAGATGTTACGAAAGACCCTTCTTGTTTTAATCCCTAAAATTTTAATCCATTCTCATTTTCAATAAAAATATAATAAACCAAGTAAAACAATCAGCATTAAAAATAAAATTTAAGCATTAATCCAACTGTTTTTATTGTGTATTATTTTTAAATATAAGCAAAATAGTCGGATTTAAAAAACACAACAGTTACACAAATAATCACAGATAATTTGAATATTTTTTAAAAAACTTTATTTTTATTTTTTTATTTTTCAATGACTTATAAATATATATTTATTTAAACTGTCTAGTCTATTTATTTTTTTATACATTAGATTGATAATAAATTAACACATTAAAAAGACAGGCTTATTCTAATGAGCTTAGTTCCTGAAAATCTAAATCAAAAAGTGGTTAGAGAGATTACCCTGATTTTAATTATCAAGGTCATTCTATTACTAACAATCAAACATATCTGGTTTGATGCGCCCACGATTCCTAAAAATTTTGACTCTCAAGTTGCCGAGCGTATTGCCGGCAGTCCTTCCCAAATCAAGGAGACACGTTGATGATTGCTGAAAGCGTGGTCGATCTTTCGCGGTTCCAGTTCGCTATGACTGCGATGTATCATTTTATTTTTGTTCCGCTAACCTTAGGTCTAGCCTTTATCCTGGCCATTATGGAAACCACGTATGTGATTTCCGGCAAAGAGATCTATAAGGACATGACCAAGTTCTGGGGGAAACTTTTCGGGATTAACTTTGCACTGGGGGTAACAACTGGCCTGACTATGGAGTTCCAGTTTGGTACTAACTGGGCCTACTACTCGCACTATGTGGGTGACATCTTTGGTGCACCGCTAGCGATTGAAGGCTTAATGGCATTCTTCCTGGAATCTACTTTTATTGGTCTGTTCTTCTTTGGATGGGATCGCCTGTCTAAGGTTCAGCATCTGTGTGTAACCTGGTTAGTAGCGCTTGGCTCTAACATGTCTGCATTGTGGATTCTGGTTGCCAATGGCTGGATGCAAAATCCGGTAGGTTCCGCATTTAACTATGAAACCATGCGTATGGAATTGGTGGACTTCGGTGCATTGATTTTCAACCCTGTCGCACAGGTTAAATTTGTACATACCGTTTCTGCAGGCTATGTCACAGGTGCCATTTTCGTACTCGCGATTTCAAGTTACTACCTGTTAAAGAAACAAGACTTACCATTTGCACGTCGTTCATTTGCGATCGCGGCAATCTTTGGTCTTGCTTCTACGCTTTCAGTCATCTTACTTGGTGATGAATCAGGCTATGAGCTTGGTGATGTTCAAAAAACTAAACTAGCTGCAATTGAAGCTGAATGGGATACACACCCTGCACCTGCTGCATTTACACTGTTTGGTATTCCAAATGAAGAAACTCAGACTACCGACTATGCCATTAAAATTCCTTATGTGATGGGGATTATTGCGACACGTTCTGTGACTGAAGAAGTGACAGGGATTAAAGACCTCATTGCTCAACATGAACAACGTATTCGTAATGGTATGGTGGCATATGAGCAAC
This sequence comes from Acinetobacter sp. ASP199, assembly GCF_022700675.1. Classification (NCBI taxonomy): domain Bacteria; kingdom Pseudomonadati; phylum Pseudomonadota; class Gammaproteobacteria; order Moraxellales; family Moraxellaceae; genus Acinetobacter; species Acinetobacter sp. ASP199. Next base: position 1,674,246 of record NZ_CP062182.1, read on the forward strand.
TCGAGCTTCTACGTGCAGGTGATCAATCTCCTGAATTGAAAGCAGCATTCGAAGAAACTCAAAAAGACTTAGGCTATGGCTTACTTCTTAAAAAATATACACCGAATGTTGTTGATGCAACTGACGAACACATTAAAGCTGCTGCAGCTGACACCATTCCACACGTTCCAAGTTTGTTCTGGGCATTCCGTGCGATGGTTGCATCTGGTTTCTTAATGCTCATTCTATTTATCCTTGCCACCATTGCAGTGGGTAAACGTAATGCAGAAAACAAACCTTGGTTATTAAAATTCGCACTCTTTGCTCTGCCTTTACCTTGGGTTGCTGCACAAACAGGTTGGTATGTCGCTGAAGTGGGCCGTCAACCTTGGACCATTGGTGAAGTACTGCCAACTCACCTTTCAGCTTCAAGCCTAAGTACGGGTGACGTATGGGGTTCAATCATTGCATTAGCATCGTTCTACACTGTATTGCTCATCATTGAGATGTATCTCATGATTAAATTCTCACGCCTTGGCCCAAGTTCTCTACATACAGGTAAATACCATTTCGAGAAACTTGAAGCTGCTAAAAAAGCAAATGAGGAGGGTCAAGCATGATCGAATATGAATTACTCAAAATTATTTGGTGGGTGTTGGTCGGTGTCCTCCTGATTGGATTTGCCCTCACCGACGGCTTTGACATGGGTTCCATGGCCATCATGCCATTCGTAGGCAAAAATGACGAAGAACGTCGTGCGGCAATCAATACGATTGCCCCACACTGGGACGGTAACCAGGTTTGGTTCATTACCGCAGGTGGCGCACTCTTTGCTGCATGGCCAATGGTATATGCTACTGCGTTCTCAGGCATGTACTGGGCACTCCTCCTCGTGCTGTTTGCCCTGTTCTTACGCCCGGTTGGTTTTGACTACCGTTCAAAACTTGAAAACACCAAATGGCGTACATCTTGGGATTGGGGTTTAGCCGTTGGTGGTGCAGTTCCTGCATTGGTTTTCGGTGTAGCGTTCGGTAACATGTTCCTTGGCGTACCGTTCACTTTAGATGAAACTGTTCGTTCAACTTATACCGGTAGCTTCTTTGCCCTACTTAACCCATTTGCGATTGTGTGTGGTTTAGTGAGCTTATCAATGCTGTGTGCACATGGTGGTGCTTGGCTGATGCTTCGTACTGATGGTGCATTACGTGAACGTTCTGCGAAAGCAACGAAGATCATGGGTATTGTTTACCTTGCGACTTTCTTGGCTGCAGGTGCTTGGTTGTACTTCGGTGGTATCCAAGGCTATACACTGGTGACTCCATATGACACCAATGGCGTTGCAAATCCACTGGCTAAAGAAGTACTGATCAATGGCAACCCTGGCTGGATGAATAACTATACAACTTATCCAATCACCATGATTGCACCAATCATGGGTATCCTTGGCGGTATTATTGTCGTGCTGGCTGCCTCTAAAGCCAAAGCTGGCTTGAGCTTCCTGGGTTCATCCATGGCAGTGATCGGTGCAATCTTGACTGCTGGTTTCGCCCTGTTCCCATTCTTAATGCCATCTAGCATTAACCCTACTGCCAGCTTGACTATGTGGGATGCAGTATCAAGCAAAAATACCTTAACAGTGATGACTGTTGCGGCGTGTATCTTTGTACCGATCATTCTTGCTTACACCACTTGGTGTTATTACAAAATGTGGGGCGTGATCACCAACAAGCATATTCAAGAGAACTCACACAGCCTGTACTAAGGCTGTGTCTTAAGGAGAGACAATTATGTGGTATTTCGCCTGGATTCTCGGAATTTTGATGGCATGTTTTGCAGGTGTACTCAGTGCCCTATACATTGAACATCATCAAGATTTAGATGAGGAATAAATAATGACAGACGTTGCGATGGAAAAACCTACTGTAGACCCAAAACCCAACAAGTTTGCGATGGTGATTTCTTGCCTGTTGGCATTTCCCCTCGCAGCGGTGTTATTACTGCATCCAGCAGCGATGTTGGATGCAAACGGTGAATATAGCCACCGCGCCATGATGTTCATCATGATTGGTATTTCAGGTGGTTTTGTACATGGTGTTGGTTTTATTCCACGGCATTGGTTCTGGAAATGGTTATTTAGCCCATTTTTGGCATGGCCACTCATGCTTTGGGGTTACTACACCTGGTTCATCGCCTGAACATTTAGACAGAATTTAAGCTCTCTTCGGAGAGCTTAATTTTTATAAATACAAAGTCTTTACTCTCATATTTTTAACAAGAAAAATGATATTTTTATTACTTTTCACCTAAACTATCTTCCAAACCTATCCTGAACACGAGCAATGAACTCAAACAAAGCGACATTGATTGGTCTTACGGCAGTTTTCTTATGGAGCCTCATTGTTGCGCTCATCAAAGAAGTCAGTCATTACTTTGGACCGATCGGAGGAGCTGCGTTAATCTATTCATGTGCCTCGATTATTTTATTGCTTTCATTTGGCTGGACACATCTGAAAGAATTTCCCCTTAAATATCTAATTTGGGGAAGCCTGCTTTTTGTGTCTTATGAAATTTGTCTTGCCCTCTCTATTGGCTATTCAAGCAATAACAGACAAGCCATAGAAATCGGAATGGTGAATTATCTGTGGCCGACAGCCACGATTCTGTTTTCAATTATTTTTAACCGGCAAAAAGCCAATTTTCTTATCTTTCCCGGGATATGTTTATCTATTGCAGGAATCTGCCTGGTGCTGGGTGGTGAAGCTGGATTTAGCTTTAAAACAATGCTATCCAACATACAGGCCAATCCACTAAGTTATGGACTGGCTTTAACCGGTGTTTTTCTATGGGCTGCCTATTGCACCCTCACTGCTCGTGCTGCCAATGGCAAAAATGGCATTACCTTATTCTTTATTTTGGTGTCGATTGTATTATGGATCAAATGGATTTTCTCTGCTGAGCCAATCCCACATTTCGAATTGAATTCCAGCATTTATCTGGTATTCGCTGCTTTTGCAATGGGCATTGGCTATGGCGCATGGAATATCGGAATTCTGCATGGAAATGTGACTTTACTGGCAATAGCTTCCTACTTTATTCCGGTCTTTTCTTCAGTGGTTTCGGCATTGATTTTAAGCACACAATTAACATTCAGTTTCTGGAAAGGTGCATTCATGGTGTGTTTTGGTTCACTGCTTTGCTGGATGGCGACTAAGGCAAAATCATAAATCTGATATATTCAACCAATGTAAAGCCTAACTTTTAATGCAATAAAAACGCTATTTTCAAGGCATCTTTAGAGCATTTATGAAACATACATGTAAAGTTCGCAGCTACTGTTTTAGGCATCCGGTTTCGTAAGTAGTGCCCAAATCAATTAATGACTGATTAAAACTTGTATCTAATGAGCTAATAAATTGCAATTCATCCTTAGCTTCTGCCAGATGCAGATTTTGCTCAGAAAGCCGTTTAACCTCTTTCAAGCCTTTAGCGTAGTCACATGCCTTGGCAATCATGAGTGACGGATGTTCGCGACGATCCAATGATAAATTCAGCGCAGCCTGTTTCAATTCTAGTGCATCATAATGCTGTTTCACTTGAGATTTAAATTCAGTTTGACTCAATGGCTTTGCCCATACAGTTGCCGACAATCCCATTAATCCCAACACCAATAGTAATTTCTTCATCTTGCCCCCAATATGCAAATATAGCTATTTATCTAAGTTATTGAATCTTTATAACATAAAATTTTAGGCAATAAAAAAGCCAGAACTGGTCTGGCTTTTTCCTTTTAATCTTACTTAGCGATGGGTATGAATCGACATCACAATACCCATACCAGCGAGCAAAGAAATCACAGCCGTTCCGCCATAACTCATCAGCGGTAATGGGTCGCCTGTCACTGGAAGGATGCCACTGACCATGCCTGAGTTCAGAAATACGAAGAAGAAGAAGGTTAAACCTGTAGCCCCCGCATACAAACGTCCAAAATTATGGAAACTGTTCATCCCGATCATCAAACAACGAATGATAATAGCCGTAAATAAGCTAAACAGTAAAAATACACCAATAAAGCCAAACTCTTCAGCATAAGTCGACATAATAAAGTCAGTATGATGCTCTGGCAGATAACCCAGATGTGACTGCGTTCCTTGCGAATAACCTTTACCAGTCATCCCTCCAGAACCAATAGCAATTTTAGACTGGATAATATTCCAGCCTGCACCTAATGCATCGGATTCAGGATCAAACAAAGTCAGTACACGTTTCTTTTGATATTCCTGCAACATGAACATCCATAGTAATGGTGCGACCACAGCCAAGGCACCCATCGCCCCAAGAATATAGCGCCACGACATACCACTTAAAAACAGTACAAATATACCGGGAATAATTAAGCCAATATTTAAGTCAGGTTGAAGTGCAACCAAAACAAAAGGAATACCAAGTAAAATTAACGCCCCAATAATATGCCAAAACTTGGGTGGAAATGGCTTACGCGCGAAGTACCAGGCCATCATTAGTGGCATGGCAAATTTCATCACCTCACTCGGCTGCATACTTCCCACGCCAGGCAAGGTAATCCAGCGTGTCGCCCCAAGTCGTCTTTCACCAATTACAAAGACCAGCAACAGCATGAAGATCCCAAAGGCATAAAAATATGGGCTTGCTGCTTGATAGACTTTTGGCGGAACCTGCGCACAGATAAACATCACCACAAAACCAATACCAAAACTGATCGCCTGACGGATCACCATGCCAGAATTTTCAGAGGTCGCACTATACACCACCATCAATCCCAAGGCAGCATTTAGTAACAGGAAGCATAGCAACCATGGGTCCAGATGTAGCTTGGCCCATCTTGAAGAATCGTGCTTTATACTCAATCCATCGCGCGCGGATTGTCGTAAAAAACGATACTGCTGAGAAGGTATCATGGTGACAAAAGGTTCAAAATTAACAATGGCGAAATTATAAGTTAAAGCAGCGGAGAATTGAGCGCCACTGCTCTATTTATTATGTATTTCTTCAAATAAATTTAGGCTTGTGCTGCCAAAATCAGACGAGCCAGTTCCAGATCATCTGGATAGGTAATTTTGAGATTATCAGATCGACCCTGTACCACACGTACAGAATCCCCTACATGCTCCAGTGCACTGGCTTCATCGGTAATAGTCGCACCATCTTGTAATGCCTGTTCAATGGCACGTTTTAACTGACCCAGTTTGGCCATTTGTGGTGTTTGTGCCTGCCACAAAGTCGAACGGTCAACCGTGGTTTCAATATCGTGACCTTGTACCACACGTTTTAGGGTATCACGTACCGGGATTGCCAGTATCGCCGCCTGATCAGTTTCAGTCGCCGTATTAACCAGATCAGTCAATGCATTTTGACTGACACATGGACGTGCCGCGTCATGCACCAATACCCAATCCTCTTCTGAAGTGATTTCCGACAGGTAAGTTAAGGCATTGAGGACCGAATTGACCCGCTCGGTACCACCGGTGCAGAAATGGGCTTTGTCCTGATTGGAAAATGCCAACGTCTTGGCCACATCATCCTGACTGCCGATCGCCAGCACATAACCCGTCAGTGGAAGCTGATTCAAACGTGCAACCGTATGCTCAAGAACAGTACGCTCTTGAATCATTTGATATTGCTTTAGTTCTGTTTTAGAAAATCTGCTACCCGAACCTGCAGCTGGAATAATGGCCCATAATTTATGGTGTGCTTGGATTTTCAGCTGACTCATTGGTACGCAGGTCTACTTTAGAATTTTCGAGATAAATCGGTTTATATTGAGTGCTAATGGTACTCATCTGCACAAAGGTCTCATGCGGCTTAATCAGGCCCAGATCCAGACGTGCATGTTCTTCGATGGCTTGATCACCATTTTTCAGATCATAAACTTCAGCTGCCAGTACGCGGTTGCGCTCTTTCAGCTCGTCATTCAATTCTACTTGTTGTTGTATTTTCTGTGTCAGTGCCTGATGGTCTCGATAACCACCCTCACCAAACCAGTATAAATATTGAAACCCTGCGATCGCAAAGATCGCAAGGCCCAACAGTACTTTACTCATCAAAGAGTCGAATACATTTAACATCAACGATAATCGCTTAGTTCAAACCTTTGAATTCAGCTTTACCGCGATATGCAGCATTAGTCAATTCTTCAATACGAAGTAATTGATTATATTTCGCTACGCGGTCAGAACGGCAAAGAGAACCAGTTTTGATTTGACCAGCGCCAGTACCTACTGCAAGATCCGCAATTGTAGAATCTTCAGTTTCGCCTGAACGGTGAGAAATCACAGTTGTGTAACCGTTGTCTTTTGCAAGATAGATTGCATCAAGAGTTTCAGTCAACGTACCGATTTGGTTATATTTGATCAGAATCGAGTTACCAACTTTTTCGTTGATACCACGTTGAAGGATTTTCGGGTTTGTTACGAATAGATCGTCACCAACCAATTGGATCTTGTCGCCAAGAATAGAAGTCAGGTAAGACCAACCTTCCCAATCAGACTCGTCCAAACCATCTTCAATTGAGATAATTGGGTATTGGTTTACAAGACCTGCAAGGTAGTCAGAGAATTCGTTGCTAGAGAATGCTTTGTTGCCTTCACCTGCAAGAATGTATTGACCATTTTTGTAGAATTCTGAAGATGCACAGTCAAGCGCAAGCATAATGTCAGAACCAGCTTTGTAACCAGTTTGAGAAATTGCTTCAAGAATTACAGTAATTGCTTCTTCGTTTGAACGTAAGTTCGGTGCAAAACCACCTTCATCACCTACAGCAGTGTTTAAACCTTTTTTGTTTAATACTGATTTAAGTGAGTGGAAGATTTCAGCACCAGCGCGAAGCGCTTCAGAGAATGAAGTGAAGCCAACTGGCTCAATCATGAACTCTTGAATGTCAACGTTGTTGTCTGCATGTGAACCACCATTGATGATGTTCATCATTGGTACAGGCATGATCAAGTTGCTGTTGTTACGAAGGTCTGCGATGTATTGGAAAAGAGGAATTTTCTTTTCTTCAGCAGCAGCACGCGCAGCAGCTAAAGACACTGCTAAAGTTGCGTTTGCACCTAGTTTTTCTTTGTTCTCAGTACCGTCAAGCGCGATCATCGTATTATCGATGTCTTTTTGTTCGAATACTGATTTGCCCACTAACGCATCACGAATCACTGTGTTTACGTTGTTTACAGCAGTTTTAACGCCTTTACCTAAGTAACGCGATTTATCGCCATCACGAAGTTCTAAAGCTTCACGAGAACCAGTTGAAGCACCAGATGGTGCACATGCACGGCCAACTACGCCAGATGCTAAGATAACGTCCGCTTCGATGGTTGGGTTACCACGAGAGTCCAAAATTTCACGTGCACGAATGTCAACGATTTGACTCATGAACTATTCCTCAGTTGATTAATAAAAATGATGCGTCAAAAACGACGCATCAAGGTATTCAATTAATGTGTATCTAGCTTAGCAAAACCTTTGACCAAGCTATCCAATTCTTTCAATTGCGCCAAGAATGGTTCAAGTTGTGACATACGCAATGCACAAGGACCATCACATTTGGCTTTTTCAGGATCTGGATGTGCTTCTAGGAACAGGCCTGCCAGTCCTGTTGCCATACCTGCACGTGCAAGTGTCGTGATCTGGGCACGACGGCCACCCGCAGAGTCAGCACGACCGCCTGGAGTTTGCAGCGCATGGGTCACGTCAAAGAACACAGGCACATTCATTTCTTTCATGATATCGAAGCCCAGCATATCTACAACCAGATTGTTGTAGCCAAATGCTGAACCACGTTCACACAAAATCAGTTTGTCATTGCCTGCTTCTAAACACTTATGCAGGATATGACGCATTTCATGTGGCGCAAGGAACTGGGCTTTCTTGATGTTGATGATGGCTTGAGTTTTAGCCATCGCTTCAACAAGATCCGTCTGACGACTTAAAAACGCAGGAAGTTGAATAATGTCAGCCACTTCAGCCACAGGTGCCGCTTGATACGGTTCGTGAACATCAGTAATGATTGGCACATTAAAGTGTTTTTTAATGTCAGCTAACCACTCCAAGCCTTTTTCAAGACCTGGACCACGAAACGAGTTTAAGCTCGAACGGTTGGCTTTATCAAAGCTGGCTTTGAATACATACGGAATACCTAAACGTGTACAAATGTCCACGTAAGTTTCTGCAATTTCAAATGCCAAGTCTTTAGACTCAAGCACGTTCATACCGCCGAATAATACGAATGGCAAATGGTTCGCCATTTCGATATCGCCTAAACGTACGATTTCCTGTGGTTTTAATAATTCTGACATTTCAACTTCCTAGTTTTACTCAATACACCAAATTATTTGCTTTGATGCTGTTGTTTCGCAGCGCCAATGAAACCAGCAAACAATGGGTGACCATCACGTGGCGAGCTGGTAAATTCCGGGTGGAATTGTACCGCAATAAACCAAGGGTGTTCAGGAATTTCAACAGTTTCAACCAAACGCTGGATCGGTGAATAACCAGAAATCTTCATGCCTTTTTCTTCAAGGACAGGAATGTAACGGTTGTTCATCTCGTAACGGTGACGGTGACGCTCAATAATTTCTTCTGAACCATAAACTTCAGCTGTTTTTGTACCAGCAACCAGTTCAGATTTTTGAGCACCAAGACGCATCGTACCGCCAAGGTCTGAGTCCGCAGAACGTTGTTGAACTTCACCACGCTCATCTAACCATTCAGTGATCAAACCAATCAATGGAGATTTAGTCGAACGGTTGAATTCAGTAGAGGTTGCGTCTTCAATACCCGCAACATTGCGCGCATATTCAATCACAGCCAACTGCATACCTAAACAGATGCCAAGGAATGGTACGCCGTTTTCACGTGCGTATTTAATCGCTTGCATCTTGCCTTCAGTACCACGTTCACCGAAACCACCTGGTACAAGAATCGCATCAGCATCTTTCAACACTTCGTTTACGTCCTGGCTTTCAAGTTCTTCAGCATTGACGTAATCGATTTGTACTTTCACGCGGTTTTGAATGCCAGCGTGTAAAAGCGCTTCGTTCACTGATTTGTAGGCATCTGGAAGTTCAACGTATTTACCAACCATTGCAACACGCACTGTGTATTCAGGGTTCAGTAAAGATTCAACCACGTTGTCCCAGTCTGTTAAATCAGCTTCAGGAAGATCGTTGTAACCAAAACGTTCACAGATCAGATCATCAACGTCTTGTTCGTAGAATGTACGTGGGATTTGATAAATTGTGCGTGCATCTTTACACACCACAACTGCACGTGCTTCAACGTTGGTGAACAATGCGATTTTACGTTTAGTATCTGCATCAACATCATATTCTGTACGACAGATCAAGATGTCTGGCTGAATACCAATCGACAGAAGTTCTTTAACAGAATGCTGTGTTGGTTTGGTTTTTAATTCTGCTGCAGACTTAATGTATGGGAGTAACGTTAAGTGCATCAACATCGTGCGCTTGTGACCAAGTTCCACCATTAACTGACGTACAGATTCCATGAATGGGAGAGATTCAATGTCACCTACTGTACCGCCGATCTCTACGATCGCAACGTCATAACCTTCACCAGCGCGAAGTACACGTTCTTTAATATTGTCAGTAATATGTGGAATAACTTGCACAGTACCACCCAGATAGTCACCACGGCGTTCTTTATTCAGAACATCCTGGTAAACACGACCTGATGTGAAGTTATTCAGTTTGGTCATTTTCGCACGACGTAAGAAACGTTCGTAGTAACCCAAGTCTAAGTCTGTTTCAGCACCGTCTTCTGTAACAAAAACTTCACCATGTTGGAATGGGCTCATCGTCCCTGGATCGACATTAATGTATGGATCCATTTTTACCATGGTCACTTTTAAACCACGGGCTTCTAAAAGTGCAGCAACAGAAGCAGCTGAAATACCTTTACCTAGTGATGATACAACACCACCAGTAACGAAAATAAAATGGGTCATTGGGTTTCTCGTACAATCGAGCCTAAATCGGCCTGCAATGTTGCGCAATTTTACTTTACCTTGCACCTAGAAAGCAAAGTCAATCCGCATCAATTCAAAGAACAATAAACAATTGATTATTCTAACAGCATTTCCGATAAAAAATTAGAGTAAGTTCAGATCATTTCTATCTGGTAATTTACTGCTATAATATTGTAATCCCCTCTACATTTACCTATGAAGTAATGATGAATAAGAAACTTTTAATCTGTGGCGCTCTTGCAACTGGACTTTTACTTACTGCGTGTGTGAAGAAAGAAGCTCCAAAGGAAGAAGATCAGACTGAAGTTGCTGCAGCATCGGAAGCAACCCCAGTAGAACAGCCAAATTTTGAAACACTGGAACCAGCAGAGCAAGATCAGCCTTTGATTGAAGAAGTTCCTGAAACAGTTGAAGTAATTCGTGAAGAAACACCGAATACCACAACTGAAATTCGTCGTGAAACTCGACCTGCTCAGAGCACTTCTGCTACAGATCCAGCAGCATCACAACCTGCTCAAGCACCAAAAGCCCAGGATTCTGAGACTGAGTACAAGCCTAGAACCAATTCAGGTGCAGAACAGTCAGAGGATGATGCTGTGGCGGAAGCCATTGCAGCTGCTATGCCAGCGCTTGAAAACTGATTTAGTCTTTTTAATAAAAAAACCCGGCTTATGCTGGGTTTTTTATTGCCGTATATTCAGGTTCAGCGTTTTCTATTTCTGTCGCCGCAATAGAAAGCTGTTTCAAATACTGTGCCATAAGACGAGTGGCCCATGATTCAGTTTTAGTTAAGCCTTGATAGAAACCGCAATGACTGCCTTTTTTCGTTGTCACTACAATAATATTCGGCATGGCAAGGATGCGGTCTTTATAGGGATGCAGATTGTTGATATGACAGACCGGATCATCTTCTGCATTCAGAATCATCAATGGGATTTTGACATTTTCAAAAACATAAATTGGGTTGGTGGCTTTAGTATAGCTTTCATAATCTTGAAAACCAGCCATTTTAAAATACAATTTTTCAAAGTCAGCAAGATTTTGTACCGAAAGAATCTCCTCCCAAGAAGGCAAGGTTTTCCAGACGTCCTGATACGGATGAATAAAGCGTTTTAACAGTTTTTTTGCCATTACTTTGCTATAAAAAGGATGTACATAAGCAAAGCCACTTTCAGTGTTATAGCCCGGACACAGTGCAAAGGCTGCTTTGAGTGGGGTCTGCTCACCTTCTTCTCCCAGATAACGTACCAATAGACCTGTCCCGGCGGAAGAACCTACGCCATACAGTTCCGATTGCGGAAATTTATCCTGAATATAAAGTAACTGTTCACGTAAATCCTGAGTAGAGCCAAACAGGTTCATTTTCGGAACAGGCATCGGCAAATTGGCATGACCACGGCGTAAACAGAGTGCCACTCGCCAACCCGTATGCAGATGCAGATCTCTGACCAGTTCACTCATTGATTCTGGTGAACCGGTAATGGTATGCAGTAAAACAATGGTCGGCGTATCTATTGGCAGGTTGAGTCCATACCAAGCAATGCCGGTGATTCCACCATCAGACATATTCAGCTGCTCAATCGCATCATATTTAAGTTTGATGGTTTTCTTTTTGATCAGATCAAAATACAGAATATGGGCATGCGCATTGCATAGCCACGGTGTAGGACGGTATTTTTGCTTTAATTGTGGCAGATGATTAATCAGATTCTGAAATACGCCATTCGGGTTGTAATATAAAGTAGGCGTATCTGCACCAATCACACGGTCAAAATATTCACCTGAAAGCTGAACTACTTTTTTTATCAACATTTTCATTTGTCTTTCCATCCGGTTATCCTTCAGTGACTTACAAATTTTATGCCGGATTGTATGATCGCTCTTGAATCAGACTATTTTTGAAAGGCCATCATCCGCTGCCCCATTTGTGCAGCAAGCGCTTCAAGACCTGACTTCGGTCGAATCATCACTTCAAAATCGATGATTTTGCCTTCATCATTGAACTGAATCATATCAATACCCTTTAATTTCTTATCCTCCACATTGGCAGAAAATTCAAGTACAACATGGTTACCGTCATCCGAATAGAAAGTACGGTGATAAGTAAAGTTCTCAAACACCTGAATCACATTAGTCAGAATAAAAAAGACCACAGGCTTACCGGAATATGGATTAAATGCCTGGTGAGCGGAATACTACTTCATCTGCCAGCAACTCATTCAGGATAGTCATGTCACGGCTGTCCAGCATGTCATGCCAGCGTGCGAGTGAGGCTTGGGTGGTTTGTAAGGTCATTTTTGGGTTCCTTTTTTTTGTTTTGATATTTCATTTCTATATAAATCCCCCCTGAGCGAGACTTAAACACTGCTTTAAGTCAAAGCTCAACAAAGGGAGGTTGGGAGGGATTCTCATATTTTAATCCCCCTAAATCCCCCTAAATCCCCCTTTTGCAAAGGGGGACTTTTTTTAAAGGAGTTAAATCTTCGCCGCCAATTCAGCACCTTGACGAATCGCACGCTTGGCATCCAGTTCGCCGGCTTCTTTAGCACCCCCGATCAGATGTACATTTTTGCCCGACTGTTTCAATTCATCGAACATCGCAGTATAAGATTCCTGACCTGCGCAGACGATGACATTATCTACTTCAAGCAACTTTGGCTGACCGTTGACTGTAATATGAAAACCCTGATCATCCACTTTTTCATAGCTGACACCCGGTATCATTTTTACATGACGGTGTTTCAGACCTGTACGATGAATCCATCCGGTGGTTTTACCTAAGTCTGCACCCACGGATTTTGCTTTACGTTGCATTAAGTAAATTTCACGACTTGGCTGCTCAACACTTGGCTGTTTTAAACCACCAACATTGTCATAATCTGTATCAATCCCCCATTCATCATAGAATTTTTGCGGATTGACACTGCCGCTTTCACCTTCATGACTTAAGTATTCCGCTGTATCAAAACCAATACCACCTGCCCCGATAATCGCCACACGCTGACCTACAGGCTTACGCTCTTTTAGCACGTCCAGATAAGACAACACTTTTGAATGATCAATACCTGGAATATCCAGTTGACGTGGATTCACCCCAGTCGCTACCACAATATCATCAAAGTTCGAAGACGCTAGCTGTTCAAAAGTCGCTGTATGATTCAGTTTGAGCTGAATACGTGGTTGCAATTCGATTTGGCGTTTGAAATAACGAATGGTTTCGTAGAATTCTTCTTTGCCTGGCACAGTTTTAGCAATATTAAACTGACCGCCGATCTGATTGGATGCTTCAAACACAGTGACATGATGACCACGACCTGCGGCATAAATGGCAAAACTTAAACCGGCAGGACCTGCCCCAATCACCGCAATATTTTTCGGTGTAGACACTTCTTTAAAAATCAATTCAGTTTCATAACAGGCACGTGGATTGACCAGACAGGTTGCTATCTTCATCGAGAAAATGTGATCCAGACAGGCCTGATTACAACCAATACAGGTATTAATTTCATCACTACGACCCTGCTCCGCCTTTAGCACAAACTCTGCATCGGCTAGCATTGGACGTGCCATGGAAATCATATCAGCATGACCGGCAGCCAGGACATATTCAGCCATTTCCGGCGTATTAATACGGTTCGAGGTAATCAGCGGAACCTTGACTGAACCTTTTAGTTTTTCCGTCACCCAGGTAAAGGCTGCACGTGGCACTTTAGTTGCAATGGTTGGAATACGCGCTTCATGCCAGCCGATCCCGGTATTGATAATCGTTGCACCTGCTTTTTCGATTTCCTGTGCCAGCTGAATCACTTCTTCCAGCGTTGAACCACCTTCGACCAGATCCAGCATCGACAGACGGTAGATGATAATAAAATTCTCACCCACACTTTCACGGGTACGGCGCACGATTTCAATCGGGAAGCGGATACGGTTTTCATAACTCCCCCCCCATTCATCATCACGATGGTTAGTGCGAGCAGCAATAAACTCATTGATCAGATAGCCTTCCGATCCCATGATTTCTACACCGTCGTAACCCGCATATTGTGCCAGCTTGGCACAGTTGGCAAAGTCATCAATGGTTTGTTGCACTTCCGCTGAGGTCAACGCATGTGGTTTTACAGGGTTAATCGGTGCTTGAACTGCCGACGGCGCGACATTTTCAGCCTGATAGGAATAACGTCCGGTATGCAGAATCTGCATGGCGATCTTGCCACCTGCATCATGCACGGCCTGGGTAATCACTTTATGCTTTTCAGCTTCTTCAATGCTGTCGAGTTTAGAACCACCCTGAAAAGTCACACCATGATCATTCGGAGAAATACCACCGGTCACGATCAAAGCGACACCACCTTTGGCACGTTCAGCATAGAATGCTGCCATACGATCATAACCACCCGGTGCTTCTTCTAAGCCTACATGCATAGAACCCATCAGGACCCGGTTTTTTAAGGTGGTGAAGCCCAGATCTAATGGGGCAAGTAAATGCGGATACTTTGACATTTTGACTCCTTAGCGTGCCTGTCAGCTGGCTATTTTTATGAGGGCTGATGTGAAATTCCTCTCATTCATCAGCTTTTATGCAACTTGTTGCATTAATTTATAGTTCAGAATTGATTTTTATGCAACATGTTGCATAATAATCCTGAGTCATTTTTCTCGAGACGTTTATGTCTTTATCGCATGTTCTATTGACCAGTTTACTGGAGAAGCCAAGTACCGGTATTGAGTTAGGACGTCGCTTTGACCGTTCGATGGGCTTTTTCTGGAATGCCACCCATCAGCAGATCTATCGTGAACTGAATGCCATGTTACAAAAAGGCTGGATATCGACTATAGAAGATGAAGACAGTGGTTCACGCAAAAAGACTTATCAGGTAGAACGTCCGGGGCGTGAAGAATTGGCCAACTGGATGCTAGAACAAAGTCCACCGGCTCAACTGCGTGAAGAACTTATGGTGCGCTTACGTGCTGAAGCACAAATGGGCAGCAATAGCATCTTGCCGGAACTGGAAAGACACCTAGCGTTGCACCGGGAAAAACTGAATATTTACCGTCAGATTTTTGCCAAAGATTTTGCAACAGCTGACGAAAGCAACCGCACACTGTATATTCATAAAATGATTCTGCAACTGGGCATCGATCTGGAAATCGGGTGGATTAGCTGGTTAGAAATCATGATTCCAAAATTAAAACAATTTAATAATAATGACGCTGCTAGCTAGCATATAAAAATAAGGACTCAGTCTATGTCATATTACAAAATGCCCGATGGCGAAATGCTTTTTGTACGCGAATATGGACAGGGTCAGCCTGTACTGGTGTTGTCTGGCCTGGGCATGTTGAGCTGGCAATGGGCGGCTTTTCTCTATCCACATCGGCATCAGTTCAGATTTATTATTCCTGAATGGCGCGGTTTTGGTGCTTCCAGTGATTGCAAGATTCCAGATATGGATGCCATTTCTAGTCACTGGCTGGATGTGCAGTCCGTGATGCAGCAGTTACATCTTGATAAGGTGATGGTAATTGCCTATTCCATGGGTGCCACCACGGCCATGCATGGCATGCACTATGGTGATTTTGCTGAGCATATCACTGCCTATCTGCATATTGACCAGACCCCAAAAATCCCGGTAGATGACAGTTGGGGCTATGGCCTGTTTGGTGAACATCATCCGGTATTTATTTCTATTCTGACCCAGATTTCAGAATTACTGGCACCACATCAGAATGTAAAATACATTAAAGATCTGGACAGTAACACTCGCCATCAGATTGCCAAACTTTGGCTGCAGTTTATTGGCTTGCAAAATGACAATAAATACAGCCTGAAAGCCTTTGAATGGATTCTGAATCAGCCACGCCTGCAAAGCTTGTTATTACCTTCAAACCGGGTCGACTATATGACCTGGTATATCAATAATTATCTTTACCATCGAGAAGATTACCGGGCAGCGATCCAGAAACTGCAATGTCCAGTCACTTTCCTCAGCGGCACACAATCCAAACTATATCCAGTTGAAGGTCAAACCCTGATTGCCCAAAGCATTCCACATGCCAAACAGGTACGTTTCGAAAAATCCGGTCATACCCCGCTCTTGACTGAACCAGTCAAATTTAGCAAGGAAATCGCGGCATTTTTAAAAGCCAATGCCAAGCATAGTCATCAGGCAGCTTAGAGGAGAAAAGAAACAAGATGAAAAAACTGGTGGTCTTTTCTGGTGCAGGCATGAGTGCTGAAAGCGGAATTAATACCTTCCGTGATAGTGATGGTCTTTGGGAACAGCATCGTGTAGAAGATGTGGCAACACCAGAAGCATGGCGACGTGACCCGGCACTGGTACAGCGTTTCTATAATGAACGGCGCAAAAAGATTCTGGCTGCACAGCCCAATGCTGCGCATCAACTGATTGTCACGCTGGAAAATGCTTATGATGTGCATGTGATTACCCAGAACATTGATGATCTGCATGAGCGTGCTGGTAGCACCAAAGTCATTCACCTGCATGGCAATATCCGGCTGGCAAAAACGTCTGGACCAAAGGCGCAATACACCACCGAGTTTTATCCGATTGAGGGGGCTGAACTGGATATAAATAAACACTTTTGTAAGGATGGCTATCCGCTGCGTCCGCATGTGGTGTGGTTTGGTGAAGCTGTACCTGCGTATGAAGATGCACAGGACTGCATTCAGGATGCTGATATTTTTATTGTGATTGGTACCAGCTTACAGGTCTATCCAGTTGCTGGCTTGATTCATGAGATTCCATCGAATTGTAGCGCTTACTATATTGATCCAAAAGCCGATCAGCAGCACTTGCCTTCGCAGTTTGAGAAAATTGCCATGAATGCTACTCAAGGCATGCAATACCTGAAAGATAAGCTGCTGAATGAAGCTATATAAGCAATAAAAAGACAAAGTCACCTTGACACGTTGAAACAATAATTTTTTAATCAGTTCATTGTTGCGTATATGGAATGAACTAATGCTGACGGATCTGGATGATTTTTATTGTTTTGCCCAAGTTGTAGAACATGGTGGCTTTAGTGCAGCAGAACGCGCCACTGACATTCCTAAATCCAAACTCAGTCGCCGGGTTTATAATCTGGAAGAACGCCTTGGTGTTCGGCTAATTCAACGCAGCTCACGTCATTTTGCTGTCACCGATATCGGTATGAATATTTATCGTCATGCCCAGGTGATGCTCAGTGCTGCCCAAGCCGCCCATGATCTGGTTGATCATCTCAGTACTGAACCACGTGGCATTATTAAACTCAGTCTACCTGTTTCGATTGCGCAAAACGAAATCGCGCGAATTCTACCGGCGTTCCTGAAACAATATCCTGAAATCAAAATTCAGATGATGGTAACCAATCGTCGTGTAGATATTATCAATGAAGGTTTTGATATTGCCCTGCGTGTGCGCTCCAGTCTGGATGATGATCCAAATCTGGTGATTCGTCAGTTTGACCAGATCGAACAGCATCTATTTGCCAGTCAAGGCTATCTGAATGAATTTGGTCACCTGAAAAATCCAGAAGAACTTTCTGAGCATAAAATTCTGAGCATGGCAGATGAACATACCGAACAGTTTCTGGTATTACATAACAGCAAACAGGAACAAAAAAAGATCCGTGTTATGCCAACAGTACTCGGTTCGGATCTGAGTATGCTGGCACAACTGGCTGCTTCAGGCTGTGGCATTACCCTGTTACCTGATAACGTGGTGCAGCAATATGTGGAACGTGGTGAACTGGTACGTGTACTTCCGGAATGGAAAGCAGCACATGGAATTTTCCATATGGTATATCCATCGCGACGTGGTTTATTACCTGCTGTGCGGGTTTTTATCGATTATCTGGTAGAAAATTTACATCATGACTGAATCATGTTCATAAATCAGCAAGTAAAAAAAAAGCTCATCCACGAGAGATGAGCTAGTCAGAGTCACTACAGCATTAAGGGCTAACAACATTTACTCTGTAAATCAAAAAAATATAGAGCTTAGATTGCTCTCTTATATTTTCATCACTTGATTCTATTAACGCCAATAAATAAGGGAGATGGATACAAGGTATCTATTCACTATATAGGAATATAGAGAATGAATATCATTTACTCCACTGCAAGCTGTAGTGTTTTGTATCGTTTTGAAAACATGTGTATATGCTCATTTACAATTAAAAAAAGCACTGATGCATTAAAATCAGTGCTTTTTAACACAGGAATAATCTTTTATTTAGATTTCAGGATAATCACCTGTACCTTCTGGCCATGGCGATAATAATTCAAAGCCTGTATCTGTTACATAGACCATATGTTCCCACTGAGCAGATAACGATTTATCTGCAGTGACGACTGTCCAGCCATCTTTAAGTTCTTTAACCCGTGCTTTGCCTAGATTCACCATTGGCTCAATTGTAAACACCATGCCTTTTTTCAACACCAGCCCCTGACCCGGTTGGCCATAGTGCAGGATATTTGGCTGTTCATGATAAACCTTGCCAATACCATGACCACAGTATTCACGCACGATACTATAACCTTCGCGATGTGCCACAGATTGGATTGTATAACCAATATCACCTAAAGTTGCACCCGGTTTGACGGCATGAATACCGGCAACCATTGCTTCATAAGTCGTTTCAACCAGTTTCTTTGCTTCAGCTGAAGGCGTACCGACATAGTACATCCGGCTGGTATCACCAAAATAACCATCTTTAATAATCGCAACGTCGATATTGATGATATCGCCATCTTTTAATACGGTAGTTGCTGATGGAATACCATGACAGACCACTTCATTGGGTGAAATGCAGGTGGTTTTGGTATAGCCGTAATAGCCCACATTTGCCGGAATTACCTTGAGCGTATTCACAATAAAGTCATTACAGATGTCATCCAGGTATTCTGTCGTGACACCCGGTTTCACATGCTCCCCGATCATCGCCAAAACCTCAGCAGCCAGTCGGCCTGATATACGAAGTTTTTCGATATCTTGTTCAGTTTTAAGACTTATCGTCGAAGCTCTCATGTGCTTATCCTCAGTTTGAATCAGTGAATTATAGTCCTTTTTCTATCTCCATGCTGCACTTGTATTTTAGGATCCAGCTTTCTAAAAGCCACATCCAGGTAAATGTGATGAGTATTTATCCAACTGGCTCTCCCACAAGTTTTAAGCGTTTTTATGTCTGATATGTAGCAAAATTCTAATTATTAAATAAATTTCAAATATATATTTCTACCAAGATTTGGATACTTGGTATTTCGATGATCAAGATCAGTAAAATCAAGGCTTTTAGCAACAAAATAAACTCCAAAAATTGACCCATTTCCTCTAAAATCGCTTTCTTTTGTTCGTTTATTCTCCCTCTATGACAAGTCTCCGTACTCGGGATATTGTTGCCTTAGGTTTTATGACCTTTGCACTGTTTATTGGTGCGGGTAACATTATCTTTCCACCGATTGTGGCTCAACAAGCCGGTGAGCATGTATGGTTAGCTGCTCTAGGTTTCCTGGTTACTGCAGTTGGCCTGCCTGTTATCACCATCGTGGCATTGTCTCGTGTTGAAGGTTCAATCCAGATCTTAAGCTCTCCCTTAGGTAAAGCCGCAAGTCTTTTACTGACTGTGGTCTGTTATCTTACTGTTGGACCTTTATTCGCAACACCACGTACTGCAACCGTTTCTTATGAAATTGGTTTCTCATCTTATTTTGGCAATGAGCCAAGTAATTTGCTGATCTATAGCGTGATCTATTTTGCTGTGGTGACACTGGTTTCGCTGTATCCAAATAAAATTCTGGATACTGTGGGTTACTTCCTGTCTCCATTGAAAATTATTGCCTTAATCATTTTAGGTGTGGCTGCAGTTCTCATTCCTGCCAGCAATCCACCTGCTGCGATTGGCAATTATGTTTCTAGCCCGGTCACCGAAGGCATCGTCAATGGTTATCTAACCATGGATACTTTGGGAGCATTGGTCTTTGGTATCGTGATTGTGCGTGCAATTACTTCTCGTGGGGTCACTGACCGTAAGCTGATTACCAAATATGCGGTAAATGCTGCCATTATTTCCGGGATCGGCCTGACCCTGGTTTACCTCAGCCTGTTTAAATTGGGTCTGGGTAGTCATGAAGTTGCCCCAAATGCTGCCAATGGTGCGATTATTCTGCATGCTTATGTACAACATGCCTTTGGTGATATGGGTGCCTATTTCCTTGCAATCATGATCTTTGTTGCCTGCATGGTCACTGCGATCGGCCTGACCTGTGCATGTGCTGAATATTTCTCATCGATTACTCGTTTACCATACAAAGCCTTTGTATTTGTTCTGGTTGGCTTCTCGCTGGTGATTTCAAACCTCGGTTTGACCAAACTGATTGCCGTTTCTGTGCCTGTACTGAGCGCGATTTATCCGCCTGCAATTGCATTGATCCTGCTGAGCTTCTGTGGACATTTCTTTAAAAAGCCTGCTGAAGTTGTTGCACCGACCACACTGGTTGCATTTATCTTCGGTATTTTTGATGGTCTAAAAGTTGCCGGTTTTGATTTACCTGCTTTACTTCAGAATTTACTGCTTTCTGAACAAAACATGGCATGGTTAATCCCAGCCCTGATTGTTCTGGTGATTTCAGCTGTGATTGACCGTATCAGAAACTAATCTTTCTGGGCAGTGTCAATAAATCGTCTTTTTACCCAAAATACGATTTAAGCGCGATCAATAATTGTCAGGTTTTACCCAAACGGGCACTTATTGGTTCAATTCACTGCATGATGATCAGTAACCAAGCGTTTAATTGAATAAAGTAGATAAAACTTCATCTGAGAAATAATTAACTCATTCTTTTGAACAAGTTGTCACAATCATTTTCAAAATTATTAAATTTCATTAACTTATATCAATATTCCAACAATTTTTATAAATTTTAGCATCCCACCTACATGCGTTTACATGATCTTCCCAGTAAACCACATATTGTGGCGTAAAATTTGCATTTTTCCGCTTGTACCATTTAGCTTTTATTACCTAACTCGTCCTTAAACCCAATTTAAGCACTTAAATGGTCCAGATAAATTGCTACTTTGACAATTTTTATGGTTCTACGACTAAAGTTGCTGTATTTCTCCAGCACAATTATTCGAAGCTATTGAAAAGTTCTAGTATTCGCAGTACAACTGTATGTTCAATTCTGATCAATTCACTCAGTTTTGGACATCAATAACACTAAAAATAGGAGGGATGGAGATGTTATCAGTACATTTCAAAAAGCAAGTCTTCATTGACGCTCTTAAAGCCAATTCTAACCTTGTGGTGTTTTTAAGCACTACTTTTGCGCTGATGTTGACTTTAATCGTTCACTGCGTAATTCAAGGAAATTTAAAAGCAGAGTATTTAGCATATGCGCTGATCGTCTCGGCTGCATTTTACCTATGGGTGGTCATTGACCAGAAATATCGCTAATCAACCTTGATGTTGAACCATATGGATGACCTGGCCACTCATCCATATGGTAGAAGAAAAAGAAAAGTCCAATTCAATTTTTTCCCCTTCCAATTAGAATAAAAATAACCTAAAAAAGTCCTTGCGCAGCGCCCCAAAGCAAAATTCCGGTTCCACCCAGCTCTGCTACAATTAATCCAATCATTGCCAAAGTCATTAATATGCCCGGTAATTGAAACTTGCCGACTTGATGCGGTTTTCTGAATTGATTGATTGTATCTTGCAACATGCCATGCAGGATATAAGCACCGATTGAAAAGCTAAAAAAAGCCAGATTCAATACCACACAGATCAGATTTACAGTCTCTGAAAATTCAGAATAATAAGCCAGCACTGCAAGAATCAGTGCTGCTGGTGCATACAGCAAGCTACTACGATGGGCAATATCGACATAATAATGTGCACGCGACTGTGCTGAACTGCGGATCTGCATATATTTCCATACCCCTGTCAGCATGCCCACCCACAAGAAAATTCCACTAAATAAAATGGCCAGTTTAACTGCCAGACTAAGTTCAATTGGCTGCATATCTTAATTCCATTAAGTTCATTGTCTTGACTTTTTAGTCATATTTTAAAGCTGTCCCTGCTCGGAACTGGTGTAGATTAATTCTTGATAATGATTCCAAAAATATAGTGTAGCGCATGTCTGAATTTGAAACATTAACCATGAGGTGCAAGGATGGCTATCCATTGACAGCACGCTTTTACGCCGCCAATGAAGCCACCCGGAAAGCTCTACCTGTCCTGGTTTGTCCCGCGACCGGGATTACCGCTCAGTTCTATCACAGTTTTAATGTGTGGCTGCAAGCACAAGGTTATGATGTCTTATGTTTTGACTTCCGTGGTATTGGTCAGTCTTTGAATGGTCCTTTAAAGGAATCCAAAGCCAGCATCGTGAAATGGGGACAGTTAGATATTCCAGCAGCAATCAATGCTTTGCTAGATAAGACACACGCCCAAAAAGTCATTCTAGTGGGTCATAGTGCGGGCGGCCAGTTACTCGGGATCGTACCGAACTATGACAAAGTTGCTAAAGTTGTCGCTGTTTCTGCATCAACAGGCCATATCAAAGGTCTTAAAGGACGTACCAAATTACTGGCCCCGCTCATGTTTGATGTGATTTTTCCACTTTCACGTTTCACCATCGGTTATGGTCCAACCAGCAAGATTGGCATGGGTGAAAACCTGCCTAAGGATGTGGCTAAACAATGGGCCCAGTTCTGTAGTAAACCCGGTTATGTCATCAATGCGATTGGCAAAACAGTTGCAAATACAGAAAATCATCATGAACAGATCACCTGCCCGATTACAGTGCTGTGGAGTACGGATGATGAAATTGCTACTGAAGCCAATGTCAAAGATTTAATCCGTTTATACCCGAATGCTAAGACCGAAATGATTGAATTGAAACCACAGCAATATGGTCATAAAGGTATTGGTCATATGCTGATGTTTAAACGTAGCCATCAGAATTTATGGCCTGTAATTGAACAGGAAATGGCTTCGATATAACTTTTTAGTTTGTGCTTTATACCATCAGGCCTGTAACCCGACCTGGTGGTTTTTTTATGAATATGATTTTCACTTTTTAATTTTCTAAATCAAAAAATAAGGTTTGAATACACCTCACTCAAGCCAATCTTTACATCAGGATTAAAATGAACACAAATAGATCAGCTATTGAGAATCTGCTGACGAAAATAAGATATTCATATCAGTTCATGCAGATCTGTGTTCTAATACAGACAGTATGAGATGAGCCTTATATGAGTATCACGCGAGTGATACGACTAGCCCCTAACCATGGGGCTTTTTATTTATTAAAATCAACAATATACACATAATTGGCGGAATTTTGGCGTAAAAATAATATTCAAAGCACAAAAAATACCAAGTTATTAATTGTTTTAAATACTTTGGATACTAAACTTTCTTGCCTCATATTACAGCATAACTTATACCAAGACATATCACCAGTCGCTAGGCTTGGACTGGCTAGCTTCTTTTATTTTTTTATTTCCTCCTGATGCCTTCTTTCGTATATTTCCTTTCATTTTCAATAATTGTATTGGGGAAATAGAGGGTGCTGGTATAAAGATATTTAAATTATTTGTCATTTCTAATGCCCTCATAATGGCAACCAAGTTTTCTAAAGTTACTTCTCCTTTTTCCGCATTCATGACTGCTCTTCTCGAAACCCAGGCCTTTGAAGCAACTTCTTCCTGTGTTCTATCAAGATTTAAACGCACACGCTTTAGTCGCTCTCCAAGAATGCTTGCGATGTATTGTGCGCTATCATCTCTTGAAAACTGCATGTATCCCTCTCTATTCAAATAGCCTTCAAAGACCAGAACTGTACTTCTTATAAAAAGCGAGTTGGTAGATGCAAAAAATGGACTTAAATGGACTTTTGTTTATGAATAAGTAGCAAATTTTGTAACTACCTAACAATATATTCTGTACTACTTATAGTATCGACTCACACTAAACTTTTGATAGTAGTAATACCATCAAACTTATTGACTTATTAAGAGCCTCTTCAATTTAATTCAGGTTGTTTATCTTAGTCGATCTACTGGTAAGTTTTGCATAATAATCACTCCCCCACGAAGTAACTAATTAAAAACAGCATGGGTGCTCAGATGCAATCTGCTGTGCTGATATCAACATATAATTTAAGTAAAACTCATTGACTAGACCCCACAACTTTTGATCAAATTTTAATAAAAATGAAGCTAATCTAGTACCACGATAAAATCATTGGGTAAACTCACCCAAATGATTTTAATAATTATTTTGGTAAATAAAAATAAAACTTACCGATGCTGAATGTAGAAAAGCTCAACCTAGGTCAAACTTTATCGTTTCTCAGATGAGAATGGCTTATCACTATTAATTTGTATTAGGTATTTAGAACAGAATTGGAAAAGTAACATGATCACTAGCAAAATTTTTCCGCTAATAAATTGTCCAACAATGCCTTCAACCAACCTGTATAATAACTCATACCTACACCATTTTTACAGAATTGACCTATGTCAAAATTACCTTTGTAATTACAAATATGCTTTTTTACTTAGCATTCTAGTGCCTATGCCAATTATCATCTTCAATTTGCAGTGTCATATCACTGATATGATGGCGTTCATGAAGTAGATGAAAAGCCTGATCGTATAATTGTTTTTGATCTACATCAGGTGCAACCAAATGCACAGTCAACACCACCTTTTTTGACGTAATCGCCCACACTTTTAACTCATGAATACTTTGAACCCCTTCTAAGCTTAATAAATCTGATCTTAACTGCTCAATATCAATTTCTTCAGGTACACCTTCTAACAAGATATGGATACTTTGTTTCAATAAAATCCAAGTTCTTGGCAGCACCCAAAACCCAATCAATACTGCAATCAGCGTATCAATCCACATCCATCCTGTGAAATAGATGATTAAGGCACCAATAATGACGCCAACTGAACCTAAAGCATCACTGAGCACCTCTAAATAAGCACCTTTAATATTGAGACTTTCTTTGCTACTCGAGAGCAATATTTTCATTGAGATGAGATTAATGATCAGCCCGATTGTTGCCACAACCAACATTCCAATGCTTTGAATTTCAGGAGGATTATCAAAGCGCTGATAGGCTTCAAATAATATATACAGCGCAACAACAAATAACATTAATGCATTAAATAATGCAGCCAAAATTTCAAAGCGTTGATAACCAAATGTACGCTTATCATCTGCAGGTTTTTGTCCGATTTTAATTGCTACCAAAGCAATCGCAAGTGCCGCCGCATCTGTCAACATGTGCGCAGCATCAGAGAGCAGCGCCAAACTTTGCGTGATAAATGCAGCGATGACTTCAATAATCAAAAATGTGCTGGTTAATGCTAAAGCGATATAGAGTTTTTTGGCATTTTTTTCTGATGCTTCAAAATGACTGTGGTCATGTTGATGTGAGCCGCTCATCGTGCTCTCCTTATTATTGATTATTCAAGCGAAGCCGAAGCATTCGCTTGAATATATTTATACTGAATAAGTTTTCGTTTCTAGTGGCTGATTGTCTTGTTTAATATTTATCCAACGATATAAAACAGGTAATAAAATCAATGTTAATAACGTGGATGAAATAATGCCGCCAATGACGACTGTCGCTAATGGTCGTTGTACTTCAGCACCTGTTCCTGTAGCAAGTGCCATCGGTACAAAACCAAGTGATGCAACACAAGCTGTCATTAATACAGGGCGTAAACGCA
The DNA here is from genome assembly GCF_022700675.1 of Acinetobacter sp. ASP199. Classification (NCBI taxonomy): domain Bacteria; kingdom Pseudomonadati; phylum Pseudomonadota; class Gammaproteobacteria; order Moraxellales; family Moraxellaceae; genus Acinetobacter; species Acinetobacter sp. ASP199. Next base: position 1,700,007 of record NZ_CP062182.1, read on the forward strand.
AGATAGCCCCTTTCCATACCGCTTCATCTAAACTGTATTGCTCTCGAAGTTCTTTAATAAAGGTCAGCATCACTAGACCATTCAGCACAGCAACACCCGACAGTGCAATAAAACCAATGCCTGCTGACATGGATAATGGAATATCACGTAGCCAAAGGAATAAAACACCACCTGTTAAAGCGAATGGTACGCCTGTAAATACCAAAAGACTCTCTTTAACATTATGAAATACTGCCATGAGCAAAATAAAGATCGTCAATAAAGCCAATGGAATCACAATTTGCATACGTGATTGAGCTGAAGCTAAATTTTCAAATTGACCACCATATTCAATCCAATAACCACTTGGTAAATCATAGGTGGATAATTGATTTTGTAATTCAGTTACATACGAACCCAAATCACGCCCTTCAACATTAGTTGTCACGACAATACGACGTTTACCATTTTCACGGCTGACTTGGTTCACCCCTTCGATGAGACTGACTGTTGCAACATCGGCTAAGACAATTTGCCCCCCACTAGGAAGCTGAATTGGCAACTGAGCAACAGTTGCTACATTTCGATCTTGATCAGTTAACCGAATCTCAAAATCAAAACGTCGATCACCTTCTAATATTTCACCCACATTTTGACCACCAATACTGGTTGCCACAAGGTCTTGAATTGAACGCACACTCAAACCATATTGTGCAGCCAAAGCTTTATTTACCTCGACATTCAGTAATGGTAAACCTGAGGTCTGCTCGACTTTCACGGCACTGCTACCTGATATTTGCTGAATGATTTTAGAGATTTTGGTCGCCTCAGTATTCAGAACCTCCATATCATCACCGAATATTTTCACACCAACATCACTACGTACACCTGAAATTAATTCATTAAATCGGAGTTCAATCGGTTGAGAAAATTCACTATTATTGCCTGGAATCGTGGCTAAATACGTCACCATACGGCCACGTAATTCATCTAAACTTTCTTTAGGATTTGGCCATTCTGAACGAGGCTTTAACATGATATAGCCATCTGAAATATTGGGTGGCATGACATCTGTTGCAACCTCGGCTGTCCCCGTTCTGGCAAATACTGCCTTAATTTCAGGGAAACTCTTTAAAAGAAGCTTTTCAGTATTCTCCTGAATACGTAAAGACTCTTCTAAGCCTGTACTTGGTGAACGCAACTGTTGTACCGCAAAGTCTCCTTCACTGAGCTGTGGTGCAAATTCACTGCCGAGTTTGGTACTGATGAATCCCGTAATCACTAATAAACACAGTGCAAAAGTCAGCACAACTGCTTTGTATTGATAAGCCTTATCAAGAATTTGCTGATATTTAGCTTTGAGCCACAACATCCAACGACTTTCTTTCTCTTGAATATCGCCTTTGACCCACAGCGCCACCGCAGCAGGTACAAAAGTGATTGATAATATAATGGCTGCAACAAGTGCGAGTACAACAGTCAGTGCCATTGGATGGAACATTTTTGCTTCCACACCAGTTAAAGCAAAAATCGGAAAATACACCACTAAAATAATCAATTGCCCAAAAATCAAGGGACGTCGAGCTTGGCGTGCGGCTAAAAAGACCTCTTTAAAACGCTCTTGTTGAGTGAGTTGTCGTTTTAACTGTTGCTGAGCGGATGCCAAACGACGTATACAGTTTTCAACAATGACCACTGCCCCATCAACAATAATCCCAAAATCTAAAGCACCTAAACTCATGAGATTGGCACTAATATTTTTTTGCGCCATGCCTGTTAAGGTAAATAACATCGATAATGGAATGACACAGGCGGTAATTAAAGCGGCACGAATATTCCCAAGAAATATAAACAGAATGATGATGACTAAAATGGCACCTTCAACCAAGTTTTTTTGTACCGTTTTAATTGCCTTTTCTACCAAACTGGTGCGGTCATAGACGGTTTCAATTTTAATCCCTTCGGGTAAGCTTTTCTGAACCTCTTGGATCTTAGTATCTACCGCTTTGGATACTGTACGGCTATTTTCGCCCATCGCCATCATGGCAATACCTAGCACCGTTTCTTCACCATTATAGGTTGCGCCACCTGTTCTAAGATCATGACCAATTGCGACTTGAGCAATATCACCTACACGGATTGGACTACCGTTCGGACTTGCAATCATGGTGTTTTCAATATCACTGATATTGTTCAGTGTACCCGGCACACGAACTGTGAGTTGCTGACCATTTTCCTCAATAAAACCTGCACCACGATTTTCATTGTTCAGTGTCAATGCTTGCTGTAATTGATCTAAACCAATATTTAACTGCTGCATACGACTCAGATCGGGTGAAACAAGATATGTTTTATTAAAGCCACCAATGCTGTTGATTTCAGCCACGCCTTTGACACGTTGCAATTGCGGTCGAACAATCCAATCCTGAATTTCCCTTAAATCCATCGCTGTATAAGTAGAGCCATCTGCTTTTTTCGCATTCGGTTCAGCTTTAACGACCCATTGATAAATTTCCCCTAAGCCAGTCGATACAGGTGACATAGTGGGTGAAACTTGATTGGGCAGTTCTGCCTGTACCTCTTGCACACGTTGGTTAATTTGTTGCCGTGCCCAATATATATCCGTACCGTCTTTAAAAACCACAGTGACTTGGGATAACCCATAACGTGAAATTGAACGTGTCAGCTCCAAATCTGGAATACCTGCCATGGCATTTTCAATCGGATAGGTAATCCGTTGTTCTACTTCAAGTGCAGTAAAGCCATTGGCTTGGGTATTAATCTGCACTTGGGTATTGGTAATATCAGGCACAGCATCAATCGGCAATTTTTGATAACTATAAATGCCGACAGCTATCCATGTGCAGACAAATAACATCACCCAAATGGCATTTTGAATTGAAAACTGAATAATGCGCTCAAATAATCCTTCAGGACGAGGTAAATCATGATTAGTGTTCATGGCCAGCCTCATCTTTTTCTAATTCAGACTTTAATAAAAAACTGCCATCAGCAATGTATTTCTGCCCTTCAGTTAATCCAGAAATGACTTCTAGCCATTGCCCATCCTGACTGCTCACGCCCACTTCAATCGGCTGTACTTTCAGATGAACCTGTCCTTTTTCTTCAGACTCAACCACGAATACCACAGGCTTTCCTTCCACCTGCTGTAAGGCTTTTTTCTGAATTCTTAATACTGTTTTTGTTTGTGCATCAGTCACAAAAACATTTACCAAAACATTTGGACGCAGTACATCTGCTTGTGTAGTGACTTTGGCACGGACTTGTAAACGCCCTGTTTGTACATCTGCTTGTGAATTCAAGATTTGTACTTTAGCTTGGTAGTCTTGATCAGAACCATTGATTTTAAACTTTAAAATTTGCCCTGCTTGAAGCTGAACATTTGAGGTATTGGGTAGATTAAATTCCAACCAAAGGTCTTTTAGATTTTCAATCACAAAAAGCTGATCCGCCACTTGGACATTTTCACCGACAACTATGTCTTTTTGACTAATCATGCCTGAAATAGGCGCACGAATAACAAAGCGTCCATTTTGCCCAGTTGAACCAAGTGCTTTTAAACGGGCTTGTTGAGATTGCACTGTAATTTGGGCTTGGCGATAGGCATTTTCAGCACGTTGCAAATCTTGTTTTGCCGAAATACCTTGTGACCACAACTGTTGTTCACGTTGATATTCTTGTTGTGCCAAACGCAGACTTGACTGCGCCATGCTTAAGTTTGCTTGCTGGTCAATTAATTCAGGCACAGAAAGTACAGCAAGCGTTTGACCACGTTCTACGTATTGCCCCAGTGCAACATGAACTTGCTCAACATGACCACTGAAATTCGGTGAAATATGCGCTTGCTGATCCGTATTCACCACCAATTTTCCTGGGAGAGTTACAAAGCTATTTACCTGCCCCTGTGTGGCTGTTTCAACTTTAAGCCCATGTTCCACCATCTGCTGAGCTGTCAGCTGTATTTCGCCTTCTTCACTATGTGAATCTACCGTATTTTCTTCAGCATGTTGCTCAGTTTCGCCTTCATGTTCATGCGTATCATTTTTTTCATTGCGGTTACTCAACCAAATCCAAAGGCTGATCAAAATAGTCAACCCGATCAAAACACTGATTAAAATGGGTTGAGAGATTTTTCCAAATTGATGTTGTTTCATGATTTATTCTCCCTGACCATTCAACAGATTTTGAGTTTCGACAAAGGCTTTTTTATTCAACTGGCTATAAGCATTGGATTGGCTGATCTCTTCATAACTTGTGCCTAGACTTAAGGCTTCAATGCTGAGTGCGTTTTGCCATGCTTGTTTCAATATTTGCAGCTGCGCCACATGTAAATTTTGCAGTTGTAATGATGTTTGCTGCATATCTGTGATGGAGAACTTTCCTGCCTGAAAGCCTTGTAAAGTACGAGAATGGACTTTTTCAGAGAGTTGAATTTGTGCACTTGTCGCATCATATTGTTGGCGCAAACCTTTCAATTCATTCAATTGATTTGCTATATCAAGAATTTGCTGCTTAAGCTCTCTTTGTTGGACTTGATTTAATAACTGCTGTTGGCGCTCTGCCATTGGAATCGTATATTGCTGACGATTAAAAATATTTAACGGAATTTCGACACCCAATGCCAAAGTCGTTTCATCCGAAGATTGAGGTGTCTTGGTCTGAGTCATGTCAAAATTCAAAGTGGGTTGAGGACGGTTTTTTATCCTGAGTCTTTCTACTTTTTGCTGAGATTGTTGCATATTCAAGGCATATAGTTTTTCGAGCCAACCTTGTTGGATATTTTGCTCAACTGAACGCTCTATCTCGCTTGGCCAAATGACTTTATTTGCTTGAATACTTAAGGAAGGTTGTGATTCTCCCCACAAATGAGACAATTGTCGTTGCGATGCTTGTAGCGCCAGTAAAGCCTGTTGAGATTGTCTTTGAACATCCAAATGTTCAATTTGAGCACGCTCATAATCCACCAAGGCAATACTCCCCGCTTGGTAACGCTTTTGGGCACTGTCTAGATTGCTTTGGCTGAGCTTAAGTTGCTTTGCAAAAATAGTCCTTTCAGTTTCGGATAATAGATACTGTGCCCAAGCATACTTCACTACCAATTCACTCTGCGCTTGCCAAAGCTGTTCTTGCAATTGAAGCTGTTGTTCTGAAATTGCGGCTATTTTTTGATTTAACTTAGTTTGACCAAAGACATCGAGTGGCTGACGAATACCAACACTGAGTTCTTGTTCCTGACCGGATGCAAAACCACTCTGCTCGATTGAAAAAGTTGGGTTTTGCCATAAACGGCTATTTTGATGATTTAAAGTTGCAAGTTGCTGACGTTGTTGCTGAAGTTCAGCTTGTGATTGATACTGCTGAACTTTGGCTAAAGCCTCTTGGAAATTCGAAATTTCGTATGTAGACGCATGACTCGTTTGAAAGCCAAATAGCAATAACCCAATGGCCACGCATTGACTTGCAACGGCCTTATTTTGAAAAGACATGATTATTTCCCACTCATTAAAAGATAAAAGTGGTGGGAATGTTTTAGGCTACCCCACCATTAGCGGGGAAAATTCGGGAGGAGGAGTTTGAGCATTTAAATCTGGCGATCTGTAATCATTGCGCCAAGCATATTTAGGCGCTACAGCTAAGGAAAACAACAATGGAATAAAGGAATGTTGTTGCTGTTCCAATATCAAGTGCGTCATCGATGGAAGATGATCTTGATGATCCTCACCTAAATCTAAAGTCTTGGAAACTGATTCAGAGGCTTGATGACGATCATGCTGAGTATCACTTACGCATAAAGCATTGCTATGATGTCCAAAGTGATAGCTTTGATTTACTGTAATAGGTTCTTCATGCACACAAAAAGCAGCTGCCACATTCCAAAGACTTTGGAACATGAACAAACCCACTAAGACTGTAATCCATGTTGATGAACGCATACGAAAACGAATAAATCAATTTGAACGCCATTATAAAGCCGAGATGCGCTCAAAGGTCAAGACCTATTATTTAGACAGATGACCAAGACCATACTGATAAATAGCAGTTGAAAATAGATCAGCTTAGGCTACTATATTGAAGTTCGAATGAATGACAAGCATATATGTTGATTGCTCTCTCCAAAAAACTTTGGTTTTGTTGCCTTATGGTGTTTGCCATAGGATGGAGTAGTGTGTCTGTTGCTTCAGTCAAAATCATGCATATCAATATGCAAACGTCTATGAGTGCAGATCATTGTTTAGATCAAGCAAAACCGATGACTCTGCACAGCAATACGCATGACATCAGCATGAGCAATGATTGTCATGATTCATTCGCATTTGATACCAATCTAAATGCTAAAGATTGTCAGGAATGTGCTAGCTTCTCTTGCCAGAGTCCAATTTTTGGGCTTGATTTAGAACACACCTCACTGCATGTTCCAAATACAGTATATCGCTTAGATCGGCCTCATTTCACTTATTCGCATCAATATCTCCATGGATATTGGCAAGAAATCTTACGCCCACCTAAAACTTAACTGAATTATCTGAAAAATTTTTCATTTCACAATTTAGGTTAAGTCATGTCTATAAAATTTAATCAAGGTCTGCTTGCAGGTATCTGCCTTGTAACATCATCATGGACGTTTTCTGCTGTAAAGGAATATCACCTTTATATTGATGAAGCGATGGTGAATCTTACAGGTAAAGCAGTAAAACGAATCACGGTCAATGGGCAATTTCCCGCTCCACGATTGGAGTTTGAAGAAGGCGATGAGGCTGTTATTCATGTACATAATCAGCTCAAAAATCAAGATTCATCTATTCATTGGCATGGACTGTTACTCCCCGGCATAATGGATGGCGTACCCGGATTTAATGGCTTCAATGGTATCCGTCCTCAAAGCCATTTCACCTATAAATTTAAAGTCCGCCAAAATGGCACCTATTGGTATCACGCCCATTCAAAAGGACAAGAACAAGATGGCTTGTATGGTGCATTTATCATCTATCCCAAAGGTCAAACACCTTTAGTCAAGCATGAGCAAACCCAGCGTGATTATGTGGTTATGCTGTCTGATTTTCATGAAAGCTCAAGTGAAGAGATTCAAAAAAATCTAAAAATATCGGCTGAATACTATCAAAATCAACGTGAAACTTTGCAGGATGTTTGGAAGCAAATCAAACGTGATGGATTAAGTGCAACATGGTCTGACCGTAAAATGTGGAATCAGATGCGTATGCTGAAAACCGATCTATCCGATGTTACAGGCTATACCTTTCTTATAAATGGCAAAACACCACAACAGAATTGGACAGGCATGTTTAAACCGAATGAAAAAATTCGTTTACGCTTTATTAATGCCTCTGCCATGTCCTTTTATGATGTCAGTATTCCTGATTTAAAAATGACGGTGGTGAGTGCAGATGGACAACCTGTCCAGCCTGTTAGCGTCGATGAATTTCGACTCGGCACAGCCGAAACATACGATGTGATTGTGCAGCCTAAAAAAAATCACTACCAAATTGAAGCCGAATCTATAGATCGCTCAGGTTATGCGATTGGCACTCTACATAATGAGCTGAATCCTGTAACCCATGCTATTCATATGCCTGCGCCACGTCCACGCTCGCTTTTGACGATGGAAGATATGGGGCATAGTGGCAGTGATCATACAGGCATGGATCATTCAAAGATGAACCATGGTGATATGCAAAGCATTGAGCATTCGAAAATAAATCATGCTGCTCATACTGATCATGCAGATATGGATCATTCACAGCATGGCACAGTGAAACCACAAAAAAATGATCAAGTGGTTTATGGTTGGTCAAATTCCTCTACACCTGATGGAAATAAAGCCTTGCAATATAGTGACTTAAAGGCTTTAGAACCGCAAAAAGATACACGTGATGCAAGCAGTGAATTGGTGGTGCGCTTAGGCGGAACCATGGAGCGCTATATTTGGACGATTAATGGTAAAAAATTTAGTGATGCTGAACCGCTGAAAGTGAAATATGGCGAGCGCATCCGTATCAAATTTATCAATGACAGCATGATGGCACACCCGATGCATTTACATGGCATGTTTATGCAATTGGAAAATGGTCAAGATGCGGTTGATATGCCCAATAAACATACTGTGATTGTTCCTCCTGGAAAGACTGTCACCGCCCTACTCACCGCAGACGAGCTGGGTGAATGGGCAATCCACTGTCATCTGCTTTATCACATGAGTGCAGGCATGATGAACAAGTTAATCGTAGCAAATGTCAGCAATGAGCAAGTCTCTACGACGCCAATCCAAGGAATAAATTCGACTCAAGCAAACCCAGTTGCTGAAGAAAAAGGAACTGAACATGCACATCATTAATCTTTTTTCTAAAACTGTTTTAGCATCGTCATTGTTGATGATGAGTACTGTGAGTTTTGCACACAATGGTGAAGATCATCGTTCTTATGAAAAATCGACAACTGCGCCTATTGAGTCGAGGCAGCTGAACCATGCTCAAATGTGCCATGCACAACATCAAACAAAGCATCTAAAAAAGCATGAGAGCGAGTTTACTCAGGATGGTGGTGGGCATCATGATCATCGAAAAGAGCATGGTGCACAGATTTATGCTGTCACCACTATGGATAATCAATGGTTGGTCAATGATGATGGGACAGGTGCATTAAAGTCAGAGTTTGAGACTCGTATTGGCACAGATGAAAATAAAGTGTTTGTTAAAGTTCATGCAGATAAAGAAGAGTCACATGATGCACATTATGATGCCAAAATTTTATATAGCCGTATGATTTCAGACTTTTGGGATGCACAGCTTGGTGCACGCTATCGCAGTGAAAAAGTTGCACGAGCTGATCATCTTAAAGATACCGAAGGGCATGTCGATGCAGTGATTGGCTTACATGGTATGGCACCATACTTCTTTGAAACTGATGCTTATCTGTATTTAGGTGAAGATAGCTACGCAAGTTTTAGCCTAGAAACTGAACGTGATTTTCTGATTACACAAAAACTGATTATGCAGCCGTATTTAGAATTGGATTTGATTTTTAATGATGGCTCTAAATATGCGAAAAAAACAGGTTTAAGTGGTGTGACTGCAGGAATTGAAACCCGTTATGAAATCAGTAAAAAAGTCTTACCTTATATCAACATTGCTTACGAATACTCAAAAGGCAATGATGAAACATCTTGGCAAAGACAATCCGACTCCACTCAAAACTGGATCTATGGCACAGGGATTAAGTTTAAATTTTAAGTGTGCTGTTCATACTCAATTGGATTAACTTGCTGCCCTTTTTCTCATGAAAAAGGGCAATTCATTAGATCTCTTGCGAAAGTAAAAACCATCCCCATATAGATTTCATGAGATATCAGAACTTAAACCGTTTTTCAGATTCTGAATTCAAGCGCTTAGTTGGCGTACCTCGAGCAGTTTTTACCGAAATGGTCGAGGTTTTAGAAAAAGCAGAATCACTCAAAAAGAAATCAGGCCGTCCTCATACTTTAGCCATAGAGGATCAATTGTTATTAACACTCAATTACTTACGAAATTATAGCACTCAATTGGAGTTAGCAGCACACTATCATATTGCTGAAAGTAATGTGAACCGAACCATTAAAAAGGTTGAAGATGCCTTAATGAGATCAAGACGTTTTACTCTGCCAAAACGAAGCCTTACCACAACAGACGAACGCTTTAACTGGGTCATTATTGATGCGACAGAATGTTCAATAGAACGCCCGAAAAAAAAAATCAGAGTAAGTTCTATAGTGGTAAAAAGAAGAAACATACGCTTAAAGCCCAAGTGATCTACCATCCTAAGAGTAAACAAATCATAGGATTAGATATATCGTATGGCAGTCAGCATGACATTAAATTGGCAAGGAAAACGGTTAAGAAATTCAAACATTGTGAATATGTTATGACTGATTTAGGGTACTACGGATTAGAGCAAGATGGCTTTAAATTATTGATGCCCATAAAGAAAAAAAAGAATTTTCCTTTATTTGAAGTTGAGAAAAAGTACAATAAAATGATTGGAAAAATACGCGTTGTGATCGAACACATTAATAGTCAATTGAAAACATTTAGAATCTTAAGTGAACGCTATCGAAATAAACGGAAAAGATTCGGTTTACGCATCAACTTAATTGCTGCACTGGTAAACCGAATCAACTTGCAATAACAACTTTCGCAAGAGGTCTATCATTAAAACTCAAGCAAAAATGGCAACAGTTTGAGTTCCAGATAAAACCAACTCCCCTTTTTCATTCCACACATGCATCATTTGATAAGAATATCCTTGATCAGAAATCAAGCTAAATGACTTCAAAAGATACCATTCGCTATGTTTAGCAGATTGTGCGAAATCAACCGACCAATTCATAGAGCTAATAGGTGCAGGTGTTTTAAAACATGCCATAGATGCTGGCGGTAGACAGTCTCCAATAATTAATAATGTAACTTCTGGTGATATATCCGTTGTATCATTTAAGCGTACCCAAGCCAGTAATTCTGGCGTTTCAGAGTTAGATACCGGAGTAGATTGACTGACAAACCGAACACTAAAATTATCGAAAAAATCTGGAACAAACATTTCCTCAGGTGGAGGTAAATATGCCTCAGGACGGTCTACCTGTGGCATTTTAATATGATTGTGCTGAATTGTACTTTTTCTGGGCGCAGCAAAAATAAAAGCTGTTCTGAGCACGAGTGCATCATGAACACGCGCATCAACAGCAATCTGTGTCGCGGACTTTCCTTGACGTAAAATTTCAGCATGAAATGTCACATTTTCAGTGACCGGGCCAATAAACGCAATTTGCGCACTTTTTAGTGGAGGAAGCCCCTCTGGAAATTCCTTTAATGCAATCTGCAAAGCCAATGCTGCTGAAAAACCACCATAGGCAGTTCTTCCCTGTAACCAATGTTTTGGCGGTGTATACGTTGTTTCGATGGTGAGACCGTCAAATATATCAGCTAATGTCGGCATGTACATGCGAGTATCCTTACTTATAAACCAAACTTATGTCGATGGATTTTTTTTAAGACAACATATATGGGTTTGAGTTGCATACACAATAGAAAATCACAGACTATTCTCTAAAAAATAATCTATGATTTTGTTATAAAATCATTTTTTTAATGCTGCAAGCCGAATCGCTTCAATGACGTCCTCGTTTTTAAACCCAACTCGTTCTATAAATCCACGGAAAAGCCCAGGTGTACGAGCAACAAATCCATTTTTCTTCGGAACTACGACAAATTCACGGCGATTTTCTACAGCATCAACAATTGCATTGACCACTTCTTCAAGTGCAACCATTTTCCATAAGCCTGTTTGGTTACCGCCCCAAAGTTTCAGACCGGCCGGATCATCAAAAGTTTGATCCATCAACGGCGTATGAAAGAAAGTAGGATGGACACTGCCAACTCCGACATTAAGATGTTTAAGCTCCATACGAATACTGTTGCTTAAAGCCCAAACACCAGCTTTGCTTGCACAATAAGATGACTGTAACGGTGAATGGAAAAAGGCAGCCAATGAAGAGATTGCGAGTAAATAACCTTGCTGCTTTTGCACGTAAGGCAAACCTGCTTTAAATGTTCGCCATACACCATTTAAATTAATGTCCATCACTCGATCAAACCGTTCTGGACTTGCACTTTCAATTGGTTCAAAACAGGTAATACCAGCATTGGCAATCACTACATCAATCCGGCCAAAATGTACTGCAGCGCTATTAATAGCATTCTGAAGACTTTCCATTGAACAAACATCGGCTTGCCATGCCTTGGCAATGGTATATCCGCCAAGTGATGTAGCCTGTTTGTCTGCTGCTTCTAAATTAATATCCAATAAGGCCAACTTAGCTCCTTTCGCTGCAAAAGCAGTTGCCAAAGCTGAACCTAAACCACCTGTAGAGCCAGTAATTAAAATTACCAATCCATCTAAGTCATATTTTGCCATAATCAATTCCTTTTTTAATTTGCTGAAACAGTCCGGTTAAGAAAATCAATTTGATCGTGAATGACTTTTTCAAAGCCTTGATTCACATAAATATCAAAATGACCTTCTGAATAGATTTTGATTTCTTTTTGTGGTGTTTTTTGAGCATGTTTTAAGGTGGTTTTTGCTGGAGCAACGCTATCTGTTTCACACACACAAAATAGCACTGGGCATTGAATTTTTGAGGTGAATTTACCCGGAAAATATGTCAGTAGATCGAGCGCAAATCGAGCTGCTACATAATTTCGAAATTCTGAATTTTCAGGTACAAGCTGTAGATATCCATCCTCACAATCTTTGGCTGTCATTAATGCCGCACTGTGCGGTTTCCCAGCCGATGCAACCATAATAGGTTTTGCACCAAAAATAGCACCTATTCGATCTGTTAAAGCAAGTGCAGTAACTTTAATTGAGCTGATTGGACTGGTTGCTAAGCTAGAAGCTAAACCATCTGTAAATGGGCATTGAGATATTACTGCTGCAATTGAATGATCATTTGCAGCAGTAGTAAGAACATGCCCACCACCAAATGATGTCCCCCAAATCACAATTTTAGATTGAACAACATCTTTCTGAGTACGAACAAAACTCAAGGCTGAACGCCAGTCCTCCAATTGCTTATTGATATCCAATAACTGGCGAGGTTCACCACCACTTGTACCAAAGTGACGATAATCAAAAAGCAAGCATCCATATCCTGCCTCAACAAATCTTTCAGCATAAGCAGGCAAGCGCATCACACGGACTGAGCCTAGGCCATGTCCCATCACAATGATCGGATATGGTCCATTTGTAGTGGGTTTATAAAGCGTTCCACTGCAATAAGAGTTTCCAGATTTAAATTGTATTTCATTGATTTCTGGCTTCTTAGTATTTTTTACTGCCATTTTGCACTCCATTGAAACAACAGATACCGTTCATTACTGCAACGAATGATGCAAAAGATATTGAATGAAAATGAAGCTGTTAGCTTGACTCTTAATGACAGCCTACTTGATACTTCACGCCATAAAGCTAGAAACTCAGGTTAATTAATGAGCAAACCAATCTATAGAAAAATGATTCCTGAAACATACGTGCATGTACTCTATGACTATCTTGAAGCAAAAAAAATAATCCCAGACGAAATCTTAAAATATCCTCGCCCACAACCTCTTACAAACGCTTTAAAAGGTATTTCTATTGAATTATGGGAACAATTACTTTCACGTGCTGCAATCGCCCTAGCTGATCCAATGTTAGGTTTACATCTTGGACAAAAGATTACTCCAAGGCATCTTGGCGTTTTGGGCTATGTATTATTAGCTTGCGACAATCTTGCTTCGGCTTTAGAAAAACTGGAAAAATATCAAAGGTTAATATTCGATGTGATTCCAATGATTACACGAGAAGGTCCAGATTGGGTGGAATTAGTTTGGGACACCACCTTATACAAACCAGATTTATTGGTTGATGAAACAGGTATTACTGTCATTATGCAGTTCTGTAGAAGTTCCGTTCAGAAAAATATTACACCTATATTTGTACAATTTATGCATGATTGTCCTGATGATTTGATGCAGTACGAGCAATATTTTGGTTGTCCAGTTTTATTTAATCAATCTGAAACTGTGATACGAATTAGTAAAGAAACTCTAGAACTCCCAATAAAGACCTTAGACCCAAGTCTATTAACAATTATAGAACAGCATGCAAACCAGCTATTGGAGCAATTGCCCAAGGAAGAACCAATAATTGAGGCAGTGCGTAAAGCTATCGCACATCAATTACCACATGGTGAACCAACAATAGAACTTATTGCAGAAAAACTTTGTCGTTCACCTCGTACACTTCAACGAAAGCTTCAAAATGCCAATACAAATTTTCGCAATGAACTTAATATAGTCCGCCAAGAACTGGCAGACTCATATTTAAAAAATACAGATATACAAATTGCTGATATTGCATTAATGCTTGGATATTCTGAACATAGTGCTTTTACTCGGGCATATAAAGCCATGACAGGTGTTTCACCGCAACAAAGCAGAGATCAAGTTTATTAATATGTATTAGTTCAGACTTGATCGTACATTCTTCTTGAAAAACAGAAAGTTACCCGTTTTGATAAAGGTGTCGAAATCTTAATCAAACAAAGGTAACTTTCTTATGTTGCATACTAACAATCAAATCATTAAACACAAAGTAGGCTTACTCAATTTAGCCGAAGAACTTCAGAATGTTTCTAGAGCATGCAAAGTGATGGGTGTATCTTGAACCGTACCGGGTTTGTCGGAGAGTCAATATTCTGAGTGAGAAGCACTGCTTCGCAAGGTTCGATGACAAAATTAAAATATACCCCTGAAATCAGAGAAAGAGCGGTTCAATTATTGATTGAATCTGAAAAAGATTATCCATCGAATTGGGCTGCGATCACCGCTATTGCGCCTGAGCAGTATACTGCGCAAGGGTTGTACTCCTGAAACACTTCGTGCCTGGCATCAAAAGCATTTAGATCAGCAAAATCCTATTAAAGTACAACAGATATCTGATCAAGAAAAAATGAAGCAAATGGAACGTGCAATTAAAGAATTAAAGCGTGCCAATGAAATTCTACGTAAAGCAGCCGCTTTTTTCGCCCAGGTGGAGCTCGACCGCCCACACAAATAATGGTGGATTTCATCCATAACAATAAAGACTTATATGGTGTTGATGCGATTTGTAGGATTTTACCGATCGCAGCTTCAACCTATTACCGAACTGATGTGTTCTCACGAGCAATTGTTGGATGGAAAGTATCAACACACATGAATACAGATATGGTGCTCGATGCATTAGAGCAATGCATTGCACGATCGAGGCATGCCAAAGAATGTGATTCATCGTTCCGATAGAGGTGTTCAATATCTTTCTATTCGCTATACCAATCGTTTAGAAGCTGCAAATTTACGAGCATCAGTCGGTACGACTGGTGATTCATACGATAATGCTTTGGCTGAAACGGTGAATGGCTTATACAAAACAGAGGTGATTGAATATCTAAAAGCAGATTGGCAAGGTTTAGCAGATGTACAACTTGTGACACGAAACTGGGTAGATTTGTTCAATAAAAAGCGTGTACACAGTGCACTGGGTTATGTATCGCCTTTTGAGTTTGAAGCAATGTACTATGATAAGATTAACCCGTTAGGTCAGGTGGCCTAACTTAAATAAAAAAGTCTCCGACAAACCCGGTACGGTTCAGGAGAAGATTAAATGACTGCTACTCAAATTAAGCCACCTAAATATATATATACAGTGCAAATTACTGGATTAATCAGCCACTCATTCCTATATACGGCCTACCAGTCATTCTTATTCCTAGTAGGCCACTTTAATCAAAAAATCTAGTTATTGCCATTGTCAGCGTAAAGTTTTTCTCTGTATGATTTTCCTTTAATCTCTAATTCGTAGGACCTATGTAAAATTCGATCCATTACAGCATCAACAATAGTTGGATCAGGAAATTGCTCAAACCATAAATTTCGGAACTTGACTTGTAATCAACCAATATATTGCTCGAAAATTAGAAGCAGTGGGTTGATGTGATTATTTCGGATTTGTTATTAGAAATTAATTGAAAGCAGTATTTTTTAAACTTTAGGTAGAATGAAAAGGTGATTTTTTCAAGTATATTCACTGGTCTTTTTATGACGGTGGGTTTCACGGCGTTAATTTATAACTACGTGTTGATGGATGGTAATTCGGGTTTGTTCTTTTTGGTTTGGGGTGGTGGTTTCTCTCTAGCAGGATTGTATTTCCATTACCACGGAACAATTGGGCAAATTGGATGGCAGAGACAGCGCTTTGTTCGTAACACCCAAACACTTGAATGGTATAAAACTGAATACCCTCAATGTGTTGTGACTACAAATATCGTGAAATGTTGTTTTTGCGAAAGTACATCAATTCGCAGATATGCCTTAAAAAACAATACTTACAAAATTCGCAACTCTTGTGCTAAATGCGGTGAAGTTTTGTTTTATACGGATGAGGAATAATAATGACTATTCATGCGTATTATGGTGATGTTAGCCACCTGAAAAATGAACAAAAAATGTTTGAAGACTTATTAACCCAATTGAAGCTTCATTGGGGTAATAGTGAAGATTGGATTTATTTGTTCTATAACACAATGTGGTCAGGTCAGGAAATTGATGTTATTGCTTTCACCAAGGAAGCAATTGTTGTTATTGATCTAAAAAACTATTCCGGCAATCTGGTTGGGTCGGAAAATGGGGAATGGCAGATTAATGGTGAGCTTGAGGTTCAGGGTGGTTCTCAGATTAATCCATTTGTTCAGATTCGGAAGAACAGATTTGCTGTTTTAGAGTGGTTCAAAAGTGCTGAATTGTTTACCGACCAAAACTTAGGTTTTATTAGTGGTTGCATCATCCTGAATGAGTTATCTAGTACGCAAATGGATTTATCTCATTCGGTAAGAAAGTGGTTTTATGTTACCGATATTGCCAATTCAGTGGATACTTTGTCTAGACTCCATACCAAGGGGATTAGTCTTGCTAGTGATGATATTTTATACCTAGTAAACAAGTTAAAACTTAAAGAATATTCTTGGGATCAGGGTGTTGCTCCTAGAGAGCGCAATCTTATTCAGTCAGATGATCGTGATAGTCCAAGTAATAATAGTCGTGATCAAAGTTCCGCTCCGATCAAATACACATTACATGATCAAATGGAAAAGAAATTCAAAGGTGTTTTAGCACCGTACCTATTTTTCTATGGAACGGTCATCATCTGTTTAGCTATTGCTTTTCATATTGCTAATGGTATGAAAGGTGAAGGGGTTGGGTACTTATTTAGTTTGATCTTTGGTCGCTAAAAATATCATCTGATGTAAAAAAGGGCTTTGTTGCACAAAGTTATTCTTGAAGGCTTCTTCGGCAATATAATTTCCAGATGAAGAAGCCTGCACCTAAAATCTACCGTACAACCAATTGGTCCTCGTATAACCGAGCCTTAATTAACCGAGGAAATATTTCAATCTGGTTTGATCCTAAGGCCCAATGGTATGCACAACCTCAAGGCAAGCATGGACGAAATCAAACTTATTCCGATACATCGATTCAATGCTGTTTAATGATCAAATCTCTATTCCGTCTTTCTTTACGTATGGTCACAGGCTTTACTCAAAGTTTGATTAAGCTGTGCAGCCTGGATTGGACCGCACCAGATTACACGACCCTCTGTCGCAGACAAAAGACGATTGATATTGCGATTAGCTATCAGAAAAGTTGTGATGGACTTCACCTACTCATCGACTCCACTGGCTTGAAGTTTTTAGGTGAGGGTGAATGGAAACGTAAGAAACATCAGCCTGAATACCATCGGCAATGGCGTAAACTGCATATTGGTATAGATGCTGAAACACTGCAAATACGTGCTGTTCAGCTGACGACGAATAATGTCAGTGATTCACAAGTACTCGGTGATTTACTGGATCAAATCCCACCAGATGAGCGAATAGATTCTGTCTATACCGATGGGGCGTACGACACGAAATGCTGCAGACAAGTGATTTCAGATCGTCAAGCACATGCAGTAATTCCACCAAGAAAGAATGCCAAGCCCTAGAAAGATTCTAAAATCAGTTCAATAGAACGAAATGAGTTACTTCAAACGGTTAAACATTTAGGCAGGACCCTATGGAAAAAATGGTCGGGTTATCACCGTCGAAGTTTGGTGGAAACTAAGATGCATTGCATCAAATCTTACGAAGCAGTGCTTCTCAGGCGATAAATTAACAGCAAGGAGTTTTTCTAGTCAGGTGAATGAGATTCATGCATGCGTAGCAGTCTTGAATAAATTCACACAATTAGGTCGTCCTCATACCCAAGTTGTCACTTGAATTTAGCTCAATTAGGGTAGCTCTGCCTTTCAAACCTTTGTGCAACAAAGCCATGCCAACAACCAAGTCAAATACTTAATAAATAAAATAAACCTGAGATAACATAAGATATCTCAGGTATAACTTACATGGTTGATCAGCAAAATAATCATTGATGGTTTAATATTTAAGACCAAATACTACCCTGCTCTGCAGTTGCCCTACGCTGTTTTGCCTGTTGATAAAATCTATAGAAAATCAGTGCAAATAAGATCGCTATGAGATCAATCCACCATAACGGCATGCTCACATCGGATAGCCAACTGGTGACTAAACTAACAGGTGCAATCAAAATCAAAACCATAGCAATACTTGCCAATACCGGAGGCAGTGCTTTGCCTGCACCGCGGATAAAGCAAAACACAATTGTCAGTAAAAAGACCGCATAATAACTATAAACCATCAAGTGGTTCATACTTTGCAAATTCGTCTGAGCTAAACTCCCCCAACGACCTAATGCCATACTGACAACCACTGCAAACACACAACCTAAACATGCACCAATACTTAAGTTAGCAATAAAATGTACATCTTTACGTTGTTTTGGTGGTAGATTTTCAGGATTTTTCTGACGCTTAATCCGCGATTCGATCCATAAAATATTGCCAGAATAAAATAAAAACGCGCCACTGATGCCAAAAATAAAATACAGCCAACGGGTAAAGTCACCACCATAATTACCAAAATGCAGACTAAACATGGAACGTACCACTTGATCCATCGGTGTGGCATGCGTATTTAGGTTATTGGTTTTATAGGCTTCGGTTTGATAAGGATTAAACATCATGACATCATAAAGATCACCACGTAGCATTTGATTTGCACTATATAAGTTGGCACGTGCTGAAGCTTTAGCAGGGTTGTCTAAATGATTAAAACTGATAGAGCTCACTTGATAATCAGGTGCTTGACGCTGAATATTGGCAATAATCCGTTCAACGTCTAAGGTATCTAAAGGCTCAACGACTTTGGTTGCAGCAGGTCGTGCTGAAAGTGGCTTATCTTTAGAAACCAAACCACCAATCGCATCATAAATCACATCGTGATAGGCAAATGAAATCACTGTGACGCAAATAATGATATGAAAAGGTAAGCTAGTAATGCCAATCACATTATGTGCATCTAGCCAAAAACGCTTTTTGTTTTTACCGGGTCGAATGGCAAAAAAGTCTTTCACCAATGTCGGTAATAGCACAATTAAACCGGTCATCAATGCCAAGAAATATAAAACTGCAACAAACCCCATGACATACATACCCAAGGTATGCTCACCCAATGAACCAGGAATGCCTGCTGTTTCATGCAGTTGCTCAATGAGCCAGCCCAATTTGGATAAATTTTCCTGCTCGACCTGTAAATGCCCATCTGCATTTAAACTAGCAAGCATCGCATTTTGATATAAATCTACACCCGCTTGCATTGGACTTTCGACAGGTGCTTGCCATTGCATTGGTGCATGATGAAATTCTTTAGAATCAAAATTAAGCTGAAAACTTTTTAAAGTTTCAGGATATTCTGCTTGTGCTTGACGCACCAATTCATTGTATTGACTGAGCTGAATTTCACTCAGATTTTGCCTGGCAGGTGTCGCCCATTTACTCAGCTCATGTTGGAACATGCTGAGTCCACCTGCAAAAAAGCAAATGAACAATAAAATGCCAGTGCTAATACCAACCCATGTATGTAAGACTTTGGCATGGCGAATAATATCGGTACGGATTTTCACTATGTTTAACCTCGGATGCCAAATAAAATGCCATATGCCACGGCGTTAAATACGGTATAGATCAACAGTGCTTGCCAACCTTTCGGAATAAAATACGCGATAAATACCAAAGGCAAATACAACCAAGGCACCGACCACATGCCAATTTGTGGCGCTAAACTAGGTGCTAAGTGTTTTAATGCCAAAATCGTAATCAATGAGGCGATTGCAATAGCAAGACTTAAGCCTAAAACCCATCCTGCAAGGCTTTTTGACCACCAATCCGCTTGAATTCTTTGTTGAAAAAGGAATTTCATGTCAAATATTTTTCTTAAATAATGCTATAAATGGCAAGAGTGACCATGTAGTGATGAGCGTCATACACCACATATATATAGCGACCAGTTTGGGTACACTACACAGCAGTAAAATCATTGAGATCATCAATAAACCACCACCTAAGATGACATTTTTTTTAGATAATACTGTGCCAAATAAGCTTTGATGACGGTGACTGCCATAGAGCATCAAACTGCCCAATAAACATAAAGTGACTGCAAAGATTTTCAAATTTTTCACTCTCAATGATGCTTATATTGAAATCGCAAAGACAAACACAGCAATGAGACAGACCCATTACTGTGTTGCAATACATAAACGAGTTGAAAATTAGAAATCGAAAGTCACACCCAATTTATAAGTACGACCTGCGCCCAGTGTTGTAAACCCACTGTTAAATACACCTGCCCAATATTTTTCGTCAGTCACGTTGTCAATATTTGCACGGAAAGTTGTGTCTACTCCGCCAAGATTAGTTGTGTATTTCGCACCTACATCGAATAGTGTGTAATCTGGAATAGTAAGTTTATTCGCCTCATCTAAATATTGCGTATCTACATAGTTCATACGTGTGTTAACACTTAAGCCATCCATAAATGGAAGACGATATTCAACCCCTAAACCTGCAGTAAACTCTGGCTGACCCTGAACAGTATTTCCCTGATTTTTTATAGATTTTTTATATTCAGCATCAATATATGCCAAATTACCCCACACAATTAGGTCATCAATCACATTACCAGAGAATCCATATTCAACCCCTTTTGATGTTGTTTCAGCACCATCTGTCGTAATTTGATTGAAATCAGGATTCCCGGTTAACTTCTCAACCATAGTGCTCGGCTTTTCAATTTGATAAGCAGCTAAAGTATGCAGCCATGAACCATGTTGATATTTCGTACCAATTTCATACTGTTTGGTTTGGAACGGGGCAAATGTTTTACCTTCATTTACATCTTTAATCGAGGGCGTAGCACTATTATTGACAGTACTGCCTTGAGTGAGTCCTTCAACATAACTAGCATATAAAGAAATATCTTCACCCCAAGGTTTAACCACGACACCCAAACTTGGAGAAACCTTATCAGACTTGTATTCAGTGTTTTTGAATGGATTCTTCACATCTACATCTTGATAACGTAAACCCAGAATCAATTGCAACTTTTCATCTAATAATGAAA
Organism: Acinetobacter sp. ASP199; assembly: GCF_022700675.1. Lineage (NCBI taxonomy): Bacteria > Pseudomonadati > Pseudomonadota > Gammaproteobacteria > Moraxellales > Moraxellaceae > Acinetobacter > Acinetobacter sp. ASP199. Next base: position 1,721,152 of record NZ_CP062182.1, read on the forward strand.
TTTGATCCGTTAGAGAGTAGCTAGTGAAAGTATTATCCGCAAGATTGAACATTTCAGGTGCATTAACAGGCATAGCTCCTGACTGACTTGGATTATACAAGTTAGTTTCAAATCTAGTTGAATTTGCAGCATCATGCTGTTTTGTATCTCTGTGTAAATAGTCCGCTCTTAGACCTACTACATGCTTAACTGAACCAGTATTAAATGCACCCTCTAATCCTAAGTTTGCAGCTGTGTTACGTTGGTTCATTTTCACATGGTAATATTGAGATTCAGCATCACCATTTTCTTCAGTTACTCTTACACGCGTACCAAATAAATGTCCTTGGTACTTTTGCTCTGCTGTTCCAACACCAGCAATAACTTTTAAATTATCTAATAACTTGTATTCACCTGATAATCCGATGTAATTTGCAGACTGTGTGCCCCATAAGTTGGGCAAGTAATTTGTACGTCCATCAGGAGCATCAAGCACCTTTGTTAATGCTGCAAAAGACACCATAGCTGGTGAGCCACCATCTCGGTTGTCTTTTGTAGAATATGCATCTAAATTAATTTTTGCTTTATCCGTCGTCCAGTCAAGACCGATGACAGCAGAAATAGTTTCGTCTTCCAGACCATCAACTACATGTTCACCCTGACCATAGTTTGCACTTACACGTGCACCGAACTCTTGGTTCTCCCCAAAGCGACGCGCAACATCAAAACCTGACTTATAGAATCCTTCATCTTCAAAGTTGGCAGTTACGCGTGTCAATTCTTTATCAGCACGTTTGGTATTTGCAATAATTACACCACCAATGTTTCCACTTGGAGCCATACCAGCAACTAAAGCATTCGGTCCTTTTAATACGGTAACTGAGCTTAAAATATCAGTCGAAACTCGACCAGATGGTGCCATACCATAAGCACCATTTAAATTCAGGTCATCCCAGTTAACATTGAATCCACGAATATTGAAGTTTTCATTTAAATGTCCACTATTCGTTGTAGTACGAATACTTGGATCAATTTTTAATACATCCATCACTGTAAGCGCATGTGCATCTTGAATGGCTTGATCACTGTAATTACGAATGGTAAATGGCGTATCTAAAACGTCTTTTTCACCTAAGATATTTAAAGTGGCTTTCTTTTTCAGTTTGCCTGTGACATCAGTTTCTTGCGAGTCTGCCTTAACCACAATTGTTGCTAATTGGATCGAATCTTGTGCATAAGCAAAAAATGGAATACTGATTAAAGATAAAAATAAAAAATTTCTTTTCATGATCAAGCCCCTATACATCCAGTTTTAAATTTTGCACACATCATACACTCGGTTAATGATAATTATTTACATTAAGATAACAATTATCATTTGAATTTTCTGTGTTTGATTTTGATTTGAAAGTAATTTTCGATCAATGAAACTACTAATTTAAATATGATTACTTTGATTGAGGAGCTAAAAAATTGATCAAGGTCCATATTTTTAGCTTAAATCTGATTGAGTTCTGCAATCATTCGACTCATTTTTTAGTGTAGATATTAGATTCGAGGCTTAGACATATCTTATAAATTTAAACGAATGTGATGGCTCAAAGAACTACGGCTCTCAAAAATAAAGATTTAAAAATACTTAAGGAGCACTAGCTAAACGAATAACATGTTGGACCGTGCTCCAAAGATGAAAAGAGAATCTACAATTAATTAATTTTTAAATCCCTTATTCATAATAGCTGTTTCGCTTCTTTGAAAAGCGATCTAGCTGTTTTAGAAAGCCTTCAAAATAATCTTTCTGTTTTTCATCTGTACGATAACCTGCGTAAAGCGTTCGTCTTAGCCCTTCAGCTGCAACACAGTCTAAACGACGTGATGTGACCCAACCTTTTTGTTCATATTCATTCACCACCCAATCAGGTAGCGCACCGATCCCTCGCCCACTGGCGATCAACTGAATCAGCATTTGAGTCAGTTCTGTGGTACGAATCTGTTTCGGTTGAATATTTGCAGGAATAAATAATTTAGCCATGATATCCAAGCGATGCTTATCGACGGGATACGTAATTAAGGTTTCTCCTGCAAGTTCTTGCACAGTAATACTTTCAGCACGAACTAAAGGATGCGTGGTTGATAATACCAAGCGAGATTCATATTCAAATACAGGAAAGTATTCCACTCCTTTTAAGGCAATCGGATCAGCAGTAATCAACAGATCAAACTCTCCATTTTGCAATAACTCATGTGGGTTTGATTCAAAACCAGAAGCAAAGTCTAAATCGACATCAGGATATTGCTGACGGTAGACATTTAATAAAGGCATGAGCCAATCAAAACAGCTATGACATTCAGAGGAGAACGTAATTCGTCCCGTTTGACCATGCAAAATTCTGCTGATATCTGCTTGTGCAATTTGTACTTGTGGCAAAATTTCATCGGCTAGTTTGAGCAACCGTTGACCTACATTGGAAAATGAAACAGGTCGAGTACGCCGATAGACAACTTCTGTATCAAAGTATTGGTCAAGCTCTTTTAGCTGATGCGACAAGGCTGAAGGTGTTAAACATAAACCACTAGCAGCTGCCACCAATGAACCATGTTCACGTAGTGCAACCAGTGTTTTTAGATGGCGAAGTTCAATCATGTTGTCTTAACGATGTCCTCATTATTCATCATCAGCATAACGCAAATCGTTTGATGATGAATTTAATTCATCTTAAATTTATTTAAGAGACTTATTTTCACTCATTTTAAATTTAAGCCAGTTCCATTTCACCGACCTGATGATAGGCACGATTGAAATACACCAATGATGCGTGTTCTACTTGATTGCGCTTGATAGCAACAATCGGGCAAATGAAAATAGTATGTGTACCCACTTCTTGGATCTGCTCAATTTCGCAATCAAAACTAACCAAGGCATCTGCAAGCGCAGGTGAACCGGTTTCTAAAGTTGACCACACACCTTTCTCAAAGCGTTGTTCAGCACTAAGTTTTGCAGAAGCAAAAGCATTCGATAAATCGGCTTGATCTGCATTCAGTACATTCACACACAGCACTTTATTTTCCACAAAGTTGGCATGCGAACGAGATGATTGATTCATACATACCAGCAATGTCGGTGGGGTATCGGTCACACTACACACCGCAGATGCGGTAAAACCATGTGCACCGGCTTCACCCATCGTGGTCACGACATTGACTGCACTTGTGAGTAAAGACATTGCGTTTTTAAAGTCTGTCGCTTCAATCATCATCGTATTTCCATGTGACTTATGTACAATATTTTCATATAGAGAAGAAGTTCAAACACACCTCTCCCTAACCCTCTCCTGACTCAGGAGAGGGAACGTTCAAAGCATTAAGCTTCAAGTTCTTTGCGAACAATCGCAGCACCGGCACTTAAGGCTTCGAGCTTGCCACGTGCCACTTGACGAGAAAGCGGTGTCATACCACAGTTGGTTGATGGGTACAGTTTATCTGCATCAACGAACTTCAGTGCTTTACGTAAGGTATTCGCTACTTCTTCAGCGGTTTCAACCTGATTGGTTGCGACATCAATCGCACCGACCATCACTTTCTTACCACGGATGAGTTCAATCAAGTCCATCGGTACACGTGAGTTTTGGCACTCAAGTGAAATGATATCGAGTTTCGACTGTTGTAGTTTCGGGAATGATTCCTCATATTGACGCCATTCGTTACCTAATGTTTGCTTCCAATCGGTATTAGCTTTGATGCCGTAGCCATAGCAAATATGCACCGCAGTTTCACACTTTAGACCTTCAAGCGCACGCTCGAGTGTAGGCACGCCCCAATCATTCACTTCATCAAAGAACACGTTAAATGCAGGTTCATCAAACTGAATGATATCCACCCCTGCTGCTTCAAGCTCCAAGGCTTCTTGGTTTAGAATTATGGCAAATTCCCACGCCAATTTTTCACGGCTCTTATAGTGACCATCATACAGTGTATCAATCATGGTCATTGGACCCGGCAAAGCCCATTTAATCGGTTGATCGGTTTGGCTACGTAAGAATTTCGCATCATCGACAAATACGGCTTTTTTACGAGAAACTTCACCAACGACTGAAGGTACGCTGGCATCGTAACGGTTACGAATACGCATGGTTTCACGTTTTTCGAAATCCACACCTTCAAGATGCTCAATAAAGGTCGTGACAAAGTGCTGACGTGTTTGTTCACCGTCACTGACAATATCAATGCCTGCACGCACTTGTTCATGCAAAGATAACTTTAACGCATCACGTTTTGCTTCAAGTAACTCATCGCCTTCAAGCTTCCAAGCAGACCAAAGTTTTTCAGGTTCAGCGAGCCAAGATGGTTTCGGCAAGCTACCTGCTGTTGAGGTTGGGAGTAACAATTTTGTTTCTGAACGGGCCATGTCTAATCTTCTATCTAAAATTCAGTTCTAATTTGGGTACTTAAGCAGCTGCGGATTCTGTCACTTTAAAATTGGCAGCCCATTCATCAAGAATGTCTTTATACGGTTTGATAAAGTTTTCTTCAGTCCATTTACCTTGTTTCACCGCCAACTCACCACGTTCCACACGGTCATATACAATACGTGTCAGTGAATAATCGCCATAACTTAAGCTCGGTTGATATTCGACACCTGCTGGAGAATTAGTGTTATAAATTTCAGGACGATAGATCTTTTGGAAGCTTTCCATTGTTGCAATGGCACTGATCAATTCAAAATCAGTGTAATCACGTAGTAAGTCACCAGCACAGTAGAATGCAAGCGGTGCATTGGCACCTTGTGGCTTAAAGTAACGTACGCTTAAACCCATTTTGGCAAAGTAGGCATCGGTACGAGAGTAATCGTCATTGGTGTATTCCACACCAAGTACTGGATGGACATTTGCCGTTTGGTAATACGTTTTCGTGGTCGATACGCTTAAGCAGATCACAGGATGTTTCTTAAATTCAGCTTTAAAAACTTCTGAATGTACCAAGTGTAAATATAACTTACCGTGTAAATCACCAAAGTTTTCAGGCATTTCATTGAATTTACAACCTGCGGCTGGCAAGACTACACTAAAGTCATAATCACGTACGTATGATGAGAAGCTATTGCCAATCATGCCTTCAATACGCTCACCTGTTTTATGATCAATGATTGTGCTTTTCAACGTTTCAATAAATGGGAAAGTTTGACCATTGCCTTCGATATCAATTTCCGCAGAGATGATGTCGATTTCAAGTGAATAACGATCACCTTTTGGATTATCTACTGTGGCAAGGCTGTTAAAGCGATTGTTGATCATTGCTAATGTACGACGCAGGTTTTCTTGGCGGCTTTCACCACGCGCTAAATTGGCAAAGTTTGTAGTTAAACGGGTGTTGTTGGCTGGTTCGTAATTCTCATCAAAACGAATGCGTTTGATTGAACATTGAAATGCTGTACTCATAGAGATTGCCACCTAAAAATTTTATAAAAATCTAAATTTCTGAATGGCTAGATTTAAACGTGAATTAGAACATGAGTAAAACGAGTTAATTTCAATAAAAGATGAAATTATTTCATCATTCACTTTGGTGGTTATATCAGCAGTCTTTACAGAACTGCCAATAAAATATAATAACCTCAATATTTCAAAAGCTTAGCTAAATATAAAGTCAATTATTTTTGAAAATTTCTTCATTTAAGATATGTTCGTTTAAGAAGTATTGATTATCTTTCATTATAAGATGAGAAAATATCATGCTTTTAAAACATAATTATCTGATTCAAATCATCCAAATAGCGTATTTAGTAAATCTGTGTGCATATTCTTATATAAACCTACCAGCTATTCTTACTCGTAGCCTAAAAAAGATAACTTTCCTAAATTAATCAAATTTACCCGACAACTTGAGTCTGAGTGCTCCCCCAGTTCTGCAAAAAATTGAACACTGAAAAATGCGACGTAATGATGATTCACATGTACACCTATTCGCAGATGCCAAGATGAGTTAATCCCAATTATAGAATGGGTGAACTCAGAAACTATCTCTTCATTTATGGGTAATTAGGCTATAAAAGCGTTAGCAAATTCAGCAATCAATACCGTCATTGCACCCAATGGCAGTATGTTTTCTTCTATTTGGTATCGATGTCATACACCCAATTGTATGCTTGTTTATCTGTGGTGCTTTCACAGACATAATAGTCATGATCCCAAGCATCTTGATGGAAGATTTCTTTTTTATGGTAAGTCACCTGTTTACCATTTTCGACACAGACAAAACTGTCACCTTGGTCTTTGACTTGGGTTCCGTTGAGGAAGCCACCGATACAGAGGAAGCGGGATTGTTTGGGCATGATAACTATCGCCGAATAAATTCAGATATTACATTTTAGATGATAATTTTTGAAGCATACCCTGTAAATTATCATCATAATTTCCTATCTGCTTATTCCAAAATAAATTATTTTCAATAGATTCTAAAAATTGAATAGGATCAACTCGGTCGATTGATTTTTTTAAATCAAAGTCTGAGTTTACAAACGAATCCATAAAATCCTTATGACCATTCAAACTTATAATAATTTCATCTAAAGAGACCTTTAAATGATCTCCAATATATTCATGATCAAACTCTAGCGTTGTATCAATAACCCAAGTATGAAGCACAACTTCACTTAAGTCAGAAAAATGCTCTTTTAAAAAATATTTTTTAATATATTCAACTTTTTTATCTAGTTGGTAACTAGCTTTATTTAATGTGAAATTTTTATATTCATGAATTTCCTGAATACTACTTCTTATATACGTAGATTTCACTTCTGCAATAATGACATGATTTCCATAAATTGCTATTAAATCTATTTCCCCAGCATCCGTACCAATAGGCTTATACGAGGTAAACACTTTGAAGCCAGTTTTTTCCAGAATTTTACCTAATCTAGATTCGATATAATCGGTTTCTTTTCTCAATTCCAACCCGCAGATTCAAATACCAAGTGCGACATATTTGTAGTTAGTTGAAAAAGTTAGGTGTATTAAAATCATTAGACTTTTTTCAACTCGCAATTGGAAAGCACCCAATGAAGCAATACACCCAACTTTCTCAAGATGAAAGATACGAAATTTATGCTGCTTTGAAAAGCAAATCTTCAATCTCTACCCTTGCCAGGGAGCTTGGACGTTCTCGATCAACCCTTTATCGTGAGATCAAAAGAAATACTGGAAAACGTGGATATCGAGCTCAACAGGCAGAGAAATTTTCAAGTCAAAGACGATATCGATCCTCTTCACAAATGACAGATTTTGCTCTCGTTTATATTCGTTATCTGATTGGCTTAGATTGGTCTCCTGAGCAAATTTCAGGTGCTTTAACACAACGAGGTTGGCTTGATGTGCCTTCACATGAATGGATTTATCAGTATGTTTATCTAGATAAATCTAAAGGTGGTAAGCTCCACCTTCATTTAAGGCATCAAAAGAAATATCGTAAACGAGGTTATAAAAATACAGACCGTAGAGGCCAACTCGTTGATAGAACAAGTATTCACTGTCGCGATGAGGTCGTCGAGAAACGTCAACGCCTAGGTGATTTTGAAGGTGATACCGTGATAGGCAAGAATCACAAGGGGGCATTATTAACTCTGGTTGAGCGCAAAAGCTTGTATGTACATATCGTTCATTTGGGACAAACTAGAACCACAACTAAAACGATTTCGTGTGCTTTAGCATGTTTGCGCAGCAGTCATGCCTACAGTGTAACCTTTGATAATGGTAAGGAGTTCTCCGAGCACCGGCGGATAACGGAAGCAGGGATAGAGACGTACTTTGCAGATCCATACAAGTCGATTCAACGAGCCAGAAATGAAAATACCAATGGTCTGATCAGGCAATATCTGCCAAAATCATCTTCGTTTGATGAAGTGTCAAATGAACAAATAGAGCAGATAGAATTTGCTCTCAATCATCGCCCTAGAAAAACACTAGGCTGGTATACGCCTAGTGAAGTTATGGCTGGTTTTTATACTGTTGCACTTGCTGCTTGAATCCGCCACCTATTTTTATGTAATTTTCTTAAATAATTCACAATTGATGTATTTATATTCTGAAAGGCAGACATCCATGGAAATTGAAAGATAACATCATCAATTTTAAAAAAAGGTTTATGAGAAAATGAATATTCCTCAGTTTCACTCTTTAAGTCACAAGTCCAGAATTCATAAACATTTTTAATTCTTTGTAATTTTTCTTTTTTACTACCACCATAAAGTAGAGAAAATTGTTTACTATATCTATTCTGAATCGTTGAAAAAAGCAATGGTAGTTTAAAATGTTGAGACTGTAAGCCTGAAACGAACATATACATTTGAGCATTATAATGATCATAAGAAGCAAGCAAGTTTTCATATATATTTACATGCTCATTAATAGAATGCATTTTTATACTCATTTGTACTAGTAACGCATCAAAGATGCTAATAATTTTCTCATCAATATAAATATTATCAATACCATACACTTGTTTTAGCTGCTCAATGATTCCAAAAATATTTGATATAATCCCTAAATCCCTACCACCCCCCATAGAGATCAAATCTTGTGCAGAAAATAAATCTGATTTAACATATTCTAAAGTACCAATGTAGTTCCAATATGCTAAATTAATACTATTCTTTATATACCAATTATCATCTTCTACATCACTTACGTGTAGAAGTTCACCATTTTCTAAAAAGTAATCAATTTTTTTATTAAAACTATAAGATTCCAATACATTTCTTTTAAAATTATGTAATTCAACTTTTATTGCAACCATCATTTTGAAAATTTCATAATCATCAACAAGATCATTTTTTAAATTCTCACCAGTTATTATCGGAAAATATTTTTCCTCAAAGGTTCTAAAAACCATTTTCTCATTTATAACTACTTTGTTTTTTCTTGAGTTTTTAATAATTACTTCAAATGCTTTCCAAATTGTCTCTGGAGAATTTGTTTCATTTTCATCATATTGGTAAGGAATACAATCTATAATTTCTTCATGTGGTATTAAATATTCATAGGCATATAAACTACTAAATATCATTGCTGTCACTTGCCCAATGTTTAACTTCTGCTTTATTTTCTCATAATCTTCAATTCTATATGTATATTGTTCTTGCAAATGCTTTACGGTTTGCATGAATTTCGATAACTGATCCAATTCCAATTGTTCAGTTATTTCATTTAAAATATTCCAAGAATGATGTTCTGGCTTTAAAATAATACCTGAATAACGAATGGCTAAAAGACAACTTTTTATATCTAGTTTTAAAATATTGATAAGAATGGCTGTATCAGTAATTTCGTATCTTATGAACTGGCTCAAGGCTAATATGTAAACTTCATTTTTCGTATCATTTATTGAGATCTGTTCTATAAAACTAGAATGCCAAAACATATCAAATTTATTTTTATAATCACCAATTTTTGGCTGTGAACTTTTATATAAAAGTTCTTTAACAATTTTTTCTTTAGCTTTTTCCAAACCTAACTCTAAAGCCAATTGTTCAAATTTTTCTTCGTAATGATTTTTCATAAAATAATAAGGGCTGATTTCTCAGCCCTTATTTTATACCGCTTATTGCTTATTAATCAATCAATTAAGATTAAGCCAATTGAGCAGCAGCAATTTTCTTAGTATCGATGTCTTTAGCAGCATCTGTATACTCGCCCATCTTGTCGAAGTTCAAGTATTGGTAGATGTCAGCAGACATGCTGTCGATTTGAGCAGCGTACTGTTGGTATTCTTCTGGAGAAGGTAATTTACCTAATACAGCAGCAACAGATGCAAGCTCAGCAGACGCTAGGTAAACGTTAGCACCTTGACCTAGACGGTTCGGGAAGTTACGAGTAGAAGTCGATACACAAGTCGTGTTCGGTGCTACACGTGCCTGGTTACCCATACATAGTGAACAACCTGGCATTTCTGTACGAGCGCCAGCTTTACCATAAGTATTGTAGAAACCTTCTTCCATCAACTGGTGTTCGTCCATGCGAGTTGGAGGAGCCAACCATAGACGAGTAGATAAAGTGCCACCAGGTACTTTGTCTAGAAGTTTACCAGCTGCACGGAAGTGACCGATGTTGGTCATACAAGAACCGATGAATACTTCATCAATTTTCACGCCTTGAACGTCAGAAAGAAGTTTTGCATCATCTGGGTCGTTTGGACAGCAAAGAACTGGTTCAGTAATCGTAGAAAGGTCGATTTCGTACACTTTCGTGTATTCAGCGTCAGCATCAGCTTTAAGAAGTGATGGGTTAGCCAACCATTTTTCCATGTTCTCAACACGGCGCGCCATAGTACGAGCATCGCCATAGCCTTGTGAAATCATCCACTTAAGCATAGTGATGTTAGAACGTAGGTATTCAGCAACTTTCTCTTCAGAAAGCGTGATCGCACAACCAGCAGCAGAACGTTCAGCAGAAGCATCAGAAAGTTCGAATGCTTGCTCAACAGTCAGGTCAGTTTCCATTTCTGTCAGGTCGATCTCAAGGATACGGCCAGAGAAAATGTTTTTCTTACCTTTCTTCTCTACAGTCAGGTCACCTTCTTGGATCGCTACGTAAGGAATTGCATGTACTAGGTCACGAAGCGTGATACCAGGTTGCATTTTACCTTTGAACTTCACAAGAACAGATTCAGGCATATCAAGTGGCATAACACCAGTTGCTGCAGCGAATGCTACAAGACCAGAACCCGCTGGGAATGAAATACCGATTGGGAAACGAGTATGGGAGTCACCACCAGTACCAACAGTATCTGGAAGAAGCATACGGTTTAACCAAGAGTGGATAATACCGTCACCTGGACGTAGAGAAACACCACCACGGTTCATGATGAAATCAGGAAGCGTGTGTTGCATTTGAACGTCAACTGGTTTTGGATACGCAGCTGTGTGACAGAAAGATTGCATTACCAGGTCAGCAGAGAAGCCTAGGCAAGCCAAGTCTTTCAATTCGTCACGAGTCATAGGACCAGTTGTATCTTGAGAACCAACTGTAGTCATGCGTGGTTCACAGTAAGTACCTGGACGGATACCTTGACCTTCAGGAAGACCACAAGCGCGACCAACCATCTTCTGAGCAAGGGTGAAGCCTTTGCCAGTGTCAGCAGGTTGTACTGGAGTACGGAACAGAGTTGAAGGCTCAAGACCAAGCTCTTCACGTGCTTTAGTTGTCAAACCACGACCGATGATCAGGTTAATACGACCACCCGCACGAACTTCGTCTAGAAGTACTGGAGTTTTAAGGTCAGCTTCAGCGATTTGAGCGCCGTCTTTGAACGCAGTTACTTTAGCAGCAGCTTTGTCAATCTTAAGGGTGATTTCATCGCCCATGTTCATGTTTGCTACATCGATTTCAATTGGTAGCGCACCAGCATCTTCCATTGTATTGAAGAAAATCGGAGCAATTTTAGAACCTAAGCAGTAACCGCCTTCTTTCTTGTTCGGAATGTGAGCGATTTCGTCACCAAAGAACCAAAGTACAGAGTTAGTAGCAGACTTACGAGAAGAACCTGTACCAACAACGTCACCTACGTAAGCAACCTGGTTGCCTTTCGCGATTAAGTCTTTAATTTGGCTTAATGGACCAACTTCACCTGGTTTTTCAGGGTTGATACCATCACGTTCGTTTTTAAGCATTGCGTTCGCGTGTAACGGAATGTCTGGACGGCTCCAAGCGTCTTGTGCAGGTGACAAGTCGTCTGTGTTGGTTTCGCCAGTTACTTTGAAAACTGTCAGTTTGATTTCTTCTGGAACGTCTTGACGGTTTGTGAACCATTCAGCGTCAGCCCAAGATTGAAGAACTGCTTTCGCGTTTGCATTGCCTGCACGTGCTTTGTCAGCAACGTCATGGAACGCATCAAACACAAGAAGAGTTTTCTTTAACGCTTCAGCAGCAAGTTCTGCTAGTTCAGCGTCGTCTAAAAGTTCTACTAAAGGAGCAACGTTATAACCACCAAGCATAGTGCCCAGTAAGTAAACCGCACGTTCTTTAGAAACTAGTGGAGAAGTCGCTTCGCCTTTTGCCAATGCAGCTAAGAACGCAGCTTTTACGTATGCAGCTTGGTCAACACCTGCAGGAACACGGTTTTCAAGCAAGTCAACTAGGTATGCTTCTTCACCCGCTGGTGGATTTTTTAATAATTCAACTAATGCAGCAGTTTGAGCATCGTCAAGTGGCTTCGGTGGGACTCCGAGTGCGGCACGTTCTTCAACGTGTTGGCGGTAAGCTTCTAGCACGGTTTATTCCTCTTTTTTAAAAAATTATCTGTGAATTTCTACTTTATAAAGCTTCACAAACAATATGGACTCTCAAATTTTACTAAAATTCCAGTTAAAAGTTAATGCAAGTAAAGTGTTTCTTTGTGATGCTCATTATTTTGTAAATAAATGATGTGCATAATGATTATTTGATAATCAAAAATCTGTTTTCTTGCATAAATTAAGCTCTAATTGAGCACTTTTAGCTGAATTTCACTTATAAAAAAGGCAACACGAATGTTGCCTGAGTTATAAGAAAAAAGATACTCCACCTTAGTGTACTGTGCTTGTGCTCAAATATTGGTTAAATGCATCACGACAGCCTTCAAATTTGAGTACACACTGGTCTTCATAGGTGCCATTGTGATTGTTACTGGCAAAGGAAATATCGACCAGATAAAGATTTTTATTTTGATCGAGCATACGTTTTAAATTGACTTTATCGCCCACACTGAGCACATAGTTTCCACCACCAATGATGGCCATGCCCTGTTCATCTTCGAGCAACAGATCTGCATGATGTAAATATCCCACAACATTCATAATACTGCTCCTTTCTAATTATTTTGGAGATATTTTCATTATTCGATATTTAGATAAGTATTGCTATATTTTAGATTTAGAATTTGTCACAAATTGTACATGATGCTTAGGCTATTTTTATAAGAAATTAGCATCAGATAAATAACTTCTACAAGCTTGCATAAAATAATTTGAATATGGCAAAGCTATAAAAAACCGTTCCTTAGAACGGTTTATAATCTGGTAATTCGTCATGCGGTGTCGCAATACATTTTTCAGTATATTCGGCACGGATTTTTTCACGCGCTTCTTTCACATCTTTGTTGATTTCATCCAATGGCATTTTATAAACGTCATCAATAATGGTCATGACAAAACCTTTAGTGGTTTCATCTTCCACCTTGCTGGCATGTTCAACAGCTTTTTCTTTCTCAATGCCATTTTGACGGTCCAGCATAATACTGCGTGCAGCATTGCCCACACTACGACAATAACCTTGCCACTGCTCTTCAGGGGTGAGTGGTTTCTTTTCGGCACAGCCGACCAAAGCCACCATAACGGATAAAGCAAATAACTTTTTCATGAACTTCTCCTTACGAGGGGCAATATAAAAGATCGTAATGGATTTGTCATTTAAATTAGTCGTAGCCGAACAAACAAAAAAAGCCCTTTCGGGCCTTTTTTATGCGTTTGAATTAACCACAAGTTGCTTGAATAATCTTTTGATTGATTGGATTTACAGTGACGGTGACGCGCTCTACACGATAATCCATTGTTACTGGCTGCCCAGGTTTTACTAAACGGACAATTTGAGCTTGGCTAATCGCCTTGATCTGATCTTCAGTCAATTTTGCTTGGCCAATCAGCGTCTTAGCCTTATCAGCTACACATTCAGTTTGGCTACTACGGAATAATGCCCACTCTTCAACTACTTGCCCATTTAGCAAATGGCAATAACCCACCTGACCATCAACTTCGTTATGGATTTCCAGCTTTCCACCCTGATCCACACAATAAGCACTGGCAGGGTTCGGCATGCCAATACGCGGTGTTTCTTCTGGCTGCTGTGCCGCACATCCTGTTAATGCAGCGATCAGCATGCCCAGATATATGATTCTTTTCATCGGCGATCTTCTTCTAAAGGATTATTCCGCCTTAATTTAGCATAGTCATCCCCAAGAAAGTTTATCTAAATGTATGTAAATCAATGCTGAAGCTTCTATCAGCAATAAATTATGTACCCAGATATCGCTCTGCTGCAATTCAGCCACAAGAATACTGAGTAATGTGGTTTGAGTGCTATGCAGGTTTGCGCTAAAATTTGCTTGAATTTTAAACTTTTCTGCGGCTATGCAAGATCCCCAATTCTCCCTCAAGGAATACCTCTCTACCGTGCAGGAGGTGGTTAAACTTACCTTCGACACCCCGGTATGGGTCAAGGCAGAAATACGCAACCTGAATATCAAGGCAGGTCATTACTATCTGGAACTGGCAGAAAAAGATCCGGACAATGATCAGGTCATTGCCAGTTGCCGTGCCACCATCTGGAAATTTGCTGCACAAAAAATTGTGACCCCATTTGAACGGGAAACCGGGATTGAGTTAAGTCGGGATTTAAATGTTCTGATTAAGGTCAAAGCCAGTTTCGATCCGCAATATGGCTTTTCCCTGAATATTGTTGAAATTGATTCCAGTTATACCCTCGGTGACATTGCCCGACGCTATCAGGAAATCGTGCAACGACTCACAGCAGAAGGTTTGATTGAACGTAACCGGCAATTACCAACACCATTCGATCTGAACCGGATTCTGGTGATTGCTCCTGAAAATGCTGCGGGTTTAGGTGACTTTAAAAAAGATGCTGATGCCCTTGCGGACGCACAGGTATGTGAATTTATCTATCATACGGCAACGTTTCAGGGCAATACCGCACCGCAAAGCATTCGGCAAAGTCTGGCTCAAGGACTGAAACAGTGGGCAGAAGATTACGCAACGGCACCTGATTTAATCGTGATTATCCGTGGTGGTGGTGCTGTAATTGATCTGGCTTATCTGAATGACTATGAACTGGCTGCCCTACTGTGTAAGCGCAGCGTGCCAATCTGGGTTGGCATTGGTCATGAAAAAGACAAGACCATTCTGGATGAAATTGCGCACCGTTCCTTTGATACCCCGAGTAAAGTCATTGCCGGGATTCGCAATCATATTGTGGAACGTGTGCAGGATGTCATGACCAATCTGCAAATTATCCAGCGTAGTTCCCGGCAGCAGATTCAGGCCTATCAAAGTCAGAATGATCAATCGATGGCATTGATTGAAAACATTGCCAATGCCAAAGTCTCGGATGCCTTGAAAGAAATCACCCAATTGAAATCCAATATCGGCAATTTGGCCCGTCAGCAAACCCGAATTGCACAACAACAGATTGAAGCATTGTTACGCGAAACTCTAATCCAGAACCCCAAAACAGTCCTTTCCAAAGGCTATGCCATCGTCCGACAACAAGGTCATGCTGTACGTTCTGTCCATGAGCTTGAAAGTAAGGTTCAGGTCGAAATGCAGGACGGTACTTTTGCAGCCAATATCACACAGGTAAATCCATATGAGTAATGACCATACTTTAAGCTTTAAAGAAGGCTATGAAATTCTAAAACGGAATGCAGAATTATTGGATGCTCAGCAGGAACCGGATATTGATAATCTGATGAAGATTGTTGAGGAGTCCATGGCAGCCTATAAAGCCTGTAAAACACGTGTCGATGCGGTACAACAAGCATTAGATGACACTTTTAAGGAATAAACTTTTAAGTTTTATATCCTGTTAATTTATGTCTTAGATTATGTGATGAATTTTAAAATAAAGCTTAGGCTATCTTCTAAATATAAAAAGCCTTCATTGAGAAGGCTTTTTATCTTGGAACATGCTATTTTTGCTCTCTTAACGGATTTTCCGGCTCTGCATTCGGTTTTTTCTCAGGCTTAACATTCTTATAAGTAGCCTGATTGCCCTTATCATCGTTGGACTCTTTGTGTGGTGTGACATCTTTATCTGATTGCTCGGATAGCTTGGTCATATATGTTCCCTTATCTGAATATGCTTAACCCATAGATATGACAGATTGTGACCTACATCAAGGATAGAAATGTTGTACATCTTTATCATTTTAAAAAGATAAGATTTTCTTCAACGCCACAATTAAAAAAAGCCCTCACTTGAAGGGCTTTTTTCTTTTAGAAGCGCCAATTGTAGAACACGTCAATGGCTCTTTCGAGGGACTGACTGGCTTCCAGATACAGACGCTGATTCATTTGATAACGCAAAGTCAGTTTATTCACTGGGGTAAAGACACCCACTCCATAACGAATATACAGATCTGGTGTGATATAACCAGTGACGGATACCTGTGTATCATCACCTGTACCCTGTGCATCTAATGCCAAACCGCTCAAACCAAAAGTACGACCAATCTGGTTGGTCAATGCGCGTGTACCACCTAGACCCAAACTAATCCCCGCAGCGGCAATGGTATTGTTAACATCAGACCTGAAGCTTTCAGACTGGCTTAATGCTGAACTACCTTCATTGATCCGGCCGGTAATCAAGGCATTTAATGCTTCCTGTTCAGACAAGCCAGCATCGTTATACACCTGAATCGCAGGACTTGAGGCTGTACCGGTAACACGTACACCTACAACGCTACCCTGTACAGATTTGTTGGCATCAATATCCAGTGTCGGATTCGACAATGGGCCATTGAAACGGGCAATGGCACGGTTCAGATCCAGACTCTGACCATACGCTTCGATTTTCACCCGCTGTGATACACCAATCGCACCATTGGCACGCATCGCTGTTTCCAGACCACGCTGAGACAGATTGACCCGTCCAAGCAGTGGAATACGACTATCAAAGCCCTGGAAGATCACCTGATTACCCAAGGACACCGCAACATCAGCACGAATATCCCATGGGCGTGCCGATTTTAGAATCGCCAGCTGATCCTGACCTTCCTGTACTACACGGACATCAGAAGACACACCAACTACTGGTTTAGACGCTTCCGGCATAGAAATCAGCGCACGCGGAACTTCTATCGAACCATTCAGACTGAGTTTCTTGTTAAATGGATAAAGATCCATCGTCAAATCTGGTGTGACGACTGCCGTAATTAGTGGCGCCTGGCGTATCAGCAGGTTTTCACCCTGGAGACGTAACTGAACACGAGGATCATTTTTCCAGTCCACCGAACCAGTCAAGCGTCCTGCACCACGACCACTGTTAAATGCACCATTAATCGTCGCAGAATCCTGACGTACAGATGAATACAACTGCACATTAGTCAGATTCACTGGCAGGGAAATCATGCTGATTGCCCCATCCTTTACGCGAATCTCACCGTTTAATAATGGCTGGGTTAGTGTACCGCTGATCTTTCCTGCATAAGACAAGGTACCTTCCAGCGTACGCACATCCTGAATAAATGGCTTGAATACTTTTAGCTGTACTTCGTTAAAGGCGACTTCACCACGCATTGGCTTGCTGTCACGATATGGATCAATAATGACATTAGCATAGCCCGTCCCGATATCTGGTGTTTTCACATCCAGGCGAATCTGCAAGCCATCTGCCACACTTTTCGCGACCAATCCAACTTCATCATATTTCAGAGTCTGGCCCAAATATTGCGGATCTTCAGCTGCCAGTCCAACCACACCATCTCGGGTGACGAGTCGCGCATCAATCTTCGGTTTTGCGCCTTGGGCCCATGTTGCACGCGCGTAGCCATTGACCTTACCGGTAATTGCCAGCCCTTCAGGCATGAATGCACTGAAATCATTCAGATCGAGGTTTTGTGTCTGGAATGAGACACTGCCACGCGTTTTATTCACACGTATGGGTTGATCAAAGCACAGCTGACTTTGCTGGCTCATCCAGCAATGTGCACCAACAAACAGGTCTGACTGTGCTGTATTATAGATCACAGAGGCATTCTGACGCTGTACCAGACGGGTACGCAGGGAATCGAAATCACCATTTTGAATCTGACCCAGCCAGTTATTTTGCGCATTGAAACCACCGGCCAACTGTACATAAAACTTGGACAGTTTGTTTTCTGCCTGAACCTTTAATACATGCGCTGCACGTGTCCCGGCTAGAGATATTTCGCCTCGGGTAATCTGACGATTGCCACTACGTAGATTATCCATGGTTGCAGTGAGCAAGGTTGGTGTGCTTTGTGAGGTTGGCAACTGGCCCTGTACCCGGATTTTCTGCACACTGAACAGATTATTAAAGGCAAAATCATCAACAGCCAGATTAGTTGAGGCACGCAAACGTGGTTGCGCCTGCATATTAATATAACCATATGCACGTCCACGCAGTCCCGGATATAAATCATATAGCGCTGGTGCATTTACCTTGAGTTGAAGATTCTGCGCATTCCCGGTTGCCTGAATCTGGTTGCTGGCATAAGACAGGAACAGATTATTGGCTTCAAACTGCTGAGGTACAAATCCGCTCTGTTTGGTATCAATAATCATCGCCAGATTACCTGTACCACGCACCGGCTTGTTATTCAGCATTCCTGCAAGATTCAAATGTTCAATCTGAATACGTTTCAAGACATCTGACCATACGCCACGGGTTTTCACATTCCCCGATAACTCACCTGTAACACTGGAAGCAAAATATTGCGGTTTAAAGCGAACCAGTGAAGCATTGATATCCCAGCCAAGACCATTCGCCAGGTTCACCAGACCACTGGCATTGATCTTGCCTGCAATGCCATCATGCTTAAATTCATTGATTTTTAATAATTCGGGTGTACCGGAGACCTTGAATTTAAGTAAACCTTTGCTGGCAGCAAACTGGCTGGCATTTAAATTGCCATCATAATTCACTGCATAGCCTTTAAAGCCACCGCCCTGTTTTTCATCATGGAATAACAATGCTGCCGTACTCGTGCCGGTCAGTCGCACTGTTTCATTTTGACCAGCAAGGCGACCTGTCAGATCGATTGCTTTTAAGTTAATAATCTGCTGATTTGGTTTGGCATAACCACTTGCTGTAACTCGACCATTGAGACGATCCACCGGTGATGCTGCTGCCAGTACCTGCGTATTCAGATTATTGGCATTCAGCACAGCATTCCATTTTAACTGGCGCTTTTTATCTGGTAGTTCTACCACGGCGTTACCTGTGAGGCCGCCATTTTGCGCAGCATAGCTAAAGCTTGGAACTTTGAGAATATTATTCTTCAGATTCAGTTTTGCCTGATACATGCCAGCTGGCAATAGCCCCTGCTCATGAGCAGCCACCTGCGTTGCCACAAAGATGTCCTGCTGACCTTCATTCAGCGCCAGATTTACATCTCCGGATTCGCTTTTTAACCAGCCGACATAAGGCACTGCACGGTCGATATTCTTCCATGCCACATTCATCAGTATTGGCTGGGCTTTTTTATTTTTCGCTTCGTTCTGATCCAGCTTGATGTTCCAGGTTTCATAACGATCGAAATCAACCAGAGCTGTCAGGTGTAAACCTTTTTCCAATGTCCCTTTAGAAGCAATATTTCCATCCAGACTTGGTGGCAGAAAGTCCTGCACGACCTGTGGAATCACTTTATCTTTAGGATTAAGACGATTCACACGTCCAGATACATCCCAAGTCACCTGATCATGCCAGCCAACGTTACCAGCCAGACTGACTGAACCTTTCATCAGCTGCCCATTAAAATCAGTAATATTCAGCTGATTGACCAGATCTGTATGCATCATGGCATTGTATTGGCCTTCCGGAATGTCTTTGCCGCTCAGGTCTGTGTTGAGATTGATATTCAGTCGCTGGATATCGCCATTAAATTCAGCCACACCATCTTTGGAGAATAGTTTCTGATCTTCCAAGATTGGCCAGTGATACTGCTCAAATTTTAGTTTACCGAACATCGGAACATGCGGATTCATCGGATGAATCACGGCCCAGCCGGTCAGCAAGTCTGGCGTATAGGTTGCAACACCTGCTTGAATAGTCTCTAAGGTGCCCCGGGCTGCAACGCGAATATCACGAATGTTCAGGCTGTTATTCAGGGATGGAATATTGAGCACACCGGTCGCATTTAGCGGATATTTACCATGGAAGTCCATATCACCGGTGACATCATAAACATAGAGATAGCCCATATTCATGCGCGATTTTTCAAAGGTCAGCTTGGTTCCCGACCAAAGTCCTTCATTAATCACCACATCATAAAAATCGACTGAAGAGCTATGTGTTTTAATCAGCAGGTGATCCAGATCCAGATGATCGACCCGCAACACGAATGGCAAACGGATATCACTATAAGAAAATGGCTGATCACTCGGCGGATTCTTGGTAATGATCTGCAGATTGCGCACATCTGCACTATTCAGGTGAATTTCCCGTTTGATAATCGCCCGCCAGCCCAAAGTAACGTCGGCCCGGTCGATTTTGACATCCACCGGTTTGAGCGTCACCAGCACATTGCGCAGAATAATACCGCGCCACAGATTACCGCCTTCATATTCATAATGAATAATCTGCTGACGTTGCAGTACCTGATCCAGTAAAAACTTGCTGCCGCGATCCGTCGAGAACATGATCGCCAGTGCCGCGAGTAAAAACAGAATAGAAAACAGCACCGACAATAAGATGCTTCTTAAAATACGGCGCTTCTTAGGTAAAGGCGTATTTTGTGGCTCTGCGTCTTGTGGTTGCTGGTTCTCGACCATGTTCTTCCCAAATATCTAAAAATTTTTAATCAGTTTGTTTTATAGCTGTGAGCCAATAAAGAAGTGCACCCTAATTGGATGATTATCATCCGAAATACCTGAGGCCACATCAATACGAATCGGACCAATCGGCGATGCCCAACGCACCCCGAGACCTACCCCATATTCAGTCGGGTTACTAAAGTCCTTGTCATAGGCATTTCCGGCATCCGCAAATACTGCCGCACGCCAGCCTTCCCTAAACTGATAGTTATATTCTAAGGAACCCGTTGCCAGGGCCTGTCCACCCACTTTAAAACCATCAATTTCTGGTGACAGGCTCTTATAGTCAAAGCCACGAATACTTTGGTCACCACCAGTGAAGTATCTCAGGTTATAGGGCACTTTGGTAAAATCTTCAGTAAAAATATAGCCTGCATCGGCACGACCGACAAACTGATGATCGGCATTTTCACCTAATGAATAGATAAAGCGCCAGCCAGCATTGGCAATTGCCATGTCTGCATCGGACAACAGCGCCTCACTCCCCAGCTCAATCTTATAGGTCTGTCTAAAGCCTTTGGTTGGGTTGACCCGACGGTCGCTGGTAGTACGAGCGATTTCATAACCAAATAATAAAGACTCTTGGGTTTCTGCAGTACTAACCAGGAATGCATCCGGAATATCATCAGCATTCACAGTGCCATCCTGAGTCAATTGATCCAGACGGTAACGCACTCCATAGGTATGCTGCCAGCTTCCCCGTGGATTTTTAATATAACGATCGGCACCAATCACGGCAGATTCGATCAATAGTCCATTACCTTGCGCAACATCATCACGTTCTTCACGCTCATAACCGCCGACAATACTGATGTAATCATTCAGCGGATGTTTATATGGAATATTATAGCGACCATCAATAGACTGACGGATTTCTGAAAGCTCAAGGTTGGCATCAAAAGAATGTCCACGCTTGTTGACAATGGCACGGCGGTACTGACCACGTAGGCGTGTCCCGGTATCGGTTCCATAACCTAGACCGACTTCAGCGCTGTTTTTCTTGTCAGCATTCAAAGTCACAATCACCGGAATCTCTTTCTCTTCACGTGCCTGTGCTTTTAAACGCTCCTGTTCACTGGCCTTGGTTTCCTGCGCAGTACGCATGGCGCGTAAATCCGGTCTTTCTTCCTCACGGCTACCCGCAAACTGGCTTTCATCGACCACATTCTGCGTGACTTCTCTGGAAGAAGTCACCGCTTTGTTCTCTTGAATCAAAGCCCTTTCGGAGATTTTTTGCTGATCAACCAGCAGCTGCAGATCAGGTGGCAGTTCAAGTTCTGCTTCGACTGGATCCGGTTTCACCGCATCGACCAAGGTATAGTTAAAATATCGTGAGTTGGTCAGGTTATTGGCAAGTGTGTTTACCCGCCAAAAACGGTAATCGGCATCCTCTTCCCATGGCACCAGACTTTGCAAGATGTCTGGATCTAACGGGAATTCATCCTCCGGATCACTCATCCGGAAAGTCACCGGTCCGAGTTTGTAAGGATCGCCAGTTTCATAACGCAGATTTACCTCTGCTGTATTCTGCGGCTGTGCCACCTTGACATCATGCAGTCGCCAGTGAGCATCGAAGTAGCCGTTATTACTTGCCGCTTCGACTATACGCTCCTTGGTTTTTTCATATTCACCATGATTAAACACATCACCCACTTCCTGATCTGGCAAAACACTAATGACCTGGAACTGTGGTTGCTCAGCACCAGCACCAGTAAATTCCAGGTTCTGGCTTTGAATAATGACCGGCTCATTCGGAGTCACCTGAACTCTGACACGTGACTCAGAAAGTTTTTCAAAACGGAATTCGGCATTATAGAAGCCAACTGCCTGAGCAGCCTGATTGGACAGGCTACGTAATTGTGGCAATGCGGATGGGAAGTCGCTAAAGGATTCCTGGGTGAAACTGGACAGTTTATTTTCAATATTCTCTGCCAGATTTTCATACGCCTGTTTACGTGCAGCCGAACTTAATCCATTGCTCGTTTGGGTACTGCTTTCACCATTACGTATCACTACGTCTGCATCAATCCGCGGCACACGAGCTGTCATGATCTGCCTTGGCGGACGGATTTTATAAAAGAGCCGTTTAAAAATATTCGGTTTCTTGTCATCTGCTGGCGTGAGTTGCTGTGGAAAAATATCCGGCAAGGTACTACCTGCCTCATTCGCCTGCACAATGATCTGGCTGTCAGACTGAATACTTTGCATCAGCTGATCGACATTGACTGGCGCCTGATTGATTTCCACCAGTTCCTGCTGGCTGATATCGGCAACTACAATTTCTGTCTGCTGGGTCTGGCGATAGCTTTGCGCTTCCTGCTTGGCTTGCTCAGCCACGCGGTAAATTTCATCCGCCATCGCCTGATCAATCGATTGCACCGGTAATTCTTCTAGATCTTCAAACTCGATGGGTTTAAATACATCTAGCTGTGCGCCTTGCTGTTCCTGCTGCTGTAGCATTTCCAGGCTGTTTATTTCATTTTCTGGCTGCAAAGCCTGCTCAATTTTCTCGGCGGCTTCGTCTTCGGAGTTAGCGACACCCTGTCGAACTGCCTGCTTAGACAGTTCATCAATCATTTCTGCCTGTGAAACTGCCACGGGCGTTTCCATTTCTGGAGTTTGTGCCATGCCATGTTGGGTCAACATCATCAAGAAAATACTCATACACAGGCGACTACCTGTATGTTCAGGTATGAGTGGACTCATACTCTGACTCAGTATGGTTTCTTTAAATTTTCTTTTTGCAGGCATAGCAAACTCTAAACAAATACATTCTTTAATTGATTATTTGACCGAAAAATATAAGCTAAGAAACTTGAATCTATAGGATTTTGCCATTTCCCTAGTCAAAGGTATCTTACATGATTTTTCAAGATGTTCACGCATCACTGACATTTCTTAATAAATCTTAATGTAGCACGTCCAATATGAACAATAACGAACATTTGTTAGGCTCTCGTCGTTTTTTACCCATGTTTTTGACGCAATTCTTCGGGGCGTTGAATGATAATGTATTTAAACAGGCATTATTACTGGTCATTACCTATGGATGGATTCATCAAAGTGCGGGCATTAGCACCTTAAATAATCTTGCTGCATTACTCTTTATTTTGCCTTATTTTATTTTTTCTGCGACCGCTGGACAAATTGCCGATAAATATGAACGTTCCCAACTGATCCGTTATTTAAAGATCCTAGAAATCGTGGTGATGATTCTCGGTACCATTGGTTTCCTGATGGGCAATTTATGGATTCTACTGTTTTCCCTGTTCCTGATGGGTACCCAGTCAACGTTCTTTGGTCCAATTAAATATGCGATTTTGCCAGAAGTGCTGCATAAAGATGAACTGATGTCAGGGAATGCACTCTTTCAATCTGGAACTTCCCTGGCAATCCTGTTTGGTATGATTCTAGGGGGTGCCGTGATTGCAGCATCCGATGGTAATTTACTCTGGATCAGCCTGACAGTATTGGTGATTGCAATCATCGGTTATTTATCGAGCCGCTTTATTTTAATGCAAAGCATTCCTGCAGCTGATATTCAAATTGACTGGAACTTTTTCCGTACCAGTTTTCAAACACTGAAATATGCGAAAAGTTTACCTTTGGTTTTTACCATTTTATTAGGTAACTCGTGGTACTGGTTCTACGGCGCGACCTACTTGACCCAGATTCCACAACTGACCATGCAGAACCTGCATGCTTCTGAAAATGTCGCAAGTTTACTGCTGACTTTCTTCTCGATCGGTATCGGTTTGGGATCTTATCTGTGCCGTAAATTAGGTGGGGCTGAAGTTAATATCCGTATGGTGCCGATTGGCGCAGTTGGACTGACTGTCTTTGCTGCTTATCTGGCTGTCAGCATGGCCTTTGTACCTGAGCGTACTGGCGAACTGCTGGGTCTGGCAGATGTATTCCATCAGGGCTGGAGCTATTACCATGTCATGTTTGCCGTAACCTTATTAGGCATTAGTGGTGGTTTTTATATTGTTCCGCTGTATGCCATGATGCAGGCACATTCTCCCCGCTCACATCGTGCACGAGTAGTTGCAGCAAATAACATCTTGAATGCAGTTTTCATGGTATCTTCTGCTATATTTTCGATTATCATTTTAAGTGTCTTAAAGTTTGATCTTAAAATACTTTTCTGTATTACAGCGGTCTTAAGCGGCATATTTACCCTATGGTTATTACTGCGCCTTAAACCGATGATCAACTCTGCACAAGCATCATTGGAGGATTAATGCATGCGTCAATTTACAGGTGTCGACAAGCTCATTCATTCTTTTGACCAGGCATTACGTAGTCTTGTTCCAGGTACGACTTCTGCACAGCGCACTAATCCTGCCGAAAATACGGAAACCCAACTAGCAGTTTCTGATGCTCGTCATGTTGCTGGCCTGATGCGGGTGAATCACAGTGGTGAAGTCTGTGCACAGGCGCTCTATCATGGTCAGGCCATGACCGCCAAACTGCCGAATGTACGTCGAGAGATGGAACAGGCAGCGATTGAGGAACAGGATCATCTGGCCTGGTGTGAAGACCGTTTAAAAGAATTAGAGAGTCATACCAGCTTGCTCAATCCGGTGTGGTACGGTCTTTCTTTCGGTATGGGTGCGATTGCCGGAATTGCTGGCGACAAATACAGCCTTGGGTTTGTTGCTGAAACAGAACGTCAGGTCAGCTTGCACTTACAACATCATATTAGCCAGTTACCACCGCATGACGAACGTTCACGCCGCATTCTGGAACAGATGAATGAAGATGAATTACATCACCGTGATACAGCACTGGCTGCAGGTGGTGTGGATCTGCCTTTACCAGTCAAAATTGCCATGACTGGTATTTCTAAGTTAATGACCAAGACCAGTTATTATATTTGAGCCCTTAGCTAAAAAAGCCCACGGTAATGTGGGCTTTTTTATGCGTATTTATTCCAGGAAATACTATAAAGGTATTCCAGCCTCCTACGCTCAATACTTCTTATTCATCTCGGAAAGCAAATCAAGTTGTATTTCCTGAATTTGAGCCAACCTTTCCCACTGATGCTGAAGCAGATGATCCAGTTTTCATGTAAATGCTGAATTTCAAGTTCAGCTTTGAGATTAATTTGATAATCATTTTGGGAACGCAATCTGTCTTTGGCTTCTTGCCGATTTTGGCTCATCATAATGACTGGCGCCTGAATCGCCGCAATACAGGAAAGTATTAAGTTCAAAAGAATAAAGGGATAAGGATCAACCGGTTTTGTTACGATAACCATCGTATTCATCCCGATCCAGATGGTAATAAAAATGGTAAAAACAGATCAGAAATGACCAGCTTCCACCAAAAGTAGCAATTTTATCAGCCAGCCGTTCACCGAAAGTCCACTTTTGTTCTAGGGAGGCTTCGACATTTTTGGTAATCAGCTCATGATGGCGCATGCTCTTAATCACTTCATATTCAAGATGAGTGACTTCACCCTTCTCAGACTTTAACAATGAGTGAACATACTGTATGCGATATTTGGCCAAATCTGTCTGGCAAATATAATCTTGAGGTGACCAGTGTGGAATATCTTTAGCAATCTCTTCGGTAATCACTGATCTTACCGTCCCCATCGGGGTGAGATTTTTTAAGGGATAATATTCCCCACATACTAAGCACGGATAAGTTCCATTTTTATCTTTCATGATTATTCTCTTTATCGTCACGCCAGCACTTCAATAAATTTGCTCTAGATTATTATTTGCCTGGGTAATTTTTAGTAAACAATCATAAACGTTAAGATCTGTTATTCTTTTATAGATGAAACTGGTATCAAGCCCATCTCTTCATAGATGGTCACATTTTCTTAAAGAAGAGCACTGATAATATATGTTCTAATTTTACTTTCTTCACACAGTTTGTTTTTCCGGAAGTGCGAGTAAAATAGAAAAGGTTGCTCGTCATTAGCATCATTTTATTACTAATTTAAAAGCTGAGAATAAAAATATTTATCAAGGTTATGTTATGGAAACAGTTATAATTTTTGCAATATTAGTGGCCATTACCGTATTATTGATTATTTTTTATAACAAGAAAAAATAGGGTTCTTTCATAAATCATTTTTGAATCACTATAAAGGAAATTCCCTCTCCTTGTAGGAGACTTGCGGAGCATGCTCCTCAGGGAGAGGTTTTTTCTAACAAATCCCCTCATCCTCTTGCGAAGTAACACTTCTCATCCCAGGGAGAAAGAACTTTCAATATCCATTTCAATATGAATATAACGATCATTTTTTGATTTATGAAAGATATCTAACAATCAATATATTTATTTTTAAAATCATAAGTTTAAGTTGATTCTTATGTTTTATGTATAAAAATTGAGCTACAGGCCATGCTCACGTTGAAAACGTGCCAGCTTACGCTCTGCCTCAAAATAATTAAATTCCATCCGTTCCTGTTTAATTTTCAGTTCCCGTATCCGGCGAATATAACTCTCCCGGTTTTCCTTGGATAATTGATTATCCAGCAGATAAGTCTGATAACGCTCTAGCTCATCAAACCATTCATCTTTAGCTTTTTTAGCCTGATAATATTGTGAGGCAACATCATGATAAGGCTTTAGTTGCGCGTGTTGAACATAGGGACAGACCTGATAGGAACCTCCACCGTTTAGACTGGCATAAAAGATGGTTTCAGGCTGACAATAGTCAAACCGTCCTTTGGTATAACCCACTTCATATAGGCTTTGATTGGGCTGGATATTCCCCTTGGCACAGGCCTTTTCATATTGTGCAAACCGGTTATAACGTCCTGCCGTGCCATCACGTTGGCCAACGTCCAGCCAGTCAGCCACCTGACATTCCTTGACTGTCATCACGGTACAGCCACTGAACATTAAAACTGAAGCTGTCAATAAAGCATATACCAGACGCATCAACCTTCCCCTAGAAGCCTGTATCTTTAGAAAATTAAATATTATTGAAATACCAATTTATATTTTATTTGTTAATTTTAAACCCTATGTTTCATAAGCTTTTATATCAGGATTCATAACGCTGCGTTAAGTTCAACCTGTGGATACTGGCATTGGGGGTCGTATTCAAATCCCGGATGTGACCAGATCTCATGCATTGGAATTTTGACATCTAAAGCCAGCGGTAATTTTTTCGGATTAAACTGCATCTGACTTAAATCACTCCCCCAGGCAATCAGGTCTACATCCAGGCTGATCTGATGTGAGGGACGCACTCGTCCTGAATCGGCTTCCATCTGTTTAAGCTGCTGAAGCATTTCTTCAACCGTCATTTCAGCTTTTAATAAACATGCTGAATTCCAGTAATTCTCACCAATCCCGTCACGACACGGAATCATATAAATGGGAGAAAACTGCACATCTCCCCAAGTGGTAATACGTTGTTGTGCAGCTTGAAAATGTTGCTGAGGATGACAATTACTCGCCAGTGCTAGGGCGAATATCGTTTCGGTGGCGTTCAAGACATATCCCTACAGAATTGGCTTGCGCGATAATGGCAGGCTTACGAATAGTAATCTTAATCGATTCAATTGCTGCAAAGGTAGTAAAAAGTGCATTTAGGACTA
This sequence comes from Acinetobacter sp. ASP199, assembly GCF_022700675.1. Lineage (NCBI taxonomy): Bacteria > Pseudomonadati > Pseudomonadota > Gammaproteobacteria > Moraxellales > Moraxellaceae > Acinetobacter > Acinetobacter sp. ASP199. Next base: position 1,749,295 of record NZ_CP062182.1, read on the forward strand.
ACTTTGCTGCATGTTCAATCAATTCTGGCTGTGCCTGCTGAATGACCTGTGCAGAAATTTCACAAATCTCGGCGTAATTTAGTGTATCTGCCAGAGCATCCGAGTTAGATGCCTGTTCCAAATCTGTCTGAATAACCAAGTCCAGCATTAAAGGTTGAATAATTTGACGTTCCCAGTCAAAACAGCCAATCACTGTTTCAACTTTTAAGCCTTCGATAATAATGGAATCCATATTCTTACTCGGGAGTTTAGAATCCCTTCCAACCTCCCTTTATAAAAGGGAGGAGCTTTAAAATCCCCCTTCTTGCGCTTCATTTTAAAAGCATTGCTTTAAAATTCGCTCAGGGGACATAGGGGGATTATTTATAGAAAATACGAAGATTAATAATTAATGCTTCAACAATAAATTCGGATCAATCGTCTGAATCATCTGTAAGCGCTGATCCGCATAGATATCGGTATACGGCGCCAGGATACGCATGAAACGGTCGAAATACAGCATTTGCTTGAACAACAAGGCGAAGTCACGCGGGAAACGAATACCATGGCGCTCACCAACTGCCACCATATCCATCATCACGTCATTAAGATCACTTGGATTGGAACTCAGCAATTCTTGTGGATCTGCCATAATCACACCACTAAATAAACGCTCAAGATCTGCAGCCAACACTTTCGTGTCAATGGCAACTGCAGTCATGCCCATTTTCAGCATGTTTTCTGCCATCAGCTCATAATTGGTATTTTGTAGTGCATCCATAAAGGCCATACATGCTGTCCATACTTCTGGATTAAGCTGACCCACGATCCCAAAGTCGATAAAACCAACACGGCCATCTTCTAGCAGCATCAAGTTACCGGCATGCAAGTCCGCATGGAAACTTTCACACATCATCAAGCTGCCAAACCAGGTATTCATTGCAGTAATCAGCACCTGAGAAGGATCTTTAGCTACTTTTTTCACTACATCAAAATCAGTCAATGACACGCCATACAAACGCTGCATGGTCAGTACACGACGGGTAGAATACTGATGATAGACTTTTGGCGCTGTCGCTGCACGATTATTGGTGACATTCAGATAATTAACAAAGTCATCCAGATTTTTTGCTTCTTCAATAAAATCAACCTCACGCACCATTCGTGTTTTGATTTCTTCAACAATATCTGCCAAAGATGCAAATTTCACTTTTGGCACAGCTTTCTCAAGCAGCTTGGTTGCCCAGTGCAGTACATTCAAATCTGTATAAAGAATGGTTTCTACACCCGGTTTTTGCACTTTAAGCACCACATCTTCACCAGAAACCAGTTTGGCAGCATGCACCTGTGCAATAGATGCTGAAGCCAATGGTGTTTCCTCAATTGAGGCAAAGATTTCATCCAGATTGCGGCCTTCAAACTCAGATGCTAGCACCTGCTGTACATAACTGAATGGCAGGCTTGGGGTTTGATCTAGACAACCCTGAAATTCCTCGACAAATTCACGAGGAAATAAAGATGGCGTAGAGGCAATAAACTGCCCTAATTTGATATATGTTGAACCTAAGGATTCAAAGGTTTCACGCATCAGTCTTGCATTACTTGGTTTTTCGGTTGCGTACTTGATGCCTGCACGTGCTGCAATGACGGCGGTTTCACCGACACGCGCTACAGAACGCAAACCATCCAGGAAGATATTATTTTTCATCATGTCAGGGTAATTTCAAATTTTCTCGAGTGTAACAAATATTCAGGCTGATCTGTTCTATCTTGCCTGACAAATTGGACAATTCGTATCTTTCTCAAATTTGAGAATACGTTGCTGCATACTATTGCCATCCCATAACAACAGTTTTTGTCGTAATGGCATTTGCCCTAGCCCCAGATAAAGCAAAGCATGATGTGCTTGCAGACTTGCCATGACATTTGGTGTTGTTGCCAGTACGCCGGAATCCGCACAGCGCATGGCTGTATCAGTTTGATCTTCTTGTGGGAACAGGCAGTTATAGCAGGCAGAATCGCCTTCCACCATAAACAGTTGGCCTTGTAGACCAATCGCAGAGGCGCTAATTAATGGCACATCGAATTGTCGACAGGTTTGATTCACCAGATAACGGGTTTCAAATTGATCACATCCATCCAGAACCAGATCCTGAGGTTGAATCAGGTCTTGTGCATTATCGCTAGATATTGCCTGATTATAATATTCAATCTGCACATGCGGATTAATCTGTTGCAGACGTTTCGCCAGCGTTTCTGCTTTATAAAAGCCAATATCCTGAGGGGTAAATGCAAGTTGACGTTGTAGGTTACTGATCTCGATTGTGTCCGGATCAATCAGGGTGATCTTTCCTACACCTGCACGGGCGAGCAACTCTGCGAGTGCACAGCCAATACCACCACAGCCAACAATACAGACATCGGAATATTTCAGTTTTTCCTGTGCTTCAATGTCCCAGCCATCCAATAGGATTTGACGTGCATACAAATGCATTTCCGCATCGGTGAGTTCAAATTCAGTGTTTAAAGCGTCTACCACTATACCGTCCGTATCAGATAGGAAGAAAAGATCAGATTGTCATTGATTTCATCGAGAGAATTCATTTTAATAATTTCATGAATAACAATAATTTTGAGAATAATGAAATTAGATTTTTCTCTGGATGCAGCCATCATTGTAACAATAATCTCGGTATTATTGTTTATGATTGGACAGCCATATTTGTCCAGTTTTCTTGGGGTGTTTGGTGCAGACCTGACAGTGCTGAATTTATCTGTTCAGGATAAGCTGTATTAAGGATTCAGCAATGGTCAATGGAAAACTAAATCCCTGCACTATATTGACCCCAAAGATATCGCATTCTCCTTAAAGTAAGTCTTACATAGAATCGGCTAAATCCTTCACCCAGATCTCTATTCCTGTTCATTCACTTGATAAATTCAATCAATACTTTCTAATTGATGAGTGCAACTCATCTATAGCTCATGTTTTAAAAATTATAAAATCGGATATTTATTTAAGGAAATTTAAAAACGTCCATTATTTGTCATTACAATGCAATATCAAAATTAGCAAATTAATTAGAACTACAATCGTATTGAAGAAGTTTTCATTATTTTTAGATCTTGCGTGTTCCGAATCTCCTGTGCCTTTTATCTGACGAATTCATCTGATAATTTTTACTGTGCTGTAACTAAAACGTGTCTACTTATATTTCGTGTAGTCCTCTCCTCCATTTAAGTATGCAAATGTACGAGTTCAGTGAGAGTTGCAGCATCCCGCTTTAAATATGATTAAGCTGCTTAACGTTATCTAAATTTAACGTTTAACAAGAATACGGAGCAGCATATGACAGAACAATATTCAGAACATAATGACCGTGAAAAATTATGGGAACTCATTAAAGATGTGCGTCTCACCATGATCAGCCATCAGACTGAAACTCAGGAAATTCACTCCCAGCCAATGACCATGCTTAATTCAGAAAAAATACATGAAAGTCAGAACCTGTATTTCATCATGAAAGACACCAATGACATTGTTCAAGCGATTAATGCAGGTCGTCAGCATCTTGGTTTATCCTTCGCCAAACCATCAGATGATATCTATGTTTCTATCAGTGCACATGGCGAAATCAGTACCGACCGTATCCTGATTGAAGAATTATGGAATCCTTGGGCAGAAAACTGGTTTGACGGCAAGGATGATCCGAGTGTACGTGTGCTTGTTGCCAAAGCAGTTAGCGCAGAGTACTGGAATGTGAAGGACAATAAAGTGACGCATCTGCTGAAAGTCTTAAAAGGCAATATTACTGGTCATCCTGAAGAGCTAGATACTGAGCATAAAAAAGTAGAATTATAAAAAATAAAACGAACTTATTTGTCATTTAGCCTCTTATCAAAGAGGCTAAATTTTTTGGATACTGTAAATATATATCTTCAAATCGTAGAAGTTCAAAGTTCACATTTTAAAGAAAGCTTTAATTTCTTTTTATTCCCCACCACTAACCTAAGATGAGCTTTGAATAGCAACTTAAAGCCTTAAAATAGCTTAGGCTATTTTGCAGCCATCCGGATAGCCCCATCAAGACGAATCACCTCACCATTTAGATAGATATTTTCAAGAATATGTCCGACCAGTTTTGCATATTCAGATGGCTTAGCTAAACGTGGAGGAAACGGTACCATCTGACCAAGAGAATCCTGTACATTCTGCGGCAAGCCTTTCAGCATTGGCGTTTCCATAATTCCCGGAGCAATCGTCATGACACGAATCGCATTTTTAGCGAGTTCACGTGCCAGCGGTAAAGTCATAGCAACCACTGCCCCTTTAGATGCTGAATAAGCAGCCTGACCAATCTGTCCATCAAATGCAGCGACTGAGGCAGTATTGATAATCACACCACGCTCTTCTTCTCCCTGCTTTAATTCATATTTCGAAATTAACTCCGCAGCATAGCGCAGCATATTAAATGTTCCCGTGACATTGATATTCAGCACACGCTGAAACATCGCCAAATCATGCAACCCGTCACGACCCAGCACTTTAGCCGACGGCGCAATACCCGCGCAGTTTACCAATCCATTGAGTTGCCCATGTGTCTGTTCTAATGTCTTAAAAAATTCATCTACGGCTGTTTCATCAGTTACATCTAATTGCTGGAATTGTGCCTGTTCCCCAAGCTCTTGTACCAGACTCTGCCCAAGTTCCAGATTCATATCGACCAGCACCACTTGAGCACCTTGCTCAACCAGATAGCGTGATGTCGCTGCGCCGAGTCCTGAAGCTCCACCTGTCACTACAAAGACTTTGTTTTGAATATCCATATCTGTTCCATGTCATTTTGAATTTTTCTTAGACTAATCTTTGCCCAAATAGGAAGCAAATCGAACTGTGACCGCAACAGTTTACTCATCATCTAAAAATATATTTTTAGACTTTAAAACTATTATTTACTCTATATTTTATTTAAGTTTTTAATTTTCCAGAACATCTTATTTTCAAGCTTTATCACCACATAAAATGAGACTCTTCGGTCATCTCAATCCCTTTGTATTTATCGTTAATTTAGATTATTTTTCACACAATTTAATGCATCTCTTCAGTTGCTCATCCTCTCTCCCTATTTAAGGTACTCTTATGTTAAACATGACTGATGTTCTTGGCCCAAACTTGGTTCAAAACTTCTCTAATGCTTTAGTTCATTCTGCGGACCTTCTTTCTGAACAGCTCAATCAAGGGATTCTGAACGCATCTGATTCAGCTTTGAAAGATGCTGTGGTGGCTTTCCTTAATCGTATCGATGTTCTTGATGCAGCTGCTGCACTTGAAATCTCTGCTGAACGTATTGAAAGCCTGAAGCAAGGGATTGCACTGAAAGATGAACAGTTCATTGCAGACACATTGAAAGTGGTAACACTCTGTCTGGCAATGGAAACCAATACACTGGATCAGGTTGAAGTTTCTGACTGTCTGCAAGATTATCCAATGTAAAAATATCAATAAAAAAGCGACCTTGATGGTCGCTTTTTTAATAAATACAAGATTTTGAAAATCAATGTGGCCACTGAGCCAAGGTTACTCGGTCATTGCCGCCATAATCTTTAACAGTACGCACCTGTTTATAACCCGCCTGGGTAAACAGATGACGGACGGCATCACCCTGATCATAACCATGTTCAAGTACGACCCAACCATTCACAGTCAGGTGTTTTTTGCCTTGAACAATGATCTGTTCTAAATCGGCCAAACCTTTATTGTCTGCGACTAAAGCACGCTCCGGCTCAGTCGCCAGATCCTTCATATGCTTATCAGCTGCATCAATATATGGAGGATTGGAAACAATCACATCAAAGAACTGACGACCTAATGGCTTAAACCATGAACCCAATACAAACTGAACCTGCGACAAGTCATGCTGTGCAGCATTAAACTTGGCCACTTCTAAAGTCGGCTCATAAATGTCTGTTGCAGTCACTGACCAGTCTGGACGTTCCGAAGCCAAGGATAAGGCAATCGCGCCAGTACCTGTACCCAGATCTACCACACGGGCATCTTCAGGCAAGTCTAGCTTAAGTACAGTTTCAACCAGGACTTCTGTATCGGGACGCGGCACCAAGGTATCTTTGGTGACTTTCAGATCCAGCGTCCAGAACGGTTGTGAACCAGTGACATAAGCCAATGGCTCACCCGCAGCAATACGTGCCAGACCATCAATATAAGCCTGTTCCTGTTCAGGCGTCAGTTCCTGATCCTTTTTCATCACCAGATCAAAGGAATCAATTTTGGTAATGTGTTCCAGCAACCAGGCATTTTCCTGACGCTCATAGCTTTCTGGTTCACCACGCAAAGCCAGCGCTTGTAAAATATTCATTATCCACCATTCTGCTGTGCGAGCATGGCAAGCTGATCAGCCTGATATTCACGATGCAAACTATCTAACAGTTCGGTCAAATCACCTTCCATCACCGCATCCAGCTTATATAAAGTCAGGTTAATACGATGATCAGTCATACGACCCTGTGGATAGTTATAGGTACGGATACGTTCTGAACGGTCACCCGAACCTACCAGGTCACGACGCATTTCAGAAGTTGCTGCATCTGCTGCTGCACGCTTGGCATTTTCAAGACGTGAAACCAGAAGTGCCATCGCTTTGGCCTTGTTCTTATGCTGTGAACGTTCGTCCTGACATTCCACCACGGTTCCCGTTGGAATATGGGTAATACGTACGGCAGAGTCGGTTTTGTTAATGTGCTGACCACCAGCACCTGATGCACGATAGGTATCAATACGCAGATCTGACGGGTTAATGTCGACTGAAGTATCAACATCAACTTCAGGAAGAATCGCGACTGTACATGCTGAAGTATGTACACGGCCTTGAGATTCTGTCGCTGGGACACGTTGTACACGGTGTGCGCCACTTTCAAATTTCAGACGACCATAGACGCCCTCGCCATTGACCAGGCAGATGACTTCTTTATAACCGCCGTGTTCACCTTCATTTTCAGACAGGATTTCGATACGCCAGCCCTGACTTTCCGCATATTTACTATACATACGGAACAGATCACCTGAGAAGATCGCTGCTTCATCACCACCAGTTCCGGCGCGGATTTCCAGATAAGCCGAGTTAGCATCATTCGGATCTTTCGGAATCATCAGGATATTCAGATCCGCTTCCAGCTGATCGATCAGGGCTTTATTTTCCTTAATCTCTTCCTGAGCCATTTCCTTAAAGTCAGGATCGCTAAGCATGGCTTGAGCAGTCTCGATATCTTCTTCAGCCTGTTTGTACTTGGTCCATACTTCAGTAATTTCGGTCAGGTCATTGTGCTCGCGGGAAAGCTGGCGAAAGCGTTTATTATCTGAAATGACTTCCGCATCTGCCAATAAGGCGGTTAATTCTTCGTGACGGTCGGAGAGTTGGTCTAATCGTAAACGTAACGATTCTTTCATTTTTCAAAGTATCTCAAACAAAGGCTATAGCTAAATAAAGGTCTTAGCACAGCGAAATCAAAAATTGCGCCTAGTTTAACGATTCTCAGGCATAAAGAACATCTTTATTCAGTACAAGCCTTCTGTGGCTAAAACATCCAGTTCAGCAACTCCACATAAGATTAAAATTCAACCTAACGCCTCTTTTTTAATCAATTTAATCCGTATTATTTACTTATTTTACAAACTCGCAAATAAAGCATCTAAATGTGGAGAGCTTTCTTCACAATGTAATGGCGATGTTTTGTTACATTTTCCGCCATCAAAACACAACACAATCCGATCACGGATATGGAGTTCCAATATGAAACTGAAAGCAGTTTTATTAAGTACCGCTTTAGCCGCTGGGTCAATGATGACCGTTAATGCTCATGCCGACAGCACTGCTCGTGTTGCTGCTGCAAGTGCGTTAGGTAGTGTGGCTGGTACAGCTTTGGGTAAAAATATGGGGGGCAACACAGGTGCAACAATTGGTGCAGCACTTGGTGGTGCTGGTGGTGCAGCTGTCGCAAGTAACAAGAAAAACCGTACAGAATCTGCAATTGGTGGCGCTTTAGGTGGCGGTGCTGGTTATACCGTAGGTAAAAATATGGGCGGCACAAACGGTGGTTACATCGGTTCTGCACTCGGTGCAGCAGGTGGCGCAGCTTTAGGTAATAAAATTGCCAAAGACAAAACAGCCGACCGTCGAGCTGAAAAACGCGCGAAACATTGGAAAAAACGTTACCGTTAATTCAGCGCTTATCGCCTTAAATCGTATATTACATTTGACATAAAAAGCACCTTCGGGTGCTTTTTTAAATGCTTTTAAATGAGTTCAACTACCTGTAATACGTGAAAAATATTGTTTAGTAATTATGAATAAATCAAGGAGAGAAAAAACACATTTCGCCTACAGACTCTTCATGCTGTTTCGCTCTTGCTAGATTAAATTTAACTCATAGACAAATACAGCCAAATATATAAAAGGTGTACTCATGAACTACAAATCTCTAATGATCGCAGTTGTTGCTAGCTCAGCTATGGGCATGGGTATGACAGCAGCGAATGCGGGTAATACAACGAATACTGCTCTTGCTTCTGCACTTGGTGGCGTAGTTGGTGCTGCAGTGGGTAATAAAGTTGGCGGTACAACAGGCGCAACAATCGGTTCTGCAATCGGTGGTGGTGCAGGTGCAGCAGTTTCAGCAAATAAACGTGACCGTAACGGTGCCATTATCGGTGGTGCACTGGGTGGTGGTGCAGGTTATGCCGTAGGTAAGAATATGGCTGGTAACAATGGTGGCCTGATTGGTGCAGCATTGGGTTCTGCTGGTGGTTCTGCTCTTGGCAAGAAAGTAAGTGAAGATCGTCGTTATGATGACCGTTATGACCGCCGTTATAACTCTTCACGTAACTACCGTTATAACGACTACCGCTATAACAACCGTGGCCGTCGTTAAGCGTTCAATATAAAAGCTTAATCTCTTTTACAACCTTCCCTCTTTTAAGCATCTTTGGATGCTTTTTTTTATTTATATATTTTGTTTACACTTATATCGATTTTTTTCGATATACAAATCCGGTTGAACGTCGTATGCTCTTAGCCATGTAAAATAAAGAGCAATATTATGCGTACGCTTAATGACACTCAGTTCTCCATCCTTGAACTGGTTCCTGTTCGTGACGATAAAACCATTCAACTCTCTCTGCAACATGCTCTGGAACTGGCACAGACTGTAGAAAAGCTGGGTTATCGCCGCATGTGGTTAGCCGAGCATCACAATATGGATGGCATCGCCAGTTCAGCAACCGCTGTTCTGCTGGGCTATTTACTGGCAAATACCAAAACACTGACTTTAGGCTCAGGTGGCATCATGTTGCCGAATCATGCACCTTTAGTCGTAGCTGAGCAGTTTGGTACTTTAGCGACTTTATATCCTGAGCGTGTTGAACTCGGTCTGGGCCGTGCACCCGGTACCGATCAGATGACCATGCGTGCTTTACGTCGTGGTCGTCAGGAAACTGAAGACCAGTTCCCTCAAGATGTACTGGAGATTTTGCAGTACTTTAAAGACCCGATTCCTGGCCAACGTATTGTAGCAACCCCGGGTCAGAGTACTCATGTTCCGGTTTGGCTGCTTGGATCTAGCCTGTTTAGTGCCCAGCTCGCAGCAAAGCTGGGTCTGCCTTATTCATTTGCTTCACATTTTGCACCACGTATGCTGGGCCAGGCCATTCAGCTCTATCGTGAAAACTTTGAACCGTCTGAATATCTGGATCGTCCTTATGTTTCTATGGGCGTACCAACCTGTATCGCAGATACTGATGAAGAAGCCCAATATCTGGCAACTAGCGCCTATCAGCGTGTACTTTCCCTGATTCGTGGTCAAAGCCTGAAACTGAAAGCACCAATTGATTCAATGGAAGGACTCTGGTCAGCGCCTGAAAAAATGTCGGTTGATAATTTCTTTGCCATGGCACAGGTCGGTTCCAAGGAAACAGTCAAAGCCGGACTGGAAGCCCTTTTAGCCAAATATGATGTAGATGAGTTTATTTTTACCTGTGACATCTATGATACTGACAAACGTCTGCATAACTTTGACTTGCTGATGCAGGCCAAACAGGGACTATAAAATTTCACTTCTATAGATATCTTTCAAGCAACCGCTGCCAGTCAGCGGTTGCTTTTTAGAAAAGAAAACATGGATTCATTAAATTTAATTTGTATTACAAATAAAAAATCAACACCTATAGATTCAGAATGAAAAAAATGAAGGAAGATATTAATAAACCGACTGTAGCCTTTATTGCAGCAAGTTGGAACACTTTAATTATTGGAGCTATTGCTTACGGTATTGGACTATATGAACATCATCCTTAAAAAGCTCAAGTAAAACTACACGAATAATTCCGCAAACCCATAACTTAAGTCGATTTCAAAATGGGCGGATTCAAGCAGCAAGTGCAACAGTATAAAAACCAGCCATAACTTCACTAGGCGTATACCAGCCTAGTGTTTTTCTAGGGCGATGATTGAGAGCAAATTCTATCTGCTCTATTTGTTCATTTGACACTTCATCAAACGAAGATGATTTTGGCAGATATTGCCTGATCAGACCATTGGTATTTTCATTTCTGGCTCGTTGAATCGACTTGTATGGATCTGCAAAGTACGTCTCTATCCCTGCTTCCGTTATCCGCCGGTGCTCGGAGAACTCCTTACCATTATCAAAGGTTACACTGTAGGCATGACTGCTGCGCAAACATGCTAAAGCACACGAAATCGTTTTAGTTGTGGTTCTAGTTTGTCCCAAATGAACGATATGTACATACAAGCTTTTGCGCTCAACCAGAGTTAATAATGCCCCCTTGTGATTCTTGCCTATCACGGTATCACCTTCAAAATCACCTAGGCGTTGACGTTTCTCGACGACCTCATCGCGACAGTGAATACTTGTTCTATCAACGAGTTGGCCTCTACGGTCTGTATTTTTATAACCTCGTTTACGATATTTCTTTTGATGCCTTAAATGAAGGTGGAGCTTACCACCTTTAGATTTATCTAGATAAACATACTGATAAATCCATTCATGTGAAGGCACATCAAGCCAACCTCGTTGTGTTAAAGCACCTGAAATTTGCTCAGGAGACCAATCTAAGCCAATCAGATAACGAATATAAACGAGAGCAAAATCTGTCATTTGTGAAGAGGATCGATATCGTCTTTGACTTGAAAATTTCTCTGCCTGTTGAGCTCGATATCCACGTTTTCCAGTATTTCTTTTGATCTCACGATAAAGGGTTGATCGAGAACGTCCAAGCTCCCTGGCAAGGGTAGAGATTGAAGATTTGCTTTTCAAAGCAGCATAAATTTCGTATCTTTCATCTTGAGAAAGTTGGGTGTATTGCTTCATTGGGTGCTTTCCAATTGCGAGTTGAAAAAAGTCTAATGATTTTAATACACCTAACTTTTTCAACTAACTACAAATATGTCGCACTTGGTATTTGAATCTGCGATGTCAAATTATTGATGACTCAGGATTCTATGAAAGTCACTTTACTCCCCTGCCGATATTGTCTATACCTAGCATAACAGAATAAAAATTAAGTAATTACAGGATATCAATATGGGCGTTAAGCAGGATAAAGGTGCTGCTATTTTTGAAAACCACCCTGAACACTTTAAAAACTTTAGTGGGACTAAAGTCGATTCTGCCGACCTTAAGGACATGGATTTTCAGGGTCTACATGTAGCAGTAATCGGTCTTGACCAGTTCAGCGTGAGCCATCTTGACCGGATTTGCCAGCAAGCAGCCTCTGCAAAAGTCTTTCAGATTGAACCTCAATTTGTGATGCCGAGTAGCAGCCGCACGCTTCAACGGGTATTGAATCATCCGCTGATCAGCAAGAATAAAAATCTCATCAGCAACCGGATTAAAGGATTACTATCTTTACGCTTTTTAGAGCAACAGGTCAAAAATCCATGGCTACGACGCCAGCTCATGCCTAATCTGGCAGCCTCTAATCGCAATTACTTTAAGTCAGATAGCTTCTATATTGCGCTGCAACGTGAAAACTGCCAGCTGATTACCTGGCCAATTTTAAAAATTTCTGAGCACGCGATTCACTGTGTACAGGGTGAAAATTATCCGGTCGATGTCATTATTCAAACCTTTAAATAAAAATCTATTTATTTTTTTTTGATATCTATTTCACAAAAAATGCTAAACAGGAATAAAGCCTTAAATATTTTTGAGTGTTTTTTAGACAATTCTAAAGCATAAAGACGTTTATATTTTTTTTATCAGGTATTTCGTAGCGAAATAATGGTAGTCTATTTTGGCTATCCTATTATCGTTAATTTCTATTATTAATTTTCTTTAATGCATAAATTTTGATAAGAGATGGAGCCAAAAACTGACTTTGACTCCATCAAGAACAGCATTAACCAATACGACGTTTTAAACCGGTCATTTGCAATACACGTGTCGAGATTTCTTCAATCGACATCTCGGACACATTCAGATATTTAATACCTTCTGAAATGTAAATTCCTTCAATTGCACGCAGCTCCATCTGACACTGACTAAAGCTGGCATAACGGCTATTTGCCTTACGTTCAGTACGAATTGCCACAAGGCGATCCGCATCAATCATCAGGCCGAAAAGCTTGTTTTTATGAGGGCGCAGCACGGCTGGCAGACGGTTATCATCCAGATCTTCCTCGGTCAGCGGGTAGTTCGCTACACGAATACCGAACTGCAAAGACAGATAAATAGAAGTCGGTGTTTTACCTGAACGCGACACCCCAATCAGAATCAGATCGGCCTTATCATAATGGCGAGTACGCGCACCATCATCATTATCTAGGGCAAAATGCACAGCATCAATACGTGATTTATAGGATGCAGAGTCGGTTACTGCATGAGTCTGCCCCACCAGCGTCGTTGGATCCGTGCCTAATTCTTCTGAAAGTTTACTAATAAGCCCTTCAAATACATCAAGATTTACAGCATTTGCAGTATTGATAATGTCACGCACATATGGGTCTACCAGGGTATCAAAAACCAGTGGTTTCTGCCCTTCCTCCTGGGCACGTGCATTGATCTCGGCTACGACATTGGTCGCAGCTTCTTCGGAGCTTATATAGGGAATGATATGTATATCAAAATCGACATGAGGGAACTGTGCCAAAAGTGAGTGTCCCAGTGTCTCTGCGGTGATCGCAGTACCATCAGAAATGAAGAAAACACTCCGCTTTATCTGTTTACCTTCCGACATTAAAATTCTCCTCAAACATTTGTCTTCGTACTATATAATCTTTATAGTAAACCGATCTTACATGACTGTCGCTTAGTAAAATCATCCACCTAGATGATTTGCTATACTCTCATGCCAAGATAATGATTAATACTGCAAAAGTGGAGTAACAACTTTGGAAGCGCGCGTAATTGGTCTGGAAAAATTAGGGAAACACGATGTTGAGCTTGTTGGTGGGAAAAACTCATCTTTAGGCGAAATGATCAGCCACCTAGCAAACGCTGGCGTATCTGTACCAGGTGGTTTTGCAACAACTGCTGACGCATATCGTGAATTTCTCGAGCAAAGCGGCCTAAACGCTAAAATCAATGCAGAGCTTGCAAGCCTAAACGTTGATGACGTAAATGCGCTTGCTGAAACTGGCGCTAAAATCCGCCAATGGATTGTAGAGACTCCGCTTACTGCAGCATTAGAGCAAGAAGTTCGTGCAGCATTTGACGCACTTTCTAACGGCAACCCTGAGATCGCGGTTGCCGTTCGTTCATCTGCAACTGCAGAAGACTTACCAGACGCGTCTTTTGCTGGTCAGCAAGAAACTTTCTTGAACATCCGCGGTATCGACAACGTATTAATCGCGATCAAAGAAGTATTCGCATCTTTATACAATGACCGCGCGATTTCTTACCGTGTACACCAAAACTTTGCACATGACGTGGTTGCCCTTTCTGCTGGCGTGCAACGTATGGTTCGCTCTGAAACTGGCGCAGCTGGTGTAATGTTCACACTAGATACTGAATCAGGCTTCCGTGATGCAGTATTCATTACCGCTTCTTACGGTCTGGGTGAAATGGTTGTACAGGGCGCAGTTAACCCTGACGAATTCTATATTTCAAAACCACTTCTAAATGCTGGCAAGCATGCGATCCTGCGTCGTAACCTTGGCTCTAAACACCAGAAAATGATTTATGGTGAAGAAGGCGCAGCTGGTAAATCAGTGGTTGTGGTAGATGTTGAAAAAGCTGAACGTCAACAGTTCGCTTTAAATGACCAAGAACTTCAAGAACTTGCTAAACAAGCACTGATCATCGAAAAACACTACGGTGCGCCAATGGACATCGAGTGGGCAAAAGACGGTGATGACGGCAAACTGTACATCGTTCAGGCGCGTCCTGAAACTGTGAAGAGCCGTGAAAACGTAGGCACCATGGAACGTTACCTGTTGAAACAGAAAGGTACTGTAGTATGTGAAGGCCGTTCAATCGGTCAACGTATCGGCTCTGGTAAAGTTCGTATTGTTAGCTCTATTAAAGAAATGGACAAAGTACAAGACGGTGACGTACTTGTATCTGACATGACTGACCCGGACTGGGAACCAGTGATGAAACGTGCTGCTGCAATTGTGACCAATCGTGGTGGTCGTACTTGTCACGCTGCGATCATTGCACGTGAATTGGGTGTTCCAGCAATCGTTGGTTGTGGTAATGCCACTGAAGTACTGGTAGACGGTCAGGAAGTGACAGTATCTTGTGCTGAAGGTGATACTGGCTTCATCTACGAAGGTGCGCTTGATTTCGAAGTTCAAACTAACTCAATCGAGTCTATGCCTGATCTTCCATTTAAAGTGATGATGAACGTAGGTAACCCGGATCGTGCATTCGACTTTGCACAAATTCCAAACGAAGGTATTGGTCTTGCTCGTCTTGAGTTCATCATTAACCGTATGATCGGTGTGCATCCTAAAGCATTGCTGAACATTGACAGCTTGCCACGTGAAACTCGTGCTGCTGTGATGGCGCGTACTGCGGGTTATGCATCTCCAATCGAGTTCTATGTAGAAAAACTGGTTGAAGGTATTTCTACTCTTGCTGCTGCATTCGCTGACAAGCCAGTGATCGTACGTATGTCTGACTTCAAGTCAAACGAATATGCGAACCTGATCGGTGGTAAGTTATACGAACCAGAAGAAGAAAACCCGATGCTGGGCTTCCGTGGTGCGAGCCGCTACGTTTCTGACAATTTCCGTGACTGCTTCGAACTTGAATGCCGTGCATTGAAAAAAGTTCGTGACGAAATGGGCTTAACCAACGTTCAAATCATGATTCCTTTCGTACGTACTGTAAACGAAGCGAAACGTGTCATTGAGCTGCTGGCGTTAAATGGCCTGAAACGTGGTGAAAATGGTCTTAAAGTGATCATGATGTGTGAATTGCCAACTAACGCACTGTTAGCTGAACAGTTCCTTGAACACTTCGATGGCTTCTCTATCGGTTCTAACGACTTGACTCAGTTAACTCTTGGTCTTGACCGTGACTCTGGTATCGTTTCTCACCTGTTCGACGAACGTGATGCTGCGGTGAAAGTACTTCTTTCTATGGCGATCCAGGCTTGCCGTAAAGCAGGTAAATATGTAGGTATCTGTGGCCAAGGCCCTTCAGATCACCCAGACCTTGCAAAATGGTTAATGGAACAAGGTATTGAATCTGTGTCTTTAAACCCAGACTCAGTATTAGACACCTGGTTCTTCCTTGCTGAAAATGAAGTGAAATAAGCTGAAACTCAGTAATAAAAAAGACCCTTTTAAAAGGGTCTTTTTTATATCTACGCGCTATATCAGTGAATTTTTAAAATAGCAGAACACTCATTATTTCTTTGATCTTAATAAGCAAAAATAACTTCGTCATTACATTAAAATTACAGTTTTTTGATCAAGAATCCTGGATACTCTGTTTTATGTAGATGGCTATAATTTCGAGTCTTTTTCGCTTTTCTAAATCCAATTCGTTTTCTTTTGTGTTGTTTTCGTTGTTCTTCACCTAAAAATGTCCGACATATCCGCATGTTTAGCTTAAGATTTTGTTTGTGTTATGGCTATAATTCAATAAAATCGAAACTAAACCTTTTCAACGTACATTTTGAGATTCAGTCTTTATGCAGATTTACCTGGCACGAAATAATCAACAAGCTGGACCATATACCCTTGAACAGCTAAATCAGATGCTTGCAAGTCAGCAAGTATTATTGACTGATTTGGCTTGGCACCAAGGCATGACCGAATGGAAAGCTTTGGGTGAGCTCACGCAGGGTAAATTCGTTTATGAACCTGAAGGTTATATTCCACCTACACAAGTTGCTGAACCAACACCATTTGAGCAGCCTGCTGCACAAACCAGTACTTACGCGCGCACTGCACCAAAAGCGAACACATTTGAACTGGCGAGTATTCCTGCCCGTATTTTTGCCAAGTTTGTCGACCTATTGCTCTGGATTCCAGCGACTTTCATTTTGACTGCTTTTTTCACAACCGAAGAAAAACTGCGCTTTAGCCAGCTAAATGAACAGATCATGACACAGGCGATGGGTGGCAATCCGGATCAGAACCGTGTGCTGGAATTGCAGTCTCAAATGCTAGATATGTTCTCTACTCAGGCTTGGACAGCAGCAGGTTTATATCTGCTGATCATGCTGGTCATCCAGGGTTATCTGATTGCAAAATCTGGTCAGAGCATTGGTAAAAAATTGACTAAAATTAAGATTGTAGATGCTGAAACTGGTACTCAAACTTCACTCATGCGTGCCTTTACTTTACGCAGTATCGTGTTCATTTTACCAACAATTTACTTTATTCCATTATTTTCACTCGTAGACTGGATTTTCGGATTGGGCAAAAACCGTCAAACTTTGCACGATAAACTGGCAAAAACCAAGGTGATCAAGCAATAAAATAAGCTTTCTTAAAAGGGATGGTCTACATCCCTTTTTTACGCTCATAACTTTGAAATTAAAATAAAAATACTATAAATATTCGACAATCCTGAGCAGTAAAATAGGTTTTTATTACAGTCATTTAAAGCATCTTTATATATAGCTTAGTTTGTTGTAATCAGGCATAATGCCCTACAACGTAGCGGTGTCTCATGATTAGGAAGATTTTTTGTTAACAAATAAATCTTTTTAATCATGCGACACTTTAATCGCTATCCCATATTAAATTAGGGAATGGGACTCTTCACCGAGGTTGTAAAATGAGACAAACGATTTTAGCTGTATTGTCTTTATCTGCGATGTCCGCACTTTTAACAGGGTGTGGTGGTGATTTAGTACTTCTGAACTCTAAAGGTCCAGTTGCAGCAGGTCAAAGTAGCCTGATGATGACTGCGATTTACTTAATGCTCCTGGTGGTTATCCCATCAGCAATCATGGCATTATGGTTCGGTTGGAAATATCGCGCATCGAATAAAGACGCAGACTATAAACCTACTTGGGCACACTCTACTGCAATTGAAATTGTAGTTTGGGGTATCCCAGTTATTATTATTGCTATTCTTGCCTGGTTAACTTGGTGGGGTTCCCACAAGTACGACCCATACCGTCCGCTTGAGTCAGACAAAGCACCATTGACCGTTCAGGTAATTGCTGAACAGTTCAAATGGATCTTTATCTACCCAGAGCAAGGTATTGCAACGATTAACGAAATGCGTTTCCCAGAGAAAACTCCGGTTGCACTTCGTATTACCTCTAACTTCACGATGAACTCATTCTTCATCCCGGCGTTAGGTGGTCAGATCTATGCAATGGCAGGTATGCAAACTCACCTGAACCTGTTGGCAGACGAAACCAGCCCAGCTGAAGGCTACCGCGGTTTCTCTTCTAACTATTCTGGTTATGGCTTCTCACAAATGCGCTTCCGCGCTCACTCTGTGACTGATGCTCAGTTTGCTGAATGGGTTTCTGCTGTTCAAGCAGGTAATGGTACTTCAGTAAATCCGGAAGCTATTCAGAAATCTGTACTAGACCAGCCTGAATTCGCATCTCTGCGTGATGGCAACCGTGGTAAACACCAGATTGAAGCGCTGATCGCAAAAGCAAATACTCCTGAAGAGAAGGCTGCTGCTGAAGCTTTGAAGCCTTACCCAACTAAGCCACATCCTGTGACTTATTACTCTTCTGTAGAGCAAGGTTTGTTTGAATCTGTGATTAATCACTACATGAGCAACTACCATGGTGCTGACCACTCAGCTCCTGCTGCAGAGCACGGTGTTGCGCACGAAGAAGCTGCTGCTTCTGAAGCACATGTAGCTGATGCACATGCGACTGCTTCTCAAGGGGAATAAGACATGAACTTATTAGGTAAGTTAGGTCCAGATGCAATTCCTTACGATCCAATCGTATTGGTTACTGTTGCAATGATGATCTTAGGCGGTATCGCAGTTGTTGCTGGTATCACCTACTTCAAAAAATGGGGCTACCTGTGGAACGAATGGTTCACATCTGTAGACCATAAAAAAATCGGTATCATGTATATCTTCGTGTCGATTGTCATGCTTTTGCGTGGTTTCGCCGATGCGATCATGATGCGTCTTCAGCAGTTCCTTGCAAAAGGTGGTGGTGAAGGTTACTTGCACCCAGAACACTATGACCAGATCTTTACCGCGCACGGCGTGATCATGATCTTCTTCGTAGCGATGGGTCTTGTTGTTGGTTTAATGAACATTGCTGTACCGCTTCAAATCGGTGCACGTGACGTTGCATTCCCATTATTGAACTCTTTAAGCTTCTGGCTGTTTGCTGGTGCTGCCGGTCTGGTAATGGTTTCGCTTGCTTTAGGTGAATTCGCTGCAACAGGTTGGATGGCTTATCCTCCTCTTTCAGGTATCGAATACTCTCCTGGCGTAGGTGTAGACTACTACATTTGGGCACTTCAGGTTTCAGGTCTAGGTACACTTTTAACTGGTGTTAACTTCTTCGTTACCATCATTAAAATGCGTGCGCCTGGCATGAAAATGATGGATATGCCTATTTTCACTTGGACTGCGCTTGTAACAGTTGTATTAATCGTTGCAACCTTCCCAGTGTTAACTGCAACAATTGCAATGTTGACACTTGACCGTTACTTTGACTTCCACTTCTTTACAAATGACTTGGGTGGTAGCCCAATGTTGTACGTAAACTTGATTTGGACTTGGGGTCATCCTGAAGTATACATCTTGATTTTACCAGCATTTGGTATTTACTCAGAAGTTACTGCGGTGTTCTCTCGCAAATCATTGTTCGGTTATAAGTCAATGGTGTACGCAACTGTAGCAATTGGTGTTCTTTCACTGGTTGTTTGGGTTCACCACTTCTTTACCATGGGTGCTGGTGCCAACGTTAACGCGTTCTTCGGTATCATGACCATGATTATTGCGATCCCGACTGGTGTAAAAATCTTCTCTTGGTTGTTCACCATGTACAAGGGCCGCATCACGTACACTACCCCAATGCTATGGACACTTGGCTTCCTTGTGACTTTCGGTATCGGTGGTTTAACTGGTGTATTGATGGCAGTTCCACCAGCGGACTTCCTGGTACACAACTCTTTATTCCTGATCGCTCACTTCCATAACGTAATTATTGGTGGTGTAGTATTCGCGATGTTCGCAGGTATCATTTTCTACTGGCCAAAAATGTTTGGTTGGAAGCTCAATGAAACTTGGGGTAAAGCAGCATTCTGGTTCTGGTTCTTTGGTTTCTACTTTGCATTCATGCCACTTTATATCCTTGGCTTCATGGGTATGACTCGTCGTCTGAATACATTTGACAACCCAGAATGGGACCCATATATCAACATTGCTATGGTTGGTGCTGTACTTATTGCACTGGGTCTTGCATGTTTCGTTATGCAAATTGTTGTTGGTTTCTTGCAACGCGAACAGAACATCGACTATACAGGCGATATCTGGGATGGCCGTACACTTGAGTGGTCTACTTCATCTCCTGCTCCATTCTATAACTTTGCCTACCTTCCAAAGATCAATGGTATTGATACTTTCTGGACAGACAAAGAGAATGGCGTTGCATACGCAAAACCTACCAAGTACGAAGACATCCATATGCCGACTAACCGTGCTGCTGGTTTCGTTATCGCTATGTTCATCACTGTTATGGGCTTCGCGTTAATCTGGCACATCTGGTGGTTAGTAGCTGTCACTTTCGTTGCATCTATCATCAGCTTCATCGTGTCTTCTTTCACCAAGAAAGTGGATTACTATGTTCCAGCTGCTGAAGTTGAGCGTATCGAAAATGAACGCTATGCGATCCTTGAAAAACACTTGAAGAAGGACTAAGACCATGGCTGAAGTACTTCATCACGACAACCACGGACACGATGAGCATCATCATCACGATGATACTGACATCACTGTCTTTGGTTTCTGGACTTACTTGATGAGTGACCTTGTCCTTTTCGGTACACTCTTCATTGCATTCGCCGTTTTAAGCAGCCACATTCCAGTGGGTACACCAAGCGCAAAAGAGCTGTTTGGTGATTCATTAGGCTTCGTTTTAACTGAAACGTTTGCTCTCTTGATCTCTTCTGTTACGTTTGGTTTTGCCGTTCTTGCTGCATACAAAAAAGACGTTGCAAAAGTACTGACTTGGTTAGCGATTACTTGGGTATTCGGTGCGATCTTCATCGGTATGGAACTTTATGAATTCAATCATCTAGTTCACGCTGGTCACGGTCCTAGCACTTCTGCGTTCCTTTCTGCGTTCTTTACGCTAGTTGGTACGCACGGTATCCACGTGACTTCAGGTTTGGTATGGATGATCGTGTTAATGATTCAAATCAAGAAATATGGTTTGACTCTGCCTAACACTCGTCGTCTTGCGTGCCTAAGCTTGTTCTGGCACTTCCTTGACATCGTATGGATCTGTGTATTCAGCGTAGTTTACTTGATGGGAGTTCTGTAATGAGTCATGATCATAACGCTGCTGGCGAATCACACGGTAACGTGAAGCAATACACTATCGGCTTCATCCTGTCTGTTGTCCTTACTGTAATTCCATTCGGTATGGTTATGGCGGGCGGTTTTGGCCGTGGTACATTGATCACTGTAATCGCGATTACTGCGGTTGCTCAGATTCTTGTACAGCTGATTTACTTCCTGCACATGAACTCTTCTTCAGAGCAACGCTGGAACGTAATTGCATTTGTGTATACCATCTTAACCATCGCTATTCTTTTAGTGGGTTCTGTATGGATCATGAACTACCTACACTACAACATGATGATCTAAACTGGTTGTCATGCTGAAAAAGTATTTATTCCTGACTAAGCCAGGAATTCTCTTTGGTAACTTCGTTACCACTTTGGGTGGCTACTTTGTAGCCACTCAAGGTTCTGTAGATTTCCTTCTCCTGCTCCTTACCCTTTTTGGTACTACATTCGTTGTAGCATCAGGATGTGTTGTCAACAATGTCATTGACCAGGACATCGACCAGAAAATGCAGCGCACACAAAATCGTGCTCTTGTTAAAAAAACCATTTCTGAACCTGTCGCACTTGCCTTTGCTTTTGTCTTAAGCCTGATCGGTTTTAGTATTCTCTGGTTTTGGGTAAATGCATATGCTTTCCTATTCGCAGTTATTGGTTTTGTCGTATACGTTGGTTTCTACAGCTTATGGACAAAACGCACAACTATTCACCAGACACTGGTAGGCAGTATTTCTGGCGCAGCTCCGCCTGTGATTGGTTATACCGCAGTTGCAAATCAGTTTGACTTAGGTGCCCTACTGATCTTCGTTGGGTATGCCTTCTGGCAAATGCCTCATTCGTGGGGAATTGCAGTTTACCGCTTTGAAGATTACAAAAATGCAGGCATTCCAATTCTGCCTGTAGCACGTTCAATTCAACGCACTAAGGTTGAATCGCTGATTTATGTGATTCTGTTTGGTGTGGTCATGAATGGCCTGTTTTTCTTTGGCTATGCCAACTGGCTATACATGGTAGTGTTGAACATCTTAACCCTGTACTGGATCTACTTAAGTATTCAGGGCTTTAAGGCTGAAGATGATCAGGCTTGGGCCAAGCAGTATTTTATGTATTCCGTAAAACTGATTACTGTGATTAGTATTCTGTTCTGCTTTACATCGACTGCTCCGAAAATGCCTTACATCATTTTTTAAGAAGATAGAGTTTTACTCTATCTTTTTTTATTTGAGCCTGTTATTTCCCAATCTCTGCTTTAAATACTTCTATTCTTGCCTTTTAGAACTCTGTCTGTCTAAAACCAAATCTGCTTTTAAAATCTGCATCAATTTTTCTAAAGTGCGTTTAACGCATAAAATAAGAATTCCACTTGAATAAAAAGATGTTCATTAGGGTTCTTTCATAAATCATTTTTGAATCACTGCAAAGCAAATTCCCTCTCCTTGTAGGAGACTTGCGGAGTATGCTCCTCAGGGAGAGGTTTTTCTAAGAAATCCCCTCATCCTCTTGCGAAGTAACACTTCTCATCCCAGAGGGAGAAGGAACTTTCAATATCCATTGAAATATAAATATAACGATCATTTTTTGATTTATGAAAGAGATATATTATGGCCAGATGAGAATTATCTTTTATCTTATTACTCATCATCATTAAATCGCGAATTAATTAAGCACAGACAATTTTCTTTTGTCTTTTCTGCGCTGCCAATTCCAATTAGCACAAAACCGCTGTTTAATTATGCAATTCTTGCCAATCCGGTTGTATTTCTCCCCAAAACCCACTAAACTTCACGCTTCGCAAATATTGCGACACAACCTTGGTTGTGACTCCTTGCTTCAATTGACTTAAAAATTGGGGCTGTTTAAACCGTAAGGAGCTGACAATGCGTCACTACGAAATCGTACTATTGGTACATCCAGACCAAAGCGATCAAGTTGTGGGTATGGTAGAACGTTACCTAACTCACATCAAAGAAGCTGAAGGTCAAATCCACCGTCTTGAAGACTGGGGCCGTCGTCAATTGGCTTACCCAATCAACAAGATCCACAAAGCTCACTACATTCTTATGAATGTTGAGTGTGGTCAAACTACTCTTGATGAGCTTGAAGAATTATTCCGTTATAACGACGCAATCATTCGTAGCCTTATCATCCGTCGTGAAAACGCTATCACTGAAGAGTCACTATTGGCTAAGAGTGCTGAAGAAAAACGTGCGCGTAAAGCTCAACGTGAAGAAGCACAACAAGCTCAAGACTCTGCTGAAGCATAAGGAGAACCTAACATGGCACGTTTTTACCGTCGTCGCAAGTTCTGCCGCTTTACAGCTGAGAACGTTACGTACATCGACTACAAAGATATCGACACTTTAAAACAGTACATCACTGAAAACGGCAAGATTGTTCCTAGCCGTATTACAGGTACTAAAGCTCGTTACCAACGTCAATTAGCGCTTGCTATCAAACAAGCTCGCTACTTGTCTTTGATCCCTTACACTGACAATCATAAGTGAGGTTGAGCTGTGGATATTATCTTATTACAACGCATTAAAAACCTTGGTAAACTTGGTGATAAAGTTTCAGTTAAAGCTGGTTACGGCCGTAACTTCTTGATCCCACAAGGTATGGCAGTTGCTGCTACTGAGTCAAACACTGCAGCTTTTGAAGCTCGTCGTGCTGAACTTGAGAAACAAGAAGCTGAAGTATTAGCTGCTGCTCAAGCACGTGCTGACCAATTGAATGAAGTAAATATCGTAATCACTGCGAAAGCTGGTGACGAAGGTAAACTGTTCGGTTCAATCGGTACACGTGACATCGCTGACGCGTTGACAAATGCTGGTCTTACAGTTGACCGTGCAGAAGTTCGTCTTCCGAATGGCGCGCTTCGCAACACTGGTGAATTCAACATCGCAATCCAATTGCACCATGATGTTGTTGCAGAAGTTCTGGTTACTATCGTAGCTGAGTAATTTCTCACCAAGAAAAAGAGCATGCTTTGGCATGCTCTTTTTTTATCTAAAATAATTCGAAGATATGGCATATCTCATATTCATTTTATTATTCGCGTAATTTTAAAAATACACTTCGCATTTTTTAACGGAACGCGTATTATTTCACTTCGTAGTTGATAGTAGCTATCCATCTCCGAGAATATTTAAACCATTGTATTAAAATTCAGGGCTTTATATGTCACAGGCGAATGCCAGCACTAAGCAGAACAGCGCTAAACCAGAAATTGTTGCTGATACTCAGCTCAAGGAGTTTCGCACGCCTCCGCACAATTTAGCGATTGAACAAGCTGTACTTGCTGCCTTAATGACGGTTGCCGAATCTTTTGAACAAGTCGGTGACGTGCTAACTGAAAATGATTTTTATGCAACCCGTCATAAATATATCTTCCGTGCGATTGATCAGCTGTCCAAGGACAACTCTCCTTACGATGCTGTACTGGTGCATGACTGGCTGATTAAACAGAATCTGCTAGATGCTATCGGTGGTGAAGAATACCTGATGCAGCTCATGGCTGATTCACCATCAAGTTTCTACAACCTGGAAACCTATGCCAACAAGATTAAGGAATTCTCGACCTTACGTAGCATGATCAAGGTCAGCTCCGAAATCCTGCAAAATGCATATGACACTAAAGGTCGTAGCGTCAGTGAAATTCTAGATCTGGCAGAAACCAATATTTTCTCGATTGCCGAGCAACATAATAATAATGCCAAGGCACAAGGGCCGAAAGCAATTAATACCGTCGTTGCAGACGTTTTTGATAAATTGAATGAACTTTCGCAGATGGAAGGTTCGATTACCGGTCTCACCACCGGCTTCGTTGAACTCGACAATAAAACTTCCGGCATGCAATCCGGTGACCTGATCATTGTCGCTGCCCGTCCATCTATGGGTAAAACCACCTTCGCCATGAACCTGGTGGAAAGTGTGCTGTTCAACAATAACCTGCCTGCCCTGGTTTATTCGATGGAGATGCCCGCCGACTCGATCGCGATGCGTTTGATTTCATCATTTGGTCGTGTGCATCAAGGTCACTTACGTGCCGGTAAAATGGACAGTGATGAATGGTCTAAAGTCACCAGTACCATTGTACATTTACAGGAAAAGAACCTGTATATCGATGATTCCTCTGCTCTGCCACCGACGGAAGTTCGTGCGCGTGCACGTCGTATTGCCAAAATGCATGGCGGTAAGCTCGGCTGTATCATGGTCGATTACCTTCAACTCATGAAAGTACCTGGCATGGGTGATAACCGTGTGGGCGAGATCTCGGAAATTTCCCGAAGCTTAAAAGCTTTGGCCAAAGAGATGCAATGTCCAGTGATTGCCTTGTCGCAATTGAACCGTTCTCTGGAAAACCGCCCAAACAAACGTCCAGTAATGTCTGACTTACGTGAATCTGGTGCGATCGAGCAGGATGCCGATTTGATCATGTTCATTTACCGCGATGAAGTCTATAACAAAGAATCCAAAGAAGCGGGTACTGCTGAAATCATCATTGGTAAACAGCGTAACGGTCCAATTGGTACCGTGCGTTTGGCTTTTGAAGGTCAATATACTCGCTTTAGTAACCTCTCTCCTGAGTTCTATGCGCAATATGATGATGAAGAGTAAATATTCTGCTTAAACCTGATTTTAAAAAGAGACCACATGGGTCTCTTTTTTATTGCTTTAGCATACCGTGGACGAAATTCTATAAATGAGCATGTCCATTTGCGATAGATAGGACTACAATATTTACAATTTTGAAATGACTGATTTTGGTTTATCAATAAAGTTATTTCTCTCCCTCTTTTGTGTGTTTCACACGATATTATTTTTGTCATCCCGCAGGAGTATCTAGGGTGCGCCAAGCAACAGTTTATATTGACAGTACAGCACTGCAATATAATTTAAACCGTGTCAAACAACTTGCCCCAACCGCTAAAATCGTCAGTATGGTGAAAGCCAATGCTTACGGACATGGAGTTAAAGACTGCTTAGCAGCCTTAAAAGATAGCGATGCATTCGGTGTCGCCTGCCTTCAGGAAGCACTCGAAATTCGAGAGCTCGGCTATCAGCAACCGATTACCCTGATTGAAGGTGTGTTCTCTGCCGATGAAATGCAGATTGTCATTGACCAGAATATTGAAGTCATCGTGCATCATCAGCCGCAGTTAGAATGGTTGTTGGCTCATAAAGAAGCCTATATCGCGAAAGGCCTAAAAGTCTGGGTGAAACTGAACAGCGGTATGAACCGTCTGGGCTTTAAAATTGATGTGATTAAAAATGTGATCAATCAACTCAAAGCTGAAGGTTTTAGCTGTGTACTTGCGATGCACTTTGCCAATGCCGACGCTGATCATCCTTTGAATGAACAGCAGATCCAGCAGTTCCTTGAAGTGAAAAATGACTGTGCCCCCCTCATGGGTTCATGCTGCAACTCGGCTGCGATTTATAAATATCCTGAACTGCATTTTGACTTTGTCCGTCCTGGTATCATGCTTTACGGTGCAACCCCATTTGCAGACAAAACGATTCATGATCTGGATTTAAAACCAGTGATGACTTTCACTGCTGAAGTGATTGCCCTGAATGATATTAAAGCAGGTGAACATGTCGGTTATGGTTCGACGTTCACAGCAGATCAGGACATGACGTTGGCTATTGTTTCAATTGGCTATGGTGATGGTTATCCGCGTGCCTTCCCGAAACAGAATTATGTCGCGATTTATGGACAACAAACGCGTGTGATTGGTCGGGTCGCAATGGATATGATCGCGATAGATGCCACTGGTCTCAATCTGCAGCTTGGCACTGAAGTCGAACTGTGGGGTAAAACCCGTCTGGTCGATGATGTCGCTGAAGCCAATGGCACCATCGGCTATGAATTGCTGTGTCGTATGTCTGCGCGTCCAGTGCGTCAGCTGGTTTAAAACACCTTGCATAAAAAAGCCCAATCAAGATTGGGCTTTTTTATTTAATTTGCTGTAGTTTCTTCTTCATCTTGAGTTTGTAGCTGAGTTAATAGCGCATCTACATGAACTTGTTCAAAATGGTGTGGGGTAAAGTTATTAAAGCCCATATTTGTACAAAAATCCCGGATTTCATCGCGTCGTGAAATATACTTCATCGACCAGCCGGCAAAATTAATCTGCTCTATCGGACGCATTTCAAAACGTTTGATATTCTCATGCCGTGGATCTTTGTTGAGCTTTTCAAATAACATATTCAGATGTTCTAAGCTTCCTTCAAGGCATTGAAAGAAATAGCCATCTGCAAAATATAATGCCCCAGTGATACCGTGACGATAATTAAAATCTCGTGCCTCGGCCAGAATATCCGTTAAGTCATCGAGCAAATTCGACTTATCAGAGGTACTCTGACTGGCATAACAAAAATGATGCATGCTAACCTCTGTTATTTAAGTTCTCTTAAGTTTGCATGACCACTGTAACGAGATATCAAGCTGATAGATAGTTTTATTGAAAATAATCTAAAGTTGGCTTAGGTAATCCCTGCAAACCTTTCTTCAAAGTATCCGACCACTGCTTACTGATTTTGGTGAAATATTCATCATCTTCCTGAATACGCTTACCTGCCGGTATTTCCAAGGTATCCTTATGATAAACCAGCACATCCAGCGGCATCCCTACAGAAACATTGGAACGTAAAGTCGAGGCGAAGGAAATCAGTGAACATCGCAGTGCTTCATCCAGCGGCATATCATAACTGAGTGCACGATCCAGAATCGGCTTGCCATATTTACTTTCCCCAATCTGGAAATACGGCGTATCACTGGTTGCACAGATAAAATTGCCCTGCGGATAAATGTGATAGAGCTGCATATCCTGTCCAGCAATCTGCCCACCCACCAACAAGCTGCAATAATAGTTGCTTTGCTCCGTGATATCTGTGGTCACACTTTCAATCACATGCTTCACGGTATGGCCAACCAATTCCGCCACCTCAAACATGGTATGCAAACTGAGAATATTGGGTTCCTGATTCAGTTCCAGTTGATTTTTAATATGCCCTATCACTGCCTGTGTCGTAGCCAGATTTCCTGATGCCTGAATGACAATGACGCGCTCACCCGGAATACCAAAGGTATATAATTTGCGAAACACCGAGATGTGATCGACACCCGCATTCGTCCGAGTGTCACTAATGAACACCATCCCCTGCTCCAAACGAAGCGCACAACAATAAGTCATTTTTTGTCCTTACTAACAACTTAGAACCTGGACGATGGAATGCATTGATTCCACTCCGCCCTTTTCTCTTACCCCACGTACCGGCGCAACATCCCAATAGTCACGCCCAATGGCAACATAAATATGTGCACTAGGTACAAATAACTGATTACTCACATCAAAGCAATACCAAGCCTGGTCAATAAATACCTCTGCCCAGGCATGACTGGCCAAGTGAGAAGTATTTTGGGCATACAGATAACCGGAAACATAACGTGCTGGTAAACCCAGATATTTGCACATGGCAATGAAAATATGTGCATGATCCTGGCAGACACCCTGTTTTGCCTCGAAAGCATCAATGGCTGATCCATTTACCGAGCTACTATTTGTTATATAGGGTACATGCTCCAATACCGCCTGAGCCAATGCCATCAGGTTCAGACGTGTCGGTGCTGGTACATACTGTTTTACAAAATCCTTCATTTCCTCATTACACTGAGTAGTTGAAGTGGGTTGCAAGAACAGGTTTGGATTGATCTGGTCATTCATTCCCTGAGCATGATTCAAGGGATTTAACTCGACTATGCCTTGCGCCATAATGGTTAAGTACTGATAAGGTGTGCGCTGAGTACTGGTAATCCACAAATTATGAAAGGCATCCCGGCTCAGCTCACGGCTACCCGGCACGCTGACATCCCACGAATGTACCTGCTGATGTACAGTACTGGAAGGCATCATCTTAATGTATTGAATACTGCTGGTGACAGTCGCGGTATAGCTATAGTGCGTTTGGTGATTCACCATCAACTTCATAGATTAATCTCGAACATATGATGAATATAGTCACTGAACTGGTAAAAATTGATCAGATCAGTATTGTCACGTAGCTGGTTCCAGTATTCATTCAGATCTGACCAGCCCATTTCCACCAGGGTTTTAATTACATAATCAATTTTTGCAATTGTAGTCGCAGTGTCTTCACCTAAACGTAGTTCCTGATCAAGCTTTTCCAGACACTGTCCCAGGCTGAAGAACAGGAACACGTCCGGAGATTCACCTTCCAGAATATCCTGACAATCTGTCACGACATCGCAGATATAACCTGCATTCTGATCAGCAGTACGAATCAGACGGTTCAGTTCTGCATAAGCTTTGGCAGACAGTACACCTCGTAGTTCCTGAATATTGTCACGAGCCACTTTAAACTGCTGATGGAATGAATATGGCTGAGCCTGATCAAGTACCAGTTCATTTAATGAACTGGCATCAAAGGCGGGCAGGCAGAAGGCATGCGCATAGGCAACCGCAGCATCATCTTCTAAAAAAGGAAAATGGGCACATAAAAACTGTGTTCTTGATAAGTAGCGACCCAACCAAAAAATATGTTGCGCATTGGAATTAAGTAAAAGCATGAAAAATTCCTTCTTTGCTATTTTTATGAATGGAGATTATCGACAATCCAGGTGTCTTTGATACCACCGCCCTGAGAGGAATTCACTACCAGCGAACCCGCTTGCATTGCTACACGTGTCAGTCCGCCTGGTACGATTTCAGTACGGTAAGGTGAGCTGAGCACAAATGGACGCAAATCAATATGACGTTCTGCAATGCCATAGTTGGTCAAGGTTGGGCTGACGGAAAGATCCAGCGTTGGTTGAGCAATATATAAATGTGGCGCAGCCATGATTTTCTCTCTAAAGGTTTCAATCTGCTGTCTAGACGCCTGTGGACCGATCAACATGCCATAGCCACCTGAACCTTGGGCTTCTTTTACAACCAGCTGGTCAAGATGTGCCAATACATAACTGAGATCTTCAGCTTCACGGCATTGGTAAGTTGGAACATTCTTCAGAATAGGGTGTTCGCCAAGGTAGAAATTAATCATCTTATCCACATAAGGATAGATCGACTTGTCATCTGCTACACCCGTTCCCGGTGCATTCGCAATGACAACATTGTGCTGCAAATAGGCAGACATCAGACCTGGTACACCAAGGGTACTATCAGGTTTAAAGCAAAGCGGATCGAGATAGGCATCATCGACACGTCTATAAATAACATCTACCTGCTGACGACCACGTATAGTTTTTACATAAACTTTCGCGTTCTCTACATAAAGGTCACGTGATGTCACCAATGGCACATCCATTTCCCTTGCCAGGAAAGCATGTTCATAGTAAGCACTATTGAATCGGCCTGGGGTCAGTACCACAATAAATGGATTATCGACGGGTGAATTTTCGGCCAGAATTTCTTTGAGTAAATGTGGGTATTGCTCCACACCAGCAATGGGTGTCTGCTCAAACAGGTCTGGCATCAGCTTTTCACTGATCTTGCGGCTTTCCAGCATGTAAGATACGCCTGAAGGCGTTCTCAGGTTATCTTCAAGTACGTAGAACTCGCCCTTTGAGTCCCGAATGATATCAATGCCACTGATTTGACTATAGACGCTGCCTTTCAGACTATGTTGATACATATGCGGCTGATAAGCCTCATGCGTCAGGACTTGCAGTTCAGGCACAATCCCTGCTTTCAGGATGTCCTGCTGATGATAGATATCATGCAAAAACAGGTTCAGGGCTTTAACACGTTGTTCACAACCGAGTGCCACCATATTCCATTGCTTGCGCGCAATCACGCGTGGAATAATGTCAAAAGGGATAGTACGTTCGGTGCCTTCTTCATCTCCATAAACCGTGAAGGTAATTCCTTCATAAAGAAAATGTTCTTTTACCAATTTATTCAGGGTGTTAAGCTCATCTAAAGTATGCTTTGATAACCACTCTTCGATTTTCTGGCCCGCTTGACCATTCATATTCTGGTCATCACGCATTTCATTAAAGAATCTAGAAGACATCTGCTGCAGCACTTGTAGAGGTTTGGCTGTGTGAGTTTCTACCGCGTCCTTCGCTTCTGTAAAATTAGTGTTAATCGCCGTTGTTGTAAAATTTTCTATAGTCGTTGTGATATTTGTATCCTGGGTTTCTTTTAGCATACAAACCTCGTCGTATTGTAATCAAATTGTATATTTAACAAAGCAATATCCATGCCATGCGGTATTTTTGTACTTATCATTAATCCCTTTATTTCCGAGCGACTCAATGGCATTTTTGCACCAATGTGTATCTATTCTGCTATTCTCGATTACTTAAAATACTTGCGAAAAAAATAGAGTTTTTTTATTGTGTTAATGATTTTTTCTCAATTTGCAGATCCTGATTTCAGCTTATGACCGGACAAGAAAAAGAAACTTCGAATAGCCTTTATCGCCAATGGCAGATTTTATCGCGCCTGACGACTGGGAAATGGATGGGCACTCGCGAATTGCAGGAAATCCTGGAACGTGAAGGTGTGGAAATCAGTTTGCGTACCATTCAGCGTGACCTGAATCAGATTGCACAGCGTTTTCCCATTGAAAGCAGTAAAACTATTCCGCAGGGCTGGCGTTGGCGCTCCGATGCACCCATTCAAAGTTTGCCGCATATGACCAGTTCACAAGCGGTGACTTTTATGATGGTCGAGGAACATCTTAAACACCTGTTACCGCCAAGTCTGATTGAAGAAATGAATCCATGGTTTGATCTGGCGCGTCGCAGCCTGTCGACCCAGAACAATGTGCGACAATGGATTAACCGGGTCCGCATCGTTCCTGCGACTCAGCCCCTGATTCCGCCTGTTGTAGACCGTCAAGCACAACAGGCCATCTACGAAGGGTTGTTGCAAGACAAGCAGCTAGAATGTATTTATCAGGGTCGCGGACAAAATAGCGAAGAAAAGTCTTATATCCTCAATCCGCTGGCATTGGTACAAAAAGGTTCGATTATTTATCTGGTATGTACCCGTCATGACAAATCGGATATTCAGACCTTTGCCCTGCACCGCTTCAAGTCGGCGAATGTTTTGAATACCCGTGCCCTGCACCCAGTGAACTTTGACATTGATGCATATATCGAATCAGGTGCTTTGGGCTTCCGGGTCAACTTCGACCAGCCTACTGAAAATGTCATGCTGAAACTGCACATGCCTGAAGCAGATGCGCACTACTTTGAAGAAAGCCAGCTGAGCCGCGATCAACAGATTGAAAAGCTTGATCATGGTATGGCTCTCATTAGTGCAACGGTTCCTTTTACTTCACAACTGGTATGGTGGCTACGCAGCTTTGGCAACAAGATTCAAAAAATTGAACCTGAGCAAGTTTCCCAAGCCGTACATCAAGAAGACGAAGCATAAAATAGATATAAAAAAGTCCCATTCCCGGGACTCATAATTTCTTATCATCTTTTTGTCGTTATTGTGGTTGGTTGATGGTAGTTAATAGCCTGCTGATCCTGCATATGCCTGTCTTGTTCCCCCAGGCATATGCAGTAAGGAAGTTTCATAGTTAAGGTCATTACATGCATAAGCACGCCAGCTCAGCAGTATTGAACCGGATCGATTTCTTCGTAATCCTTTCTCCTCCGTTATTAGATAAAAGCAATTTAATCCAGCCTTCCCTGTATGTGAAATAAAAAGAAGCGATGCCTTTTGCAGATTTTTTTCATAGGATTTTTTATGCTAAACATATTAGACCTCTTGCGAAAGTTGTTATTGCAAGTTGATTCGGTTTACCAGTGCAGCAATTAAGTTCATGCGTAAACCGAATCTTTTCCGTCTATTTCGATAGCGTTCACTTAAGATTCTAAATGTTTTCAATTGACTATTAATGTGTTCGATCACAACGCGTATTTTTCCAATCATTTTATTGTACTTTTTCTCAACTTCAAATAAAGGAAAATTCTTCTTTTTCTTAATGGGCATCAATAATTTAAAGCCATCTTGCTCTAATCCGTAGTACCCTAAATCAGTCATAACATATTCACAATGTTTGAATTTCTTAACCGTTTTCCTTGCCAATTTAATGTCATGCTGACTGCCATACGATATATCTAATCCTATGATTTGTTTACTCTTAGGATGGTAGATCACTTGGGCTTTAAGCGTATGTTTCTTCTTTTTACCACTATAGAACTTACTCTGATTTTTTTTTCGGGCGTTCTATTGAACATTCTGTCGCATCAATAATGACCCAGTTAAAGCGTTCGTCTGTTGTGGTAAGGCTTCGTTTTGGCAGAGTAAAACGTCTTGATCTCATTAAGGCATCTTCAACCTTTTTAATGGTTCGGTTCACATTACTTTCAGCGATATGATAGTGTGCTGCTAACTCCAATTGAGTGCTATAATTTCGTAAGTAATTGAGTGTTAATAACAATTGATCCTCTATAGCTAAAGTATGAGGACGGCCTGATTTCTTTTTGAGTGATTCTGCTTTTTCTAAAACCTCGACCATTTCGGTAAAAACTGCTCGAGGTACGCCAACCAAGCGCTTGAATTCAGAATCTGAAAAACGGTTTAAGTTCTGATATCTCATGAAATCTATATGGGGATGGTTTTTACTTTCGCAAGAGATCTATTATTTTGGTTGATTTTTAATCTAAACCATCTTTACAGGTTAAACCTATAAAATCCAATAACAATTTTGTTCTTGTATAAAACCGCCAAGCCTTGAAAATCTGAAGGTCTGATAAGAACAACAGGGAATCAAGATTTTATGGCAAATCCAGCTCAACTTGTCCGGCATAAACTGCTAAATACCTTTTTTTCACGGTATTCCATCTGGTTCCTTTGTATCTTTATTGCGTTGGTATTTACCGGCTTTCATATCGGCTATTCACCCCGCTATATTTACTATTTCATGCCTCAAACGCTGGTCAATACGCTGTGGATTATTAGCGCTGTTCTGAGTGTGGTGGGACTATATGATGTACTACAACACCGGCATTCTATTCTCAGGAACTATCCGATTATGGGTCATTTCCGCTTCCTGTTTGAAGAGTTCCGTCCAGAAATTCGCCAGTACTTTATTGAAGCCGATCAGGATGCCCTGCCTTTTTCCCGTATGCAGCGCAGTCTGGTTTATCAACGTGCCAAAAATGAAAATTCTGACAAACCTTTTGGTTCGATTATCGATGTCTATAACCATGACTATAAGTTTGTCACGCATTCGATTATCCCTTGCCCACCCGCAGATCCAGCGACTTTCAGGATTACGATTGGCAATGAACAATGTAAGCAGCCTTATAGTGCTTCAATCATGAATATTTCCGCCATGAGTTTTGGCAGTATGAGTGCCAATGCCATCCGCGCGCTTAATCTGGGTGCAAAAATGGGCAATTTCTACCATGATACAGGTGAAGGCAGCATTAGCCCCTATCATCTGGAAAATGGCGGAGACCTGGTTTGGGAAATTGGTAGTGCTTACTTTGGTTGTCGTACACTAGACGGCCAGTTTGATCCGGTCAAATTTGCGGAGAAAGCCAAAATTCCCCAAGTGAAAATGATTGAAATCAAGTTGTCTCAAGGTGCGAAACCAGGACATGGTGGGATTCTTCCAAAAGCCAAGATTTCTGAGGAAATTGCCGAGATTCGTGGAGTCAGCCGGGAACATGACTGTGTTTCTCCAGCAAGTCATCCTGCTTTCGGCACACCGATTGAAATGATGGAATTTATTCAGCAATTGCGTGAGCTGTCTGGTGGAAAACCTGTCGGCTTTAAGCTCTGCCTAGGACAACCCTGGCAATTTATGAGTATTGTCAAAGCCATGCTGCATACCAAAATTCTACCGGACTTCATTGTGGTCGATGGTTCAGAAGGCGGTACCGGAGCAGCCCCTATTGAGATGATTGATAATATTGGCGTACCTCTACGTGAAGGTTTACTGTTCGTTCATAACACATTAGTCGGTGCAGGATTACGTAAACAGATCAAAATTGGTGCAAGTGGTAAAATCATTAGTGCATTTGATATCGCCAGTACGATCGCAATTGGTGCAGACTGGGTCAATTCAGCGCGTGGTTTTATGTTTGCTATTGGCTGCATTCAGGCACAAAGCTGTCATACCAACCAATGTCCTGTCGGTGTCACCACTCAGGACAAGAGCCGCCAAAAGGCGCTGCATGTACCAAGCAAGGCAGAACGGGTCTATAACTATCATAAAAGTACCCTTAAGGCGCTCTCTGAAATGATCGCTTCCGCCGGTGTTTGCCATCCATCTGGTATTAAAGCTCATCAACTGGCTCAACGAATCAATAGCCATGAGATTAAAAACTATGCGCAATTGCACTTCTGGATGAAGGAGAATGAGCTACTCCACTGTGAAAATCGCGATGAAGAAAACTTTTATTATCGTATGTGGAATATTGCTACTGCAGAAAAATTTTAAATATATCGAAATAAAAAAGGCGATCCCAAAGAATCGCCTTAATATACTATTAACCACCTGAACTTAATAATAGGTCCGGCCACCCTGTGCATGCAGGAAGGCTGGAATCAGACCGGTCAGTGCCGCTCGAATGTCGGCACGCTCATTAATCAGCTGATGCGAACCTTCTTCCAGCATCAACAACGTCTGCAAACGGAATTTGCGTCGAATAAATTCGATGTTATAACGCCAATCTACAGTTTGATCCTGCGCACCCTGCGCCAGCCATACCGGAATACGGCAGGCTGGTCGGTCTTCCATCTGCTGCATCCAGCGTGACATCGCCAGAATCCAGTCCATGCCCATCATGCGAGGCTGTAATGGATCCTTTAAACGCACAAAGCGCAGGAATTCAGGATTATGGTTATTGCGTCTGAAATGACGTGGTACTTCACGCTTAATCCGACGAATAATTCCAAGACCCACAGAATTATGCCACCAAGCTGTTTTAGCCGGACGAATCAATGGTGAAAGTAGTAGCACGCGATCTACAAACGGATTTTCACGACGTTCTGCAAACTCCAGCAAGTGATGCATCCAGATCGCTCCACCAGTACTTTGTCCAATACCTAACCAAGGTTTCGGTAACTGCGTTGTATGTCGCACATAACGGTGTACTGCATGCAATACCTGCTGGTAATGATCAAAGTTCTGAATATTGGCCGATGAACCATTACTCAAGCCATGCCCCGGTAAATCAAAGGTCAGTACACTAAATCCTTCTTCCAGCAATTCTTTGACAATTGGCTGATAAATCCCGCTATGTTCCAGATAACCATGCAGCAAGAACACAGTACCCTGGATTTTGTCAAAGCGACTTTCTGTCAGATCAGGTTCAAATACCTGTACATGCAGCTTGAATAATGGCATCTGCACATAACCTTGCCAATGTTTAGCATTCAACAAGTCAAAACCATACAGTTTCCGGTAAGCCTGTAATTCCAGCGTAGGCTGCATATCCCGATTCAGATTTAGCGGTTGCAGCAACTGTGGGGTAATATCCCGGTTGGGAACGGGTAACTCCAGCTGTTTCAGAATTGCCGGGTTTAAAAATGGGATATCTGACATTAAGGTACCTCCCGACAGTCACTTGATCCAAACCACACATCCCGAAGTGTTGCTAAGAGTTCATAGTTAGCCCGTCGGCTATGATCATAGTTTTTAACACTTGGACGCCATGTAGTAAGTGAATTTGGCATTGGCGCTTCCACCGGAATGGTCTGAATACCGTTAAGTGCGAACAGACGGCGTGTACGTGGCATATGATAGCGATCCGTGATCAGGATCACCGTAGGGGCTCCACCCTTCTTCTGTAACAGCAATGAGCTGAAACGGGAATTCTCACAGGTATTCATACTGCGGTCTTCAAGCAGTTTGGCATCCACATCATAGGCTTGTAACCAGCGTTGCATATACGGTGCTTCTACTCCACTCAAAACAATCGGCAGATCATACTGTTTTTCGACTTCCAGGGTTTTTTCCAGGCGCAGACGAGTATAGTCATTGACGATAATATCTTTGCCATTTTCATGCAGGGTCAAACCGCCTCCCAAGACCACAATAGCATAAGGTTTGGACATCTCATCCTGCACTGGCTGAGTTTGGTCATGATTTAAAGTTGCGAGGTCTTCGGCAAATTCCACATTGGTCATTTGCGCAATATTTTGCTGATGCTGTTCAACATCATAGCTTTTTAGGAATTCTATAAACTGTTCCATCTGGGCAGCATTTTCATCACTGCTCAAGCTTAACAGTTCAGTCAGATCATCTGGTTCTACTGCATCAGCTGCTTCTGTTTCAGTCACCAGCAATGGTACCTGAACTTTCTGCTGTTCAGATTTTTCTGCCTCAGCTTCACGTTCATCTTCAAGTAACTGCTGTAAAGCTTTATAGCGTGCCTGAATCAGTGCCAGGTTCTGTGACTGATTTTTGGAAATATCTTCTTCCATCACCTTGAGATAAGCTTGGCGCGCAATCCATAATTCAGAACCTGGCTCCAGTGTTTCGTTGACACTTAAAGATGCCTGTTTCTGACTTTCAGCAGCGATCTGATTGACTTCGACCGGAACAAAATAGTTCAGTCCTTTGACCATCAGATGTGAATAAAACGGTGAATAAAGAAAGACGACGAACAGTGCGCACAGCACAAATAGTGCTGAGACTACTTGAACTATTCGAACCATCCAGTGTGCTTTATCCATCTATTTATCCTTTAATCCTGATGTGAGCGGATCATGCCATTTTCAGCAAACAAAACTGGCTCCGGTTCTAGGAGAACGCCAAATTTTTTCTGAACGTCAGTCTGTACAGCCTTATAGGTTGCACGTACGTCCTTGAGTGAGGCATTGGCATAATTTACCAGCACCAGCGCCTGTTTATGGAACATACCGACTGAACCCAGCTGTTTACCTTTCCATCCACTTTGATCAATCAACCAGCCGGCTGCCATTTTAACTTGATTATTCGGCTGCGGATAATGAGGTAAATTCGGGAATTGTTGAGCAATTTGGTCAAAGAATTGTAATTCAACTACTGGATTCTTAAAGAAACTACCAACATTTGGATATTCTTTAGGATCAGGCAATTTGCTCTGACGAATCTGAATCACCTGGCGCTCCAGATTTTCTGGCGTCTGTTCATCACCTACTGCTGTTTTCAGGTCACCATAATTGAGTTTAAGCTCAGGCTGTTTCAACAAACGGAAGATGACATGGGTAATGATGTAGCGGCCCGGATGGTCTTTAAAGATACTATGACGATAGGCGAAGTCACAATCTGCTGCTTTGATTGAGCTAAAACTGTGATTTTTACGATCGTAGACTTCAACGCTTTCAATAAACTCGCCAACTTCTACCCCATAAGCACCGATATTCTGTACCGGTGAAGCGCCGACAAGCCCCGGAATTAAAGCCAGATTTTGCAGGCCATAAAAGCCTTGCTGTGTGGTCCATAACACAAAATCATGCCAGTTCTGGCCTGCACCAACGCGAAGGCATTGCACCTGATCATCCGCATCCAGCAGTTCAATACCCTGGATGTCCATATGCAATACCAGTGCATGAATTTGTTCCGGTAAAAGCATATTGCTACCACCCGAGAGAATCAGAACATTTAGCTGTTGCTGCTTGGCGAATTCTAGCGCCTGAATCAGGTCTTCATTTGATTGAATTTTGCAGTAATGTGATGCCACTGCATCCAGACTGAGGGTATTAAAAGGTTTAAGTTGAACCTGTGTTTGGATTTGCATGACTTAAACCTTAAGCTCTTTTTGTTGCATTTTAAAGACATCGATCCATGCAAGACTGCTGGATTCACACTGATTGAGTACGCGTTCAAAACCTTCAGCACCGCCATAATAAGGATCAGGTACTGCCTGTTTTGGATAATCAGGATCATATTCGCTCATCAGGGCGACTTCGGCACGTAATTGACCAAATTCTTGTTCAGCACATTTCTGCAGTGCAAGAATATCACTGAGATTGGCGTCATCCATCGCAAGAATCAGATCAAAATCAAGGAAATCCTGTAGAGTCAGCTGACGGGCACGCAATGCAGACAGATCATAACCACGCTTTAAGGCATGTTCCTGACTGCGCAAATCAGGGGCTTTACCCGGATGATAATTACTGGTTCCCGCCGAATCGACCATAATATTGAGATTATGTACATCGCAATAATGTCTGAGGACCACCTCTGCCGTGGGAGAACGACAAATATTTCCCAGACAAACACATAACACCTTAAATGGCGTTCTGGATGACATAAACAACCTCAGCACTACTTTATTTTCAGGATTCTTATGTTAAGTTATTTGTATAGTGAATCCTATATCACAACACCACAATAATATGAATTTGGATAAAAATTAAGGAAGCAGCCATGCAAAGATTTCAATTTCAGACTGTTCCCAACATCATTGCCGGACTTGGCACAATTCGTGAGCTGCACCAAATTCTACAGAAAGGCAAATATATACGTGCGCTGTTAGTGACCGATCAAGGCATGATTGCACAGAATCTGCATGAGGAAGTTTTATACATTATCAATGAAGCAGGTCTGGATTACGCTATCTATGCTGATGTGCAGGCAGATCCGCCAGAACATATTATAGCGGATGCCATCTCTTTCGCCCGTCAGGAACAGATCGATGTGGTGATTGGTTTTGGTGGTGGCAGTTCACTGGATGTGGCCAAGATTATTGCCGTCTTGAGCCACGCACAGCAAACCCAATGCCTCCATGAGCTATATGGCATCGATCAAGTTGAAGGCCCACGTCTGCCCCTGATCCTGATTCCGACTACAGCAGGAACCGGTTCGGAAGTAACCCCAATTTCGATTGTGACTACAGGTGAGACCACCAAAACTGGAATTGTTTCCCCTTTCCTGTTTGCGGATACTGCCATTCTGGATGCCAGCTTTACCCGTAGTTTGCCTCGACACATTACGGCAGCGACCGGCATTGATGCCATGGTACATGCCATAGAAGCTTATACATCGAAAATCAAGAAAAATCCCTATTCGGATATGCTGGCCAAACAGGCATTAAAGCTCCTGAATAATAACCTGGCTCGTGTTCTGGATGATGGCGATGACCTGGAAGCACGCCAGAATATGCTGGTTGGTTCCATGCTGGCTGGTCAGGCTTTTGCCAATGCACCCGTCGGTGCAGTACATGCTTTGGCTTATCCACTTGGCGGCCATTTTCATCTTTCCCATGGGCATAGCAATGCGATTGTGCTGACTGAGGTACTGAAATTCAATGCCCCTGCGGCCAAACAGCGCTATGCTGAACTGATGACCTGGCTCGATCCCTACAGCAAAGGCTGCCATGATGGTTTAACCGATCTATTTATTGATCATTTTAATAATCATCTGGAACGTAGTGGTTTACCTCTGAAACTGAGTCAACTGGATATTCCTGAGCATATGTTAATGATGCTGGCGGAAGATGCCATGAAACAGACGCGACTGTTGCAAAACAATCCGCGAGATATGACTGTGGAAGACGCTCTACAGATCTATCAGGCGATTTATGCCTAATGTCTACCAATTAGCAACTTAAATTCATCTCAATTTTTATAAGAAACGATTCATGAGCAAAGCAACTGTCAAAACCCGTGAGCAATATACTTTCTTCTTCAGTATTCAGACCCGCTGGGCGGACAATGATCTATACGGCCATGTCAATAATGTTAACTATTACAGCTATTTTGATACCGCAGCCAATGCCCTGCTGATCCAACATGCTGGTTTTGACCCAAGGACTTCTCCCCATATTGGTTTGGTGGTGAATTCCTGCTGTCAGTTCAATCAGGAGCTGTCTTATCCAGAAGTGATTGAAGTCGGTGTCAATATTGCCAAGCTAGGAAGTTCCTCTCTGACTTATGACCTAGCCATCTTTAAGCAAGATCATGACCAGGCTGCAGCACAAGGCAGTTTTGTACATGTTTTTGTCGATCGTCATACACGAAAAAGCACCCCGATTTCGAATGAAATGCGAGATGCCCTATGTCCGTTTATACACAGTCGCTGTGAAATCTAGAACTTATTTCAGCTGAATGTTCTTCAATTCCGCATCGAAATTCTGTACCAGATCTTTCACCGCAGGTTCTGCATGTAGAAGTTCTTCAGCACGTTTAAATGCACGCACCTTACGTTCACGCTGCATGGTGTAAGGTATCAGTTCGTTGACATCTTCAAACTTCACCTTGAATTGTGTACCTGTCCACTGCTGTTTCAGTGCTTCTTCTAGCGTATGTTGCAACTGACCGAGTAACTGCTGGTAACGCTCCGGAATATGAAAAACTGATTCTCCATCAATCTGCCCGGTCATGATGCCGTACTGTGCCAGCTCCTGTACGGCCGGTGAAAGCTGGCTATTGCGGAACCAGAATTCCCATTTTTCTACAGTCCATTCACCCTGCATGTCCTGTACCGGAATTTGCAGAATATCCTGTGGCATCAGATTGCGGTCTGTTGAAATATCTGCATTTGCTGACTGGATATTTACAATTTCCGACGAAACTATAGGCGCTGCTTGGGATTCAACTGCGATATTTTCAACAGTTTCTGGCTCAGGTGCTGCTGCAGACAAACTGAATTCAGGCTCATTCTGCTCTACAGGTGCAGTAGCATGATCTTCAGGAAGATATTCTTCTAAAAGGAAATCATCACTGCTGGCTTCATTGCTTGCTGTAGCCGGTTCTACAGGTAAATCATCAAAACCAAACAGGCCATCTTCCACACTTGGATCAAACATAATCTGATCCGTACCTGTTTCAACTGTAGTAGGTTCTGCTGCCTGTACTTCGACAGATGCATTATCTAAATTTGGCTCAGTCTCATCATCGAGAAAATCATCGGAAGATGGCTCAGACTGCGCAGAGTCTGGGCTATATTCAGGCTCATCCTCATAATTTTCATCTAATGGAAAATCTTCGACCACCGGTGATGCAACTGGAGCACTTTCCTGTTGGGGTACAACGTTTGGCTGTGCAACTACAGGTGCCACTTGTTGAACTTGTACAGTATTGGCTTGGATTTCATTTGGCTGCAATGGGCGGAACGCCAGCAAGCGCAGCACCGTCATTTCAAAGCCCTGCTCCTGCGTTACTGCCATTTGCAGATCAGCACGACCTTTACAGGCAATTTGATAATACAGCTGCAGATCTTGTGCTGAAATCAGTCCTGAGAGCTGCATGATTTTCTGGTTAATTTCAGCACTATATTTCAGACTTAAATCTGGTAAATATTGTAAAAGTGCCAGTTCATGCAAGGTTGAAATCAGCTGATCCAGTACTAAGGAAACATCCAGTGCTTGTTGACGGAATTGAAGCAGAAGTTCACTGACTCGCGCTTTCTGGTTCTGATGAATTGCCAGAATCAGGTCATAGATAATGGTGCGGTCAATCAGCCCCAGCATCTCTTTCACGTCCTGATGCTGAATCGCCCCCTGACCATAGGCAATGGCCTGATCGGTCAGCGACAGTGCATCACGCAGTGAACCTTGAGCGGATTCGGCAATTTGCCAGATCGCATCCTGGTCAGCCTGAATACTTTCTTTTTGTAAAATATGACCCAGGTGATCAGTAATTTCATCGACTGCTAATGGACGCAAAGTAAACTGTAAACAGCGCGAAATAACCGTAATCGGGAGTTTTTGCGGATCTGTGGTTGCAAACAAGAACTTCACATGTTCAGGTGGCTCTTCCAGCGTCTTTAACAAGGCATTGAAAGAATGGGTAGAGAGCATGTGTACTTCATCGATCAGATAGACCTTAAAGCGACCTTGAGTCGGTGCATACGGAACGTTATCTAACAGTTCACGTGTATCTTCAACTTTTGTGCGGGAAGCTGCATCAATCTCGATCAGGTCAATAAAACGGCCTTCATTTACGGCGGTACAGGTTGGACACACCTCACACGGCGTTGAAGTCACCCCTGTTTCACAGTTCAGGCATTTTGCAAGAATACGTGCAATCGTCGTTTTACCCACACCGCGCGTGCCCGTAAATAAATAGGCATGATGCAGACGACCGCGTTCGAGCGCACTGGTTAAAGCACGAGAAACGTGGTTTTGACCCACCAATTCATTGAAATTACGAGGACGATATTTTCGTGCAAGTACCTGATACATGTATGCTCCTTTTTACAGGTCTAAGCATACTGTTTTTTTGATAAATAGTGAAATAAATGCAGGAATTGAATAAATAAAAATCCCTTTTTTATTCAGATAAAAAAAGGGATATAAAACAAAAACTTTTATCAAGAATTTAGGCTTTCAGCTAAAATAAAATCACTTTGCATCTGATAGCGTTTGCCTGTTTGATCTTCACGAATTTCCAGTAAGCCCTTTTCCAGATCAACGAACAGTAAATTTCGTTTAGCCACATTGAGCAATTCAATCTTCTGGCGGCTATCATCCTGGAAACGGATTTTACCGCTAATCGTTTCAAGCTCGTTATGACCACTCAGGCTTTCACGTTCCAGCACAAAGGTTTCATTTTTATTCAGTCGAAGTTTTACTGCCATTCCCGGGCAATCTTCACAGCTGGATAAACATCCCATACACGGGGTTGTACCCTGATATTCACCCACCCAAGCCGTTTGCATCGCTTGGGCTTCAACCGCAGTTTGGGCTTTATCCTGTTTGGTTTCCTGACAGCCCCATAGTGCCGCCGTTGCCACCAGTGGAATCAAAACAACTTTCTTCATGACTCTAGATTCAGCATGTTGATTATGCGGCAACATAGCATAGTGAATACGTCAGGTAAATTGTATTCATTTATCCAGAATCTTAAAACCAGCCTTTACGTCCGGTCTGGATCTTATCAGCGCAGCGTAAAGCTTCCTGGGTTAAGCCCCACAGACGGTAATCGCCAGTAATAGAGGCTGTAGGGAAATTATGGGTATAGGCAAAACTCAGGTTACGTTCCGGATCACACCAGGCCCCAGAACCATTAAAACCGACATGGCCAAAGCCTTGTGTTGATTTTCCTAAAGTCAGGATACGGTGATAGCCCAGACGCCAATGCATCGGAAACGGCATAATCCGGTCACGATGGGTATATTGCACCGTGCTTAAACGTGTAAAAGTCTGTTGGGAAATAAGGTCTTGTCCTTGCCATTGGCCTTGTTGTGCCAGCATGGCATAGACTTTTGCCAGACTCTGAGCAGTAAATACTCCGGTTGCTGCAGGAATAATGGCTTTAAGCCCTTCATCACTAAAGAAATTTAGATGCTTCATGCCTTTAGGAATCATAGCATCCTGAAAATCCTGCGGATTCTGACCACTCAGCTCTAAGGCGCGTTCCATCAGGTTGGGTTTTCTTGGTTGATGGGTTTGTTCTGCGCGTGGCCGAGCCTGTTCTTTTTTCCTATGAATCGGACGAGCAACGCGTGGCAGTTCATGCTCGGGCACACCAAAGTAAGCACCATCTAGCTGTAATGGTTGCACCAGATATTGATCCATCAACTCGGCAAGTGTTTTGCCAGTCGCTTTTTCTAGTAATCCACCGACTTGCCAGCCAAAAGTGAGTGGCTGATAGGCTGCATCTGTTCCTAAAGCAAAACGTGGTCTGGCTGCGGCAATACGTTGCAGTAGATGCGGCCAGTCCGCCATTTCCCGGGCATCCTCGATGATATTGCGAATATCATATAAACCACTTTGATGGCTTAGCATATGTGCCAGCGTGATCTGGTCTTTGTCTTGCTGGGCAAACTCTGGCCAGTATTCTGCTACTGGTGTGTCATAGCTGATCAGCCCATGACTGACCAGGATATGTGCCAAAGTTGCTAAAATACCCTTGCCAGTGGAATAGCACACTGACAGTGTATCCGGTTGCCACAACTCCTGTTCAGATTTCTTGC
This sequence comes from Acinetobacter sp. ASP199, assembly GCF_022700675.1. Lineage (NCBI taxonomy): Bacteria > Pseudomonadati > Pseudomonadota > Gammaproteobacteria > Moraxellales > Moraxellaceae > Acinetobacter > Acinetobacter sp. ASP199. The sequence goes on from NZ_CP062182.1 coordinate 1,794,117, forward strand.
CGGTATAAATATCCAGGACTTTTTCACCCTGATGATATACCACCAGTGCAGCACCGCCCTGTCCTACACGCGCATCCTGAAAACGACTAAACTGCACGGCTAGATCCTGAAAGCGAGGATCAACATGACCTTGATAGTTATCGGTACTGGCGGAGAAATATTGTTTAATCGGTTTCATGCGTCCTTCCTTGATACATGTTTCAACTGAAATCTAATGTTTAGCACAGGCTGAAATAAAAAAGCCTAAATCAGGTTTAGGCTTTTTAGATCATTACAAGGCTTTGATACTACCTGAAACATGTGGTTTCTGGCTTTTCGCATTGCGGATCAGGAACTCAGTATCATTGCCAGATGTTGCAGTGACGAACTGAACCTTGGATGGCAAATACATTGGCAGTTTAAACGACACATCCGCTTCATAGGTATCTGGCAAGTTCAAACTCGCTAACGCTCTTGCCTTACTCCACATACCATGCGCAATCGCCTGTTTAAAACCAAAGGCTTTCGCTGTTAGCGCATGAATATGGATCAGGTTAAAATCACCTGAAGACATGGCATAGCGACGACCGGTATTTTCAGAAATATCCCATTCTGCATTAACTTCATAATTCGGTGTCTTGCTTTCTGCAGTTTTTGCAGATGCCTTTGCATCGGTTTTTTGACGTGATAAATAGGTGGTTAATGCCTCAACAACCACATCATTACCGACTTTCACCGTAGTAATGAAATCGAACTGTACGCCTTTGTCATGTGGCTGCAATTCACCAAACTTGCAAGATAAAGTCAGCTGTTCATTGACACCCACTTTACGGTATTGCTTAACCTGGTTCCGGATATGCACCAGACCTAAAATCGGAAATGGGAAAGCTTCTGAGGTCATCATGTGCATTTGCAGGCTTTGTGACAGTACCGCCAGATAGATCGCCGGAATATATCCATTGTTCTTAAAGCCACATACGGCGTTATAAGCTTTTAAATGCTTCTGATCAACCTTGAATGAATCCACCACGTATTCAACTTGCGGCAGAACTTTTTCACCCTTTGGCTTTTTCACAATCAGGCCCTGAATGATTTTTGGATAAGCAAGATACGGCTTTGGAAGTTGACTAAAATGGCGAGTATGCATACTGAACCTTTGGAATATTTTTATTTCAATTTAGATTGAAAGCCCCTTCTCCCTCTGGGAGAAGGCTGGGATGAGGGTAATATCTCATCCTACCTTCTATTTAATTTATTTAACCTCTCCCTAACCCTCTCTTGCGCTAAACCTTCAAGCAATGCTTAAAGTTAGCTCAGGAGAGGGAATTCTTGATCTACTCTACGGGTTAATATACAGAGAGAAAAGAACTTTTCAGGAAGAATTACGCCCCTAGCAGGCTCTGACCACATACACGAACTACGTTGCCATTTAAACCTGTAGAAGCTGTTGAAGCAAACATCGCAATCGTTTCAGCCACATCGACTGGTAAGCCACCTTGGCTCATTGAATTCATACGGCGGCCAGCTTCACGAATTGCGAATGGAATCGCCGCAGTCATTTGAGTTTCAATAAAGCCTGGAGCAACGGCGTTAATGGTAATACCGTCGTTTAAAGTTGGGGCTGTATATTTCACAATACCCACTACACCCGCTTTAGATGCTGCATAGTTAGTCTGACCCAGGTTACCCGCAATACCAGAGATTGAAGATACACAGATAATACGGCCATTCGCGTTCAGACCATCATGAGACAAGAGATAGTCATTTACACGTTCGATCGCAGACAGGTTGATATTGATCACCAGATCCCACAACTCAGGCTTCATGTTCGCCAAAGTCTTGTCACGGGTAATACCAGCATTGTGCACAATGATATCCAGACCACCCTGTGCAGCTGCTGCAGTTTTGATTTTCTCACCTGCATCTGCAGCAGTAATATCAATCGCCAAGGTAGAACCACCGATCTCAGCTGCTACACGGTCAAGATCCGCTTGCTGTTGCGGAACATCCAGACAAATCACATGCGCGCCATCACGTGCCAGTACATGGGCAATGGCTTCACCAATACCACGGCTAGCCCCTGTGACTACAGCTGTCTTACCTGCTAGAGGTTTAGTCCAGTCCACATCTTGAGTCGCTGCTTGAGATACGCGAATCACCTGACCAGATACATAAGCAGAACGTGGAGAAATCGCAAAGCGTAGTGCGGATTCGAGATTAGCCTCAGCACCATTGTCCACATAGATCAGATTCGCTGCGATACCTTTCTTGAATTCTTTACCAACTGATTTTACAAAACCTTCAAGCGCACGTTGTGCAATCGCCTGCTTCACTGAAGTTGCTGATTCAGGTGTTGTCCCTACAATCACAACACGACCAGATGCCTGAATTTGACGCGCGATTGGATTAAAGAAGTCATATAAGGCTTTTAAGTCGTCCGCATTCTGAATACCGGATGCATCAAATATTGCCACTTTAAATTTTGATTCTTTGTCGCCCTGGTTAAACGCACCCAGATTCAGGCCGACTTGTGCAGCAGCCTGTTGCAGTTCAGCATTATTTCCTGCATAGCTATTGGCATGAATATTTGCCAAAACTTGTGCAATTGATCCAGTCAACGTACTGCCAGGTGCAGCACCCACTAAAACAGCACCTTTGACTACAGGAGTTGCAGCGTCATAGCGCTCAAGAAAAGTTGGGGATGGAAGACCCAGGTTTTTGATGACAAATTTACCAATAGGAGATTTTGCAAATGCTTGGTACTGGTCAGTCATGATTATTATCTCTCATACAAATTAGTTTTTGATCGATCTAAAGTTATCTTTTAACTTCAATATGCTGTCAGATACTTATAATTCAATAGATCCATCAGAATCTGGTCAATAATACTTGAGATAATAAGCAGATGACTTGACCTAAGCGCACTCTGTAATGTCATTCTAGTCAATTCAGCCTATAGCCTTCTATGCTAATGTAGCGACCAAGATAATGATCAATTTGCCTGGTAAAGCCTTATGAGCAAAACAACTCAAGAAAATCCAGCAGTCGAGAATCCTGTAGCTGAAAGCGTGTCAAAACCATCAACAGCACGCAAGCGCACCAGCAAAACGACCAGCGCAACGTCTACAGAAAAAACTCCGACGAAAACCACGCGCACCCGTGCTGCGTCTAATCGTGCGGAAAGAACGACTTCAAGCAATAAAACCTCAACACCAAAAACACAGATTTCTGTTCAACAGGACCAAGACATGAGCCAAAACACTGTTCGCCGCGTTGCTATTATCGGTGGTAACCGCATTCCATTTGCACGTTCTAATGGTGCTTACTTTACGGCATCCAATACTGATATGTTCACCGCAGCCCTGAATGGCCTGATTGAACGCTTTAACCTGCAAGGTCAACGTTTGGGTGAAGTGGTTGCTGGTGCAGTATTGAAACACAGCCGCGACTTTAACATGACCCGTGAATGTGTACTGAACACTGCCCTAGCACCTGAAACTCCGGCTTATGATATTCAGCAAGCCTGTGGTACTGGTCTGCAAGCTGCATTCCTGGTTGCCAATAAAATTGCACTCGGTCAAATCGAAGTCGGCGTTGCTGGTGGTGTAGATACTACTTCTGATGCACCAATCGCATTTGGTGATGGCTTACGTAAAGCTTTACTTGAACTAAATATTGCAAAAACTGCAAAAGACCGTCTGAAAGCCTTAACTAAAATCAATGTTAAAGACCTGATGGATGCACCGAAAAATGGTGAACCACGTACTGGTCTGTCTATGGGTGATCATCAGGCGATCACGACACTGGAATGGGGCATTTCTCGTGAAGCCCAGGACGAACTGGCTGCATCTTCACACCAGAAAATGGCTGCTGCTTATGAAGAAGGTTTCTTTGATGACCTGATCACACCATTCCTAGGTTTAGAGCGTGACAATAACCTGCGACCGGATTCATCAGTTGAAAAACTGGCTAAATTAAAACCCGCTTTCGGTAAAGGCGATGCGCGTACCATGACGGCGGGTAACTCTACTCCGCTGACAGATGGTGCATCTTGTGTACTGTTAGCATCTGAAGAATGGGCAAAAGCAAATGGTCATGAAGTACTTGCATACTTAACTTTCCAGGAAACTGCTGCAGTTGATTTCGTTGAGAAGAAAGAAGGTTTATTGATGGCACCTGCGTATGCCGTTCCACGCATGCTGGAGCGTGCTGGTCTGAAACTTCAAGATTTTGATTACTATGAAATCCATGAAGCATTTGCATCGCAAGTACTTTCAACCTTGAAAGCATGGGAAGATCCGAAATTCTGTAAAGAGCGTTTAGGTCTGGATGCACCATTAGGTTCAATCGACCGTGCCAAACTGAATGTAAAAGGTTCTTCACTAGCAGCAGGTCACCCATTTGCTGCAACAGGTGGTCGTATCATCGCGACTGCTGCGAAATTATTAAACCAGAAAGGTTCAGGTCGTGTACTGGTATCGATTTGTGCGGCTGGCGGTCAAGGCGTGACTGCAATCATTGAAAAATAATATTTACATCGAATTAAAAAAGCACCTCAAGTGAGGTGCTTTTTTATTGATCATACAGTGCTTTAACACAAATCAACTTTTAGCATATTCAGGACGAATTCCCATTTTTATTTCGATCTGGTCATAGCACCACTGGAAAATAAAGGTATAGACCAAAATACATAGCGTCAAACTCAAATCTGTCAAAATTGCCTGCCATAAACTCATTTCTAAAGCATAGGCCACCATCGGAATAGTCGCTAGCATCAAGCCACCTTCAAAACCGATAGCATGCGCAATACGCACTTTAACAGTTCTTTTTAGCTGACGTTTCGCCTCGATCTTTTCAAAATAATGGTTAAACAGCATATTCCAGACGACGGAAGTGACTGCCATGGCCACACCTAAAGTTCCAGTCACTTCCATCGGCAGCTGAAAGATATAACTCAAGGCAATGGCAATAATGATTAACAGAATGACCTCATAGCTCAATGCATGCACAATCCTTCTGCTTGAAATTAACATTTCTGCTTACTCAAATAACTTAACAATATTGCTTAGTTTATTTTCAATTATTTGATTATTCGAGTTAGAATCTTTCAAAAATATTGATAGATAAGAATATGAATATTAATCAGGAACAATTACTGCTGTTTAAAGCAGTGATAGAGACTGGCTCCTTCTCGGCAGCCGCACGCAAGCTTGGCAAAGTGCCCTCCGCGGTGAGTATGGCAATTGCCAATATGGAAATTGATCTGGATTTACAGCTTTTCGAACGGGTTGGTCGTGAGCCACAACCTACGACAGCAGCTCAAGTGCTGTATGAAAAGACTGAACAGCTATTGGTTGAAATGAATCAGTGGAAGCAGCATGCTCAAGCATTAAGCTCAGGGTTAGAGTCTGAACTGAATATTGTGATCGTATCTGAGCTATTACACACACGCTGGACCGATTATGTTGTATTGCTGGAACAAAAGTTTCCAGATTTACAAATCAATGTATTCTCTGCCCCACAAGAAGATGCTCAACGTCTGCTATTTGAAGGCGCTGCCCAACTGGCATTGATGTTTGAACGAGAGCAATTGGAAACCCGGGAACAATTTGTAGAGCTGAAAAAAGAAACGCTTGTTGCCGTTGCAGCAAAATCCCATGCTTTGAGTCAGCTTGATCAGGTCAGCTATGAACAGATTCTGAATAGTCGTCAAATTGTGGTTGCCAGCCGTGATCATCTGATCAAGCCAGAACTGTTATTTTCCAGAAACTACTGGCGTACCGACAACCATCACTCCGCCTATCGACTGATTAAACAGGGTCTGGGCTGGGGAATTTTACCGATGGAAATGCTGCATGAACATCCACATATTCAGGAACAACTGTATATTCTGAATCTGTATGATTTCACCCCAAAGTTTGATTATTTTGTCGATCTGGTCTGGAGCCGTGAAACCAAACTCGGCCAAGCTGCACATTTTTTGATTAATCACATCAGAAATCAACGCAAAACACAGATTAGTTACTGAAAATAGTCAGTGAACACTTGGGAAATAAGCACTTTGTGATATAACAGAATGCATAAGCAATAACCTAAGAACTAGATCCAAATGACACAAAGTGCGTTAAACCAACTAAAACAATTCACTACCATTGTTGCGGACAGCAGTGATTTAGTTGCGATTGAAAAATTCCGTCCACTCGATGCAACCACCAATCCTTCACTGATTACTGCTGCAGCGAATCAGGCTGAAAACAAGGCTCTGATTGAAGATGCCTATACACAGGCTAAAGCCGAAGCTTATGTAGGCAATGAACTGATTGAACGCACTATTGACATTCTTACGGTTAAATTTGGTGTGGAAATTCTTAAACTGATTGAAGGTCGAGTATCAACTGAAGTTGATGCATCCCTGTCTTATGACACGGAAGCGACGATTGCCAAAGCCAAAGAATTGCTGGCACTGTATGCACAATACGGCGTTTCTTCAGACCGCATCCTGATCAAGATCGCATCGACCTGGGAAGGTATTCAGGCAGCACGTGCACTGGAAGCAGAAGGCATTCATACCAACCTGACCCTGCTCTTTGGTCAGCATCAGGCACATGCCTGTGCAGATGCTAAAGTTACCCTGATTTCGCCATTCGTTGGCCGTATTCTGGACTGGTACAAAAAAGCTGAAGGTGTAGATCAGTACCCGATAGAAAAAGATCCAGGCGTGTTATCGGTAAAAAGCATTTACAACTTCTATAAATCACACGGTATTCAAACTGAAGTGATGGGTGCCAGCTTCCGTAGTATTGATCAGGTGCTGGGTCTGACTGGATGCGACCTGTTAACGGTTGCACCCAACCTGCTCGATCAACTGGAACAGGATCACCGTGTCGTTGAGCCGCAGTTGTCTTCGGACCATGTGCCAAAGCAAGGGGCTTTAATTCCAATTAGCCAGGAAGACTTTAAACAGCAACTAGAACAAGATCCAATGGCTTCCCAGTTACTGGAAGCGGGTATTCAAGGCTTTATTAAAGCACGTGAACAGCTATCTACCCTGTTAAGCCAAAGTTTTACAACAGATTCAGAAATTAAGGCTTAAATCTTAATTCAGCTATAAGCCGATGCAGGTATAATGCCGCATCGGCTTTTTTGTATGTGGGTTTTGCGTGTTTGGTATCACTGATTTAACGACCTTTATCATTGGAACAGCGTTAATTGTGATGTTACCCGGACCGAATTCCCTCTACGTCATGTCGGTAGCTTCTCGCTACGGGATTAAAACCGGATATCGGGCCGCATTCGGTGTCTATGCTGGAGATATGGTTTTAATTTTCCTGACCGCACTTGGGGCAGCATCTTTACTGCATGCTTTTCCGGTCCTGTTTACTATTCTGAAAATTATTGGTGCGGTGTATCTGAGCTATCTGGGTATTAAATTGTTGATTGCGGCTTACCATACCTGGAATACCGTACATAGCAATGCACAGATCCAGCAAGCCGAGCAGAATCTGGAGCATTTACATCCCTTCCGCACGGCGATGACCATTAGTATTCTGAATCCCAAAGCGATTCTGTTTTATCTGTCTTTCTTTGTGCAATTTGTTGATCCAGCCTATCCATACCCTGCACTGACTTTTACGATTCTGGCAATCATATTGCAGATTATCAGCATGTCTTATCTCAGTATCCTGATTTTTTCAGGTGCTACGCTGGCTCAATTCTTTGGACATCGTTATCGTCTGACTTCACTTTGTGTAGCCAGTGTGGCGATCCTGTTTTGTGGCTTTGGGCTAAAACTGGCAACCTCAACTTTGTAAAAACATCATGTTCCTACAGTTTAGAACGATACGTGATTTAGGTTGTTTTTGCCTTTAAGGGCATGCTTTAAGGGCGTATGATGAGTTCACTTTTCATTCATACTGATTCACCCTGCAACGGATATGCAAAAATTTCTTCAAGACTTCTCCCTGCCCGCAGTCTTTGCCGGCTTTATTACTTTTTTAGTGGGTATCAGCGTTTCCTCCGTGCTGGTAATTCAGGCCGCACAACTCTTGGGCGCAAACACCTCAGAGATTACTTCCTGGTTCTGGGCCTTAGGTATCGGGATTGGTCTTTGTGGACTCATTCTTTCCTGGAAGTTTAAATATCCAGTGGCCACCTCCTGGTCGACAGCGGGTTTAGCCTTGATCTTGGCAACCGGCACAGGTTATAGCCTAGCTGAAGCCTTAGGCGCTTTTCTAATTTGTGGCCTTATCACGGCCATTTTCGGTTTTCTGGGTATTTTCGAGAAAGTCCTGCATGCTATTCCGCAAAGTCTAACCAGCGCAATGTTGGCTGGAGTCTTGCTTAAATTCGGCATTGGTCTGTTCGCCAGCCTACAGCACGAGCTGGGCTTTATCCTGTCCCTACTCGCTGCCTATGTCATTGCCAAGCGGCTGTCACCGCGATATAGCATTGTCGTTACCGTAATTGCTGGTGTACTTCTATGTCCAATATTTCTGGGCTTCAATCCACCAAGTCTGCATTGGTCTCTGGCTCATCCAGTCTGGATCAGTCCTGAATTTTCCTGGACTGCGATTCTTGGTCTGGCTTTTCCACTCTTTGTGATTAATATGGCATCGCAATATTTGCCTGGCTTAGCAATGATTAAAAATTATGGTTATACGCCACATGTGAATCAGCTGATTGGCTGGACCGGTACTGCTCAAACCTTACTGGCTCCTTTTGGCTGTTTTGCCGTCAATATTGCAGCGATTAGCGCCGCGATCAGCCTGGATGATCAGGCCCATCCAGATAGCAAGAAACGTTATATCGCTGGCATGAGCTGTGGTTTCTTCTATATCCTCATGGGCTTATTTGCAGCAACACTCACCAGTATTCTTTTAGCCTTCCCTGCTGTGTTTATTACTGCACTGGCAGGTATTGCCCTGTTTGGCACCATTGCACATAACATTACACTTGCTTTCGGCCAAATGGATGAACGCGAGGCAGCACTATTAACTTTCCTGTTTAGTGCTTCAGGGGTGCAATTCCTCGGGATCGGCTCTGCATTCTGGGGGCTATTGTTTGGCCTAGTGGTACACCTGTTCTTTAAATGGCGTAAAACTTATTAAGACCTTTATCTCAATTAGGGGTGGATAATACACCAGTGGGTGATTGCAGAAATTCAAGCGTCCGTTCAAAAGTCTGCTGGCTTTCTTTTTTACCCATATAGAACTGATACTCATGAATCAGCCAGGTTTTTGATTCTGGGTAAAAGATTTCCTTTACCGGAACCTGATTCGCTTTCAAGACCTGCATAAATGGATAAGACTGCGTTTCTGTGAGAAAGTCCTTATTTCCGCCACTAATCAGCACAGGCGGATAATTTGAGGTAATGTGCCGAATAGGTGAGATCTGTTTCAGGAACTCCGCATCATGCCGGCGATCTCCTGTATAGGCCTGCACCATATTATGAACACCCCATTCAATCAGTTTGATTTTTTCTGGTGCCGTATCCACAAACGCGTTCAGGTCATAAATACCACAGTGCAGAATTAGTCCTTTAAGCTGTGCAGGCTGGATCGATGGAATAAAATCAGAGTTTTGGGCGAAAACTGGATTGGTTAACAAGGCCGCATAATGACTGGCGAGATTGGCGCCCGCAGAGTCTCCAGCCAGATAGAGCTGATCTGGATCAATCTTGTATTGCGAAGCATGCGTCTGCAGATAAGCCAATGCCCTATTAATTTGCTGTAGCTGACTTGGATAAGTTGACCGAGGAGCAAGCTGATATTGCACAGACACCACGTTATAACCTTTTGATGCCAGCTGCTTAAAATAACCGCGTGCATGTTCCCGAGATCCAGAAATCCAGCCACCGCCATGAATCCAGATCACTGTTGGACGCTGTTCCAGTTGAGCAATATGCTGTGGTTGATATAAGTCCAGACCCAGCCGCCGATCAGAATCATAGAAAATATTTTGCTGCACAATGACATCGTCCGGCGCATAACGATCCAGGATTTTCTGCTGCACAGCCGTGGTCATATTAAAAGCAGTGGCAATAATTTTAGTGTTTTGTGCCGTACTCTGACAGCCAGATAACCCACATAAAAAGATTAAGCCGAGTAATCCTGTTCTTGCCCTGACTATATGTGTATTCACCATATCTTGAATATTTCCACGAATAACTTTCCAAGTTTTAACACGCTATAAATTTGAACGAAGTCAGCTTAATACAGATTGATGAAACCTGTTTAAAATCCGGGCATTTCAGTCTGTTTTATCTGCCAATCAGTCTACAGTTTTTTGTAAATATATCACTGTAATTTAATGTATTTTCAGATTTTTTAGTATTTTGCAATTGAACCCCCCTCATCACTGTGCTATCAATAGTTTAAAGCAAGACCAAAACGAAACCGGAGTATAAATAAGATGGCCTATCAACATATTTTAGTCCCTGTGGACGGTTCAGAAATTTCCTTTTCAGCAGTACGTCATGCTGCAAAAATTGCCAAGGCATTTGGTAGCAGACTGACAGTCGTGAGTCTCATTGCAGAAAATCCTTTTACCGAGGCAGATTTCTACTACAGTTCTGCCATTATGAAAGAATATTTTGTTGAAGCACATGCCAATGCCAAGAAAGCATTGAAGCAAGCGACCATCATTGCCCAAGAAGAAGGTGTAGAAGCTGAATCACATATTGTGACAGGTTTAGTCAATGCCGAGCATGTTGCAAACACTGCAGAAGAAACTGGTGCAGATTTGATTGTAATGGGTTCACATGGCCGTAAAGGCTTCCAAAAGATCATTCTGGGCAGCTTTGCACAAGACGTTTTGGGTGCTTCGGAAACACCTGTGCTGATCATTAAAAAATAATCTGGTTCTGCGTATTACTTGATGCGTAGTACATTTAAAGCACTGCAATCATTCATCACGCCAGCTACAGCTGTGTTCTGTTTCCAAGCGTGCATCATTATCAGGAATTTTTATGAATCATTATCAACATATCCTGGTCGCAATTGATGAATCGCCTATCTCTTATGCGGCTGCGGAACATGCGCTCGATATTGCAAAAGTTTTTGGCAGCAAAGTGACCTTAATCAGCGTCATTGCGGTTGATCCTTTTTCTGGAGTGGATTTTTACAAGGTTGCACCAGCCGTCACCGATTATTTTATGCAGGCCGAGCAAAACGCACTGGATAGGCTCAATGATTTAAAACATACCTTTACGCGTGAAGGGATAGATCTGGATATTCGGATTCTGCATGGTGTTTCACCCTCAGAAGGTATTCTGCAAACCACGCATGAATTACCTGTGGATTTGATTGTGATGGGGTCGCATGGTCGTAAAGGAATGCAAAAACTGATTTTAGGCAGCGTGGCACAAAATGTACTGGGCTTGGCTGAAACTCCAATACTGATCGTGAAAGAATAAATTCCCTTCCCCATCAAAAAGCCTGTCTAAATGACAGGCTTTTTGTTTTTCTAGAAACTAGCGAATTTTCTGGTTCAAGTCGTTGAGGAACATTTCCGCTTCCAACTGGGAGCTGAACACTTTGATATATTCGCCAGATTTCTGTACCGAATTTGGTGTGTATTCCAAATGAAGTTCGAATACTCCACGCATACTGTCCTTGATTACTCGCACAGCAATAATGTGCTGAGTATTTAAATAAAATCCATCTTCAATTTTCAATAACATTTCAATTCGCCCAATTATCAGATCATATTGATCTTTACATCGTGAGCGCCTGAAAATGGCGTCACACATACTTCGATATGTGTTCTTATGGTAAAACAAAATTTAATAGATACTTTCTTTAATAACATATTGAATAAATATTACTGCCGTTCTAAATAAAAAAGCCGGATATCAAATCCGGCTTTTTCAACAAGGTTTAATTAAACACTGAGCATGCTGTTCAAAGTTTCACAAACATTTTTAGATTTCACCAGTGGTTTTAATGCCTCAAGTTGAGCTTTTACTTCCTCACGTTGTGGTTCAGCCAAAGTGTACCAACGAGATAAAACTTGAAGCAGACGTGAACCGACAATCGGGTTTTTCTCATCCAGATATTTGGCGAGCGTAATATAATGTTGTACACCAAAACTCCAGGTATTCACTGGGTTTGCATTCAGACCACCGCTGACAGCGCGGATACGGTTTGGTACTTTTAGATCGTAATCTGGATGTTCAGTCAGCGCCTTAATGGTCGCAGCAGTGGCGTCCGGATGTGCAGCCTGCAACATGAACCACTGATCCAGAGCAAGGGCTTCATCTTTAAAGCGCGCGTAGAAATCTTCCAGCGTCGCTTGTGCTTGTGGTGCATCATTCCATACCAGTACACGCAGCGCACCAAGGCGTTCAGACATATTGCCCGTATTTGCATATTGTTGCTGAGCCAGCTCAAATGCTGCTTCATCTCCTTCACGCGCCATCATCATCAGCATGATATTTTTCAGTGCACGGGTACCCATCGCCTGAGAGAAATCAGATTGCAGATCCGGATCAAGAGACAGGTAAATTTCTTTGGCAGTATCACCAAGTGCACGCGCTAATTTATTCAGCAAGGCATTGCGTTTTTCCTGAATCTTGCTTGGGCGGTAGTCCACATCAATACGACTGCCAAGATAGCCTTCGGTCGGTACATCAAACAAACGTGATGCCAGCAATGGATCCTGTTCAATCACACTCGGCAAGGTATTCAGCATTGCCTGAACATAAATCTCTGCTGCAGACTGATCATTCAAGAGAATACGCTCAAGCAAAGTCTGAGTCGCCTGCCAGCGGTTGAAACCATTGGTTTCATGTTGCAGCAAGAATGCCAGCTCTTTATCCGAATAATTAAATTCCAGATTGACCGGTGCCGAGAAGTTACGCAGTAATGACACCACTGGTTTTGCTTTTACACCAGTAAATTCGATACGTGCCTGATCCTGATCAAACAGGTATACGCCATCCTTGACGCCATTTTCAAACAGCGCTGCTGCATTTAAGGTCAGCTGTTCACCACTCTCGGCATCGAACAGAGCCAATGCCACCGGAATCGGTACCGCTTTCAGATTTGGATATTTCGGATGTGCTTTCAGGCTTTGTTTGAAGTTCAAACAATAGGTCTGTGCTTCTGCATCATACTCACCATGCACTTCCAGTTTTGGGGTACCTGGCTGGTTATACCAGATCAGGAAACTGGAGAGATCGACACCAGAACCTGCGCTTAATGCTGCAACCCAATCTTCAACCGTGACTGCCTCACCATCATGACGGCGGAAATATTCATCCGTACCCATGCGGAATTTTGCCTTACCAAGCAAGGTCGCCATCATGCGGTTAATTTCCGCACCTTTTTCATAAACTGTCGCAGTATAGAAGTTATTGATTTCGACAAAATGATCTGGGCGTGGTGGATGTGACAATGGACCTGAATCTTCAGGGAACTGATGCGCTTTCAGTACCGCCACATCATCAATACGCTGTACGGCTGCAGACTGTAAATCTTCCGAGAATGATTGATCACGGAATACAGTCAAACCTTCTTTTAAACACAACTGGAACCAGTCACGGCAGGTAATACGGTTACCGGTCCAGTTATGGAAATATTCATGTGCAATCACTGACTGTACTCGCATGATCGCAGCATCAGTCGTATATTCTTCATCTGCCAGCACACATGAAGTATTAAAGATATTTAAGCCTTTATTTTCCATTGCGCCCATGTTGAATGCACTGGTGGCCACAATCATATAATTGTCGAGATCATAAGGACGGCCATAATGTTCTTCATCCCAACGCATAGAATGCTTTAAGGCTTCCATGGCAATTTTACATTTTGGAATGTCTTTTTCTTCGGCATAAATTTCCAGTGCTACATCACGGCCTTCAGAAGTCGTATAGCGATCCTTCATCACAGCCAGATCACCGATCACACAGGCAAACAGATAGCTTGGCTTTTTAGTTGGATCTTGCCAGATCGCATAGTGGCGGTCTTCGCCTGCTTCACCAGTTTCAATCAGGTTACCGTTAGCAAGAAGTACCGGGAATTTCTTGTCTGCTTCTACACGTGTGGTAAAAACAGATAGGACATCCGGACGGTCTGGATAGAAGGTAATTTTACGGAAGCCTTCTGGTTCGTTCTGCGTTACGAACAGATCTGAACTGGCTTGATACAAACCTTCTAATTGGGTATTGGATTCAGGATGAATACGAACCACGGTTTCAATCGTGGCATTATCCGGTGCATTAGTAAGCACCAGCTGTTCAGCATCAAGCTTATACTCACTTTCAGAAAGTGGCTTACCATTAACATGAATTGATTGCAGTTCCAGATCACGCCCGAGTAAAACCAGATCACCTTCGGTCTGACGCTGCATCACCAGTGTAGAACTGACCAGCGTATGATCTGCATAGACCTGAATATTCAGCTCAATCGAGTCAACGATATAAGAAGGTTTTTGATAGTCTTTTAAATAAATGGTTTGATCTGCTTCGATCGCTGAATTAGCCGCAATATTCATGTCATGTCCTGATTATCTTGTCGAAATCGACATTTATAGTCTTTAAATCATACGCCAAGTTGCAAACACTGTGTGTGTCATTCACTGTTTGAAACTAATATGGGCATTCTTTGCACCAGTTTCAATTCATTCTGCTTAAAAGAGCAGCAGTTATTCAGGTGAAATGTTGAATACAGTCATTATTTTAACAATGTCATATTTTTTTACAGTTATATAAAAAAATGATTTTATTAAAGTTAATATAAATAAATAAGCTATGCAGAATGTTTTAGCAAATTTTGAGCATGGTTCTTGCTACTTATATATGTGCCAATATGAAGTACTCGCCAAGCAGCTACAGGCGAAAATTATGACAACACATTGAATGTATATAACAAAAAATGAGGTGAGCTATGTATTTAAAAGAGCATATCGTACGTGTTGAAAACATCAAGACACTACAAGCACTCGATCAAGCCAACATTGACCATAAAGTGATTGCCCTGTTTATGAGCTGTGAAGGCATCAAGATGCAGGCCTATGAAGTTGGCGCCATTCTGAACAGCTATGATGCACTGGGTTCCAAAAAGATTCAGCCTAAAAAAGTCCAGGCTTTAATTCATGCCAAACATCTGGGTGAAGAAGACGAAAGCTTACCTTGTCCAGTCTAAAGACCAATTTAAAACGATAACTGAGGGCCACTTGAGTGGTCCTTTTTCGTATTTGATGTTTAGCTCATAATGAAATCTTTAGCTTGAGTCACGCCTACTCAAGCCGCACTGTGTATAATGATTTTCCTTCTTCATTTTTCTATTGTTAGTTGATATGACCCTTAATGTTTTGCAGAAACAGCTCGATGAAAGTACCGCATGTCCCTTGTGTCAGGCAGCGATGTACTGGGTCGAGGCAGAACAATTTGATCAGGAACTGAATTATCACGAATGCAGTCATTGTCATCATCAGCTTTATCCTGATCAAAAACATAACTGCTTCTGTGAAAAATGCCTGGCCAATCGTAGACGTCAAATGAAGGAAACACGTCTGCAGGAAAATCGTCAGCATCAAAAAAGCAAACAGGATGTGCATCAATATGAATTAGGTCAGCTCAGCTTTTTGAACAAGCTGTTTCTATTGGCCATTCTGGATGATCATGTGCATGAACACAGCCAGCACGCTGAATATATAGACTGGGATCAGATCAAATATCACAACATCAGTCCAAATTATTTGATGCAAAATGCGCTGGTCAAACGCCTCAGCAAGGAAAATATCCTGAGCCTAAAAGACTTTAATGCTGATCAGCAGCATTATTATATTAACGTGCGTCTGGATGGTTACTCAGAGCCGAGTTTATTCAGTATTACCCAGCAATTACGCCATTGGTTCTTTGAGAACTTAAGCAAAGGTGTGCCTTTTAAAAGTGCAGATGAAGTCAAAGAAACCCTATATTTTCTGCTGTATCAGGAAGTGATTCAATTTGCCCAGTTCTATTGTCGTAGCTGGGGCATTCAGATTGCGGGCAATAAAAGCTTTCAGACCTTCTGCTATCGGATGCTGGATGTATTGGCAGTGGGACAGATCTATTATCTGGTACAAACGGCGCTGGAATATTTATACAAACAGAAAGTCTTGCAAGCACGCAATGAAAATTTCATCAATACCAATTTGCTGAAAAAAACCTTGCAACAGTACCGTGAACGCGCCATCAATGAAAAATGGGAAACGTCTACCCTGCCACGCCCACCGCAATTGCCTTTAAGCAAAATGAGTGCAATTCTGTTCTTTCATTTCCTTGGCTATGATGAAAATATTTTCTTCCAGCCAATTTGGCGTTCATGGCAGCAGATTGAGCCTCGTTTAAAATTTTATTCTAATAAACGCTGTATGTATTGTGGTTCCGAGGAACTGACCGTGGATTATGATGCCACGGACTATGTCAGTCTCTGCTGCCGCAACTGCAAACATCAAGATCATTATTTTACCCGCTGATGGATTCAGCCCAGACGCACTGTGAATATCAACATGAATACAAATTTTTCCCAACTGCACCATGACATTCTAGAGAGTGTTTGTGAGGCCTGGACAGCACTACAGCAACAGCAACCCTTAGTGCATATCATCACTAATGCAGTTGCCAGTAATTATGTAGCAAATATTCTGTTGGCTGCGAATGCCGCACCAGCCATGATTGACAATCCTTTCGAAGCTGAAAATTTTGCCCGAATTGCAGCAGCTGTCAGTTTGAATCTGGGAACACCAACTTCTGAACAAGTTCAGGCTATGCTGATTGCTGCACAGACTGCAAATACGATCAAAAAAACCTGGGTGCTCGATCCTGTTGGTTATGGGGCAATTCTGCACTGGCGCTCAGAAGTAACTGATCAATTAATGGCATTTGAGCCGACTATCGTACGTGGCAATGCTTCTGAAATCGGCACTCTGGCAGGCAAACAGGTGACAGGCAAAGGCGTAGGTACAACCTTAGACAGTTCAGAAGTCTATCAGCAAGCTAAATCATTGCTGACACAATGCCAATGCGTGGCCATTTCCGGTGAGTCTGATTACATCATCTCGCAAGATTATCCTGTGATTAAGGTAATGGGCGGATCAGAATTACAGCCGCGTGTCACTGCAACGGGTTGCGCTTTGGGCGCATTGATTGCAGCTTATAGTGCTGTGGCAACCCCAGTCATTGCCGCAACTGCTGCACATCTGCATTTCGCAATTGCCGGTAAACGGGCTGCTGAAATCGCATCCACGCTAGGCAGCTTTAATGTTGCCTTTATCGATCAAATTCATCTGTTGAATCCTGAAATCATTCGCCAACATGCAGATTTTAAGCTGCTTTGATTTACTTATTTTAATTAAGGGAAGCTGTGCCTAGTGCACAGATTTCCCGAAAGCCAGATTCATCATTGTTTCAAAAATCGTTTTGAAATCCAGCCGGCAAACACACACCAACCCTTTCCCCTCAAAATAGTCTGGCACGTGCTGCATAAAGAACTGGTAATGAACATCACTACGTCTGCGCAGTCGGATCAGCTGATCCGGGGTGACTTTAGGCATCAGTGCTGGTGCAACATAAATCCCCTGCCCACGTTTTTCTACCTGAGACTTATATCTGTGCATCAGCTCAAGTACGGCTTGATGAGCGTTCGGCATGGTATCGCCTTTTCCTGGATAGAAATAACGGCTACGTGATGCAAAAAAGGTATAGACCTTCGGTTGCATCAAGGTGGTGACAAACCAAAATGGAATAGCCGGATAACGTAGATGATGGTGCAGAGCCACACGAATAGCCATCTTTAAAGTCAGAGTGCTACGCCGATATTGTTCGAGCACTCCGGCACGAGAAGTTACCACAAAAATAGGCTTGTCCTGCAGCTGCAATTTGAGAATTGGCATAATATTCTGGCCAATCAGCTTCTCTCCAACAAAATACTGTATGACTGGTACAGACACTGCTTCTGGAGCATGCACATATTGATATAACTGTTCAACTGGCGCAAAAGGGAAAATGAGTTGATCAAATTCCAGCATCTGCTGAAAAAATCGTGTTTCTGCTGGGCTGGCAAAGCGGCAAAATCAATGAGGGTTTCTCTGATTTTCATGTATGTCATCCATTGAAGCGGCAGGCAGATCAGTTAATTCATGATACTTTTCTACTGATTCTTAGCTAAAAGCGTGTGATTAGTAAATTTTATTGTTTGGCAAATTAACATAGGATTTTTAAGTTCTTATACACAATATTCAGACTCATCAGTTACCAAATAGCTCACTATAAATTTAAGTTGTTGAATTTAATAAATATTAAAGAACCATAATGTGATATATATCAGGTTTTATTCGATTTTGTATTTTAAGTCTGTATTTTTTGGATAAAGTAAGCAATTTTTATAGTTTTTTAGATCTCTGATTAATTTCCGAGCTTAAAATTATTCTACTGTCTGTATCACAGTATTTGGGTATAAAAAAGCCAGTGAGTAAGTACTCACTGGCTTTGCTTGGATAAACCAGATTAAGTCAGAACATCAAACTTAAGCTTGATAATGGATATTCACTGATTTAATACGATTGCTTTCCATTTCAGTCACTTGGAAAGTTACCTGTTGATATTCCAGGGTCGTACCAACTTCTACATGACCATTGCTTTTATCCAGAATCAGACCTGCAACACTGATATAACCGGCATCTTCCTCGATCAGATCCAGCATACCTAGCTCTAATTCCAGCTGATACAGATCCAGCATACCTGAAGCAATCCAATGTGTATCATCCACACGAACTAAATCCAGCTGTTCGTCTGCATCCGGGAATTCCCCTGCAATCGCTTCAAATACGTCCAATGGTGAAATCAGACCCTGCACATGACCAAATTCATCACTCACCAGAACCAAAGAACCTTTAGAGGTCCGCAAGGTATTAATTGCATCAATAACCTTCATATTTTCAAAGATAAAGATAGGACGATGACGCTTAATCAATGCTTTTAATGCTTCCGGATCTTCCAATACATCCAGCAATTCTTTGGCACGAACAACGCTGATCACCTTATCCAGGCTGCCACGACAGACCGGAAACAGACTATGTGGTACCGATAAGATTTTTTCACGAATCTGCTCCGGGCTATCCTCAAGATCTACCCAAGAAATCTGCCCCCGCGGTGTCATGATAGAGGCTACAGAACGTTCCGCCAAAGTCAGCACACCACCGATCATATAGCGCTCTTCATCGGCAAAGGTTTGTTGTGCTTCATTTTTTTCTGTCGCATGCGTTTCGATTTTTCCGCCCATCAGTTTCAGGATAGAGTCTGCAGTACGATTACGCAGCGGAATCTTCGCTTCATGCTTTGCAGCATTGAGTTGACCAAACTGGTTAAATGCTTCGATCGCAATGGCTACGCCAATACCTGAATAAATATAGCCTTTAGGAATATGGAAGCCAAAACCTTCTGCAATCAGGCTGATACCAATCAGTAACAGGAAGCTCAAACATAAAATAACGACGGTTGGATGACGGTTTACGAAAGCAGTTAATGGCTTGGATGCCAACAACATCACCATCATTGCTACAACCATTGCCACCATCATCACATAGATGTTGTCGACCATACCAATTGCGGTAATCACCGAATCGAGCGAGAAGACTGCATCTAGAATCACAATTTGAGCAACAACGGCAGTAAAACCTGCATAAACGACATTAGTTGTGACTTTGACTTCAGGCTTGCCTTCCATCTTCTCATGCAGTTCCCCCACAGCCTTATAGACCAGGAACAAGCCACCACCTAACAGGATCAGATCGCGGCCAGAGAATGTTTTATCAAATAGGGTAATTAAAGGTTCGGTTAGAGTAACCAACCAAGAGATTGCAAATAACAATCCTAAACGCATAAACAACGCCAGAGATAAACCAATCACACGGGCTTTATCGCGTTGTTCAGGAGGTAATTTTTCAGCCAGAATGGCAATGAAGACTAGGTTATCAATACCTAGAACAATTTCAAGAATAATAAGTGTAATTAAACCCACCCAGATTCCGGGATCTAATAAAAACTCCATTAGATAATTACCCCGTTCGAGTAAGCTAGAAATAAAGATGGAAGATCAACGCACGGCGAAGGATCCATGATTTTAACCTTTTTGACTTAAGACTCTCTTATTATGCACAAAGCTTTTAATTTGTAATGGTCTTTTCATATTAATTCGGTAAATACTTGTTTATACATAAGTCTATACACAACAGTCAGCTATTAAAAGCCAGGATTGTTTTGCAATGCTTCACTAGCATGTGTCGTCGTATTGATTTAGCTGATCTGGGAAAACAGGTGTTGCTTTCCAAGTCACTCATCAGTTTTCATAAACAATCACCCTCTCATCAGAAATATCAATACCAGCTTTTCTCAGATATCTGCCTAAATAGAGAGACTGCTTAGAGATATCTTCAGGATCTTAAGTAGCAAATTTTTCAATATCAGAGTGAAGAATGACTTAATAAAGATAACACGACCTTTAAATCCCTGATCCTCACCACGCTTTCCTTATTTTATTTAAAAAATGAAAGTGACGTTCATCAGTTTAAATGTAACTTCTAATTTCTCTGCTATTACTAAATCTTTATTCCATATAATTTTATTACTAATTGAATCACATTTTAGATCAAATTTCCCGACGTATGACAGAAATAAATAGGTAACAGATGAGTTAAAAATAGGTAAACTTAGGTCTTTGTTGACCATTCGACAATTTTTTTGTCAATTATTAGCATTATTAAAAGTATTGACTCACAATTTGTCGCAATTTTTAAAAATAATGGTTGAAATTTATATAAACATTTTCATAGAATGTAACTGCCTTACAAAAATAAATACAAGGAATCTACCATGACTAAAAAGTATGCGAAGTTTTTACCTTCAACAGAAGAATTCACCTTAGAAAATTTCCCTTACTATTGGGTTACTCAAGTCCATGCACAATATGTTTTAAATGTTGACCACGCGCTCAAAAAATATGGCGTTGACAATTCACGTCGTCGTATTCTGCTTGCCCTAAAAGCAAAACCACATGCGAGCGTGTCTGACCTTTCAGAGATGGTAGTTTCTAAAATGTCAACAACCACAAAAATTGTCTATCGTCTTAAAGATGAAGGCCTGGTGGATACTTATTCTTGTGAAGACGATGCACGTATTACTCGTGTGGTTCTTACAGAAAAAGGCCACGAGATGTTCCATAAGATTAATGACCTGACCAACATTGTTCTGGAACAGTCATTTGAAGGCTTAACACCGCTCCAAATCGAAAAGACCATGGAAAGTTTACGTCACATCTTCAAAAACCTTGCACGCTGATCTCAAAATATAAAAAAATAATCAGGCATTAGCGTGACTTAAGCTGAAAGATAAATTCATAGGCTAGATTTATCTTTCTGCTTCTCAAGGGATTATTCAAAGAAATTCATTTGGGGACTGACTTTTTTGATCACTTCTTTGGGTACATGTGAACACTCGAACTCTTCTACGGGAAATCCCTCAACAAAAGACTGTATATTCGGTGATTTCAGATTTAGCCATTCATCTATACGCTGATGTGGAATCACAATAACAGAACGCTTGATATTCCCCGGTTCATGGAAATCTTTCATCATAGGATGATCAATTGCGTCCATGGTAATCATAGTGCTTGAACGTACAATCTCATCCTGCACGCGCGCAATTTCATATACAGCGGCAATATAAAATGCTTTGCCATCCTTACGTCTTACACCCCAGCGCTGTGGTTTATTGTCAAAATATTTAGACTCATAAAACTCCGATACCGGAATTACGCCAAATTTACATTTCGCTGTTGCCTCGGCAAAACTCGGCTTCTGTAGCAAGGTTTCATTGCGGGCATTATAGGTGCGAGTACCGATGGTTTTATCCTCAGCCCATTTTGGAATCAAACCAAAATTCACCGAGCGCCATTCCAAACCCAGCTCTGATTTGAATAACAAAGGCAACTGATAATTGGGATAGACTTCTTCTGGGTATTCAAATGGAATTTCCGGAAGATTAAGGTCATGCAGTTGCTGCAAGGTGAGCGGTTTAAAGTTAGCGCACATAGAGTCTTTAAAAACAAAAAATCACCGAAGTATTATAGTACTCCGGTGATCACAGACCTGTGTGTTTTTGCTAACAGAACTATTGTTTTGGTAAGGTCATCCAATGTGTACGGGTAAATTCCTCAAAAATCCAGCGTCCATTAAAACGACCTAGCCCTGAGTTTTTCTCCCCACCAAATGGTGCATTCGGTTGGTCTGCCACCGTAATTCCATTGATGTGTGTCATACCCGCATCTATTTGAGCAGCAAATCGTTCACCGCGTTCAATATTTGAGGTACAGACTGCGCTGGAAAGCCCAAAGCGGGAGTTATTCGCCAAATCCAATGCATGTTCTTCATCATCCGCTTTTAAGATCGGTAGAATCGGACCAAAACTTTCTTCTTGGGCAATATCAAAGTATGGATCGACATGGGTAAAGATATGCGGTGCCACTACATTTCCTTCTATACCGCCTTCATAAACCAGCTTGGCATCCAGTTGTATGGCATGTTCGATAATCTTGCGATGCATTTCAACCTGATGCTGATTAATAATCGGACCAATAATGGTATCTGGCAAGCTTGGATCACCCACAGGAATGGTTTTCACGCGCGCTATCAGTTTATCTACATAGGCGTCATGCAAGCTTTGATCGACAATCACGCGGTTGGTGCTCATACAGATCTGCCCTTGATGCATAAAGCGCCCCATAACAGTGAGTTCTACTGCCAGATCCAGGTCTGCATCATCCAAGATCACCAGCGGTGCATTTCCACCCAGTTCCAATGCAAGACGTTTCATACGGGAACTTGCCAGTGCCTTACTCCCCACCCCCTGCCCAACTTCAGTTGAACCGGTAAATGAAATCATTTTTGGAATTGGATGTTCGACAAAATAATCACCGATTTCTTTGCCCGCACCGGCCACAATATTCAATACCCCATGTGGTGTGCCCGCTTCTTCCAACAGTTTACCAAGCAGTGTTCCACCGGTGACTGGCGTATCACTGGCTGGCTTGAGCACAACCGCATTTCCACAGGCGATGGCCGTAATGACTGAACGCATAGATAAATGAAACGGGAAATTCCATGGGCTGATCACGGCGATCACACCGAGTGGTTTACGTAGCACAATACTTCTACGCGCAGGATCTCGACTTTCTAGTTCTTCTGGCTGGATCAGATCCGGGAATTTGGCACTTTCCTGAATAATTCCTAGTGATGCATCTACTTCAAGATTTGCCTTAAAGCGTGTACTGCCAGATTCCTGAATCAACCAGTCCACAATCTCTTCACGACGTCGTTGAATAATATTGGCCAGATTCTGGATGAGGCCTTTACGTACCTGAACCGAAGTTAAGGCACCTTGCTCAAACGCTTCAAGTGCTGCCTGATAAGCTGCATCTACATCTTCAGTACCTGCGGCTTGTAGGGTAAAAATTTCCTGTTGGGTATAAGGATTAAGATTTTGAATCGTGTGGATCGAGCTACCTTGTTGCCATTTCCCGCCAATAAATTGTTGATTTAGATTTTGATAGGCTGTCATTTCCATCCCTGCAACTTATTAATTTTCATCTACTCTATCAGAACAATTTTAAAGATCAGAATTGAGCGACGAAATGTTACGCTTTTATAGACAAATTTATATGTTCTCTGTTTTTAATTACCAACCATTTCAGATAGACAATAAAAAAGCCTCCGAAGAGGCTTTTTTGAATTAAACAGGATTAGTCACCTGTATAACCTTTTAACTTTAAGCGTGCTGCATGCAGTAGTGGCTCAGTATAACCTGCAGGTTGCTCACCACCTTTGAAGATCAGATCAGATGCCGCTTGGAATGCAATGTTATTTGCAAGGTCAGCAGACATTGGCGTGTAAAGTGGATCATTGGCATTTTGCTCATCCACGATTTTCGCCATACGCGCCATTACATCTTCAACTTGTGCACGCGTTACGATACCGTGACGTAACCAGTTTGCAACGTGTTGAGATGAAATACGTAAAGTTGCACGGTCTTCCATCAAGCCTACATCGTTGATATCAGGCACTTTCGAACAACCAACACCGAGGTCAACCCAACGAACTACATAACCCAAGATACCTTGACAGTTGTTTTCAAGCTCTTTCAGCTTCTCTTCTTCTGTCCAGTTGGTGTCTTTCGCCAATGGCGGTGTTAACAAGTCATCCAATGGAAGTGCTTCAGTTGCAAGCAATTCTTGTTGACGGTTTGCCACGTTAATTTGGTGGTAGTGAATCGCATGAATCACCGCACCTGTTGGTGATGGTACCCATGCACAGCTCGCACCTGCCTCTGGATGTTCAGTTTTGGTTTTGTACATGTCAAGCAACATGTCTGGTTTTGGCCACATGCCTTTACCAATCTGTGCTTTACCACGTAGACCTGTTTGTAGACCCACCATTACATTACGGTTTTCGTAAGCAGGGAACCAAATTTGACCTTTCACTTCCGCTTTACGAACAAATGGACCAGCTTCCATGAAGGTATGGATTTCGTCACCAGTACGGTCCATGAAGCCTGTGTTAATAAAGATGGTACGGTCTTTCGCTTGCGCGATACAGTTCTTCAAGTTCACAGAAGTACGACGTTCTTCATCCATGATACCGATTTTTAAAGTCTTCGCAGGTAGACCAAGCGCTTGTTCAGCACGCTCGAACAATTCCACTGCAAATGCCACTTCTTCAGGACCATGCATTTTTGGCTTCACGATGTACATAGAACCTTTACGCGAGTTCTTAATCGTGTTTTCGCCACGGATGTCAGCAATCGTAAGAAGCGGAGTTACTAGAGCATCCATGATGCCTTCATAGATCTCTTGACCATCTACAAGGATCGCTGGATTCGTCATCAAGTGACCCACGTTACGAAGCAACATTAATGAACGACCGTGAACTTTAGTTTCACCACCATCTGTATTTTTGAAGGTACGGTCAGCATTCAGTTTACGCGTAACAGTTTTACCGTTCTTTTCAATTGACTCTTCAAGCGTACCGCGCATCAAGCCTAACCAGTTACGGTAGCCTTCAACTTTCTCTTCCGCATCAACCGCAGCAACCGAGTCTTCTAAGTCTTGAATTGTGGTAACAGCCGCTTCAAGAACGACATCTTTTACACCAGCCGCGTCAGTTTGGCCAATTGGGCTTGTTGCATCAATTTGAATGATCGCATGTAGACCATTGTTTTTAAGCACAACTTCTGTTGGTGCAGACGCTTCACCGTTATAACCTACAAATTTAGATGCATCCGCAACAGTTGTTGTTGAACTATCTTTGAGCGTTACAACCAGTGCATTGCCTTCAACTGCATATTTGGTGGCATCGGCATGAGAACCTGCCGCCAATGGGAAAATTTCATCTAAGTAATTTTTCGCGAATGCAATTACTTTCTCACCACGTTTCGGGTTATAGCCCTTGCCTTTTTCTGCGCCATCTTCTTCAGAGATTACGTCAAAGCCATAAAGTGCATCGTACAATGAACCCCAACGCGCATTCGCAGCATTCAGACAGTAACGCGCATTACGTACAGGTACTACAAGCTGTGGACCTGCGATGAGTGCAATTTCTTCGTCAACATTTTCAGTCGTAATTTGAAAATCTTCTACTTCTGGTAATAAGTAGCCAATTTCAGTCAAGAAAGCTTTGTAAGCTTGTAATTCAAATGTGTTATTGCGGTGCCATTCATCAATTTGTGCTTGGATGGCATCACGCTTAGCCAAAAGTGCTTTGTTTTTAGGGCTAAGATCAACAACGACTTGTTCAAAGTTTTTCCAGTACGTTTCGCTGTCCAAACCAGAACCTGGTAGTGCTTCATTTTCGATGAAATCGTAAAGTTCCTTAGCAATCGCTAACTTGCCTTTTTGAATACGTGCAGTCATTGTCTTTCCTGATATTGCTACTTTTTATACAAGAGATTCTAGTATAACGATTAAAATTTAGCTGAATAGTACTATCACATTCCTAAATAATGATCATTTTATTTAGCGTCACCCTCATGTCCGCTAATATTGATCAGAATGCTTAGTCATCAATTCACTAAATACCCTAATGACAGTGTATAAAGTTTTCGAAATGTAGAAATTAGACTTAAGTTCAGATTTTCGCGCAAAAATCACGCATTCCCGTATACATTGTCATTCTTGAAGTCCGATTAAGCCATGAAATATGCTTATTGTCGATAAACTGCCCAGTAATTTTGCATAAAAAAAGCGCCGGATCACCGACGCTTTTCGAAGCTTTATTCAACATTGCTGGAAGCAATTTTCTCAATCTGGCGATGCTCCGAATGCAAGTATTCATCTGATTGCATTTCCAGCAGACGCGAACGGGTCCGTTCAATCTCGAACGCCAGTTTTTCACCTTGGTAGATGTCGATGATATTGTCCTCCGAAGTGAGTAGCAATTTCACACCACGGTCATAGAATTCATCTACCAGGTAAATGAAACGGCGCGTACCATCATTCAAGAAATCAGTCAGGTGCGGTACATTGCTGACCAGTACCGTATTATAGATATTGGCGATTTCAATAAAGTCAGCCGGACTACGCGGTTTCAGGCACAGTTCTGCGAATTCACACCACAATACATCTTCGGTATGTGCCACAGTTTCGACAATACGGTTATTAATGATGATCGGTTCATCAGATTGCTGCTGGGTCTGGGTCAGTGCACTAAAGCGCTGTGCCATCCAGTTTTTATGATCATGCGTTAATGGGAACTTGAATAACTGTGCCTGTTTGAGTACACGCAGACGATAATCCACACCCGCATCGACATTTAGAATCACGCAATTCTTTTTCACCAGCTCAATGGTCGGGATAAAACGGTCACGGTGAATACCATTTTTATACAGGCCATCTGGTGCAATATTCGAGGTCGCGACCAGGGTAATGCCGCGCTCAAACAGTTTCTGGAACAGATCACTCAGGATCATGGCATCGGTTACATTCGATACGAAAAATTCATCAAAACAGATGACTACAGCATCTTTATAGATCTGATCTGCCACCAAATCGAGCGGGTTACGTTGACCAGATAATTTGTTCAGTTCACGATGTACATGCTGCATAAAGTGGTGGAAATGCATGCGGATTTTACGGCGAAATGGAATTGAATCGTAGAACTGATCCATCAGCCAGGTCTTACCACGGCCTACACCACCCCACATATACACACCTTTTGGCGCGGTTTGACGGCGGAAACGGCGGAATGCTTTCTTGGAAGCCTTAAAGCGTTGAATTAACTCCACCCAGACACGATCTAGCTCATGTACTGCAATCGCTTGTGCATCATCAGGCATGAACTGACCCGAAGACAGTGCCTGTGCATAACGTTCTGCAGGAGATAAAGGGCTAAAGGCATTGTGCTGATGTGAATTTAAGTCGGACATAAGGTTCATTACTATTGAGATTCATAAAAAATTATAGCGAAGATTCAACTTCAAGCCATAACACTTTGGCATTAGCAAACTTAGGCTATTTTACATATTGGCGTGGACTCTGACCAAACCAGCGTTTAAATGCGTGATTAAACGCCGCGGGTTCAGAATATCCTAACAGTTCTGCAATCATTTCAATTGAATATTGTTTATATTCAATCATTCTTAAGGCTTTATCCTTAATGATATCCTCACGGATCTGCTTATAACTGGTATTCAGTTGTTGCAACTGATGGCGCAAGGTCCGTTCAGGAATATTCAGGGCTTGCGCGGTTTCTGCCATGGTCGGCATTCCTCCACTTTGCAGCTCCAGATAATCCTGCACCCGTTGGATCAGTGAAGGTGTCTTTTCATCTTCACGCAATCGTTCCAGTTCAGTAATACACTTCTTTTCATACAGCTTGAAGGTCATCTCATCTGCGGATGGAATCTTGACATCCAGTACCGCTTCATCAAACCAGAAAACTGCCTGATCAGCATTAAACTGCACCTGATGACCATAATAGTCATGATAGAGCTGCAACTGCTGCATCTCTTCCGGCTTTGGAAATGGCAATTCAATCCGCACTTCCGGCACTGATAAGCCCATCATCTTGTACAGATCCTGAATAAACTTGTAGGTGCCGGAAATTTCAGCTTGCGCGACCAACTGGCCTAATTGGTTCTGTAAATTACTCGGACGATAGCAAAGTGCAATGCGATGCCCTGCCTGCTTGAAACTCATTTCCCCGGTCAGATGGGTTAACTGCTGAAAACGGATACCATGAATCAATGCATCTTTTACGGTAGGACAGGTCACCAGTAACATTAAAAGTGGACCATATCCCGCCAGCGCATAATGCTGTCCAATCGAGATTCCCTTTTCGGGCGCAATTCCCTCACCCACGACTTTCAGCACATCATATTCCAGACTGGGATGAATGATCGACGTAGGATCAAGATCATCTACACGTAGCCCGATATTGTCCAGTTTATGCTCCAATGCAATGCCTGCCTTGCGCATCCCCTGAATCAAGTACATCAAACTGAGTATAGATCTCTTCATTGCGATTTGAATTTAATAGGATTGTTGTTGTTTTACTATAAATTTTACAAATTCTCTATTGCCGTTTTGATCAATTTTGTCGTCTTATTAATCATGTTTGATATTAGAACTTTACAATATTCTAAGAAATCTGGATATGCCCGGATTGCACAGTATGAAAACAACAAAGAAAAATCACACTACCAAAATCGCCATTATTGGTGCAGGTTTTGGCGGAATCGCAATGGCAATTCGTTTGCAACAACAAGGCATTACTGATTTTATAATTCTTGAAAAGTCCAATGATTTTGGCGGTACTTGGCGTGAAAATCAGTATCCGGGTGCTGCGTGCGATGTGCAATCACATCTGTATTCCCTATCTTATGCACCGAAATCAAACTGGTCAAAAAGATATGCAGAAGCACCAGAAATTTTTGCCTATATTCAGGATTTGGTTAAAAAATTTAATATTGCTATTTTTACCCGGCTTAATACCGAAGTTAAAGCTGCACATTATGATGAAAAGCTCTGTCGCTGGACACTGACTTTAAATGAAGATAAACAGCTAGAAGCACAATATGTCATTTTTGCATCTGGTCCTTTGCATGTACCGCAAATTCCGAAGATGAGCGGAATCGAAAAATTTAAAGGAAAAGTCTTCCACTCCTCTCAATGGGATCACAGCTATGACCTCACCGGTAAAAATGTCGCTTCAATTGGGACAGGTGGCAGTGCCATTCAATATATTCCAGAGATCGCAGTACAATGTAAACAACTATATGTAATGCAACGCACTGCAGCATGGGTGATTCCGCGTGATGAGCGGCTGTATCATGATTTAGAAAAGAAACTGTTTGCGCGATATGACTGGCTGCGTAAATTACATCGAATTCGTCTGTACTGGTCCAATGAATCGCGTGTTGTCCCTATTGTAAAACCGACCGTGATGAAATATACCCAAAAACTGGCGGAAGCTTATATTCGCTATCAGGTTAAAGATAAGAAAGTTGCACAAAAGTTGATTCCAGACTACATCATGGGTTGTAAACGGATTCTGGTTTCCAATAAATATTTGCCCACCTTTAATCGGCCGAATGTCGAGCTGGTCACCGACAAGATTCAGGCACTGACAGAAGATAGCATCATTACCGTGGATGGTAAAAAACGACCGATTGACTGCCTGATTTATGGCACCGGTTTTATTACTGATCCGCGTATTTATCTGAAAAACTTTGAATGCACTGGCTTGAATGGTATGAAGCTCAATGAAGTCTGGAAAGATGGTGCGGAAAGCTATTACGGCATCTGTATCAAGAACTTCCCAAACCTGTTCCAGCTGCTGGGTCCAAATACTGTGCTGGCACATAACTCAGTGCTGTTTATGATTGAGTCGCAGGTGGAATATATCCTGCAGTTGATCCAGTTGGTTGAACGCTCGCATACTGAGGCAATTATGGTCAAAGATGAAGTGCATGACCAGTTTAATGAACAGGTACAACACATGATGGAGAATACTGTCTGGCAGTCCGGCTGCGTGAGCTGGTATCAACAGGATGGCGGCAAAAACTTTGCCTTATGGCCCACCTATACCTGGAAATACTGGCTTAAAACCAAGTGGGCCAATCCATCAGATTACCATTTGTTAAGTAAAGCCAGCTAAAGCAACAACATATTCGTTGAAGAAATGGCATAATACGAAAAATTTTTATTTTTCCTGATCATGCAATCCTTCTGGCTTATCTTCCAATTACTGTTCTGTCTGGCGATCAGCTTTCTGTTTGCCAAAAAGTTGCCTCAAACTGTTCTTAAAGCATCTTTCGCCATTCTGCCCTATTTCAGTTATGTGCTACTGATCGCGATTGCTTTTGAGTTTTCACAACTTCTAGATCAACTACAGCATCCTTATCAACTTCTGAGCACCTCTCTAAGTATTGCAGCGGTAACTTCATTCGGTGCCTTTGCCTGCTGTTATCTCCTGTTTAAATGGGCAGGTTATCAACCATCTTCAGGTCATGTATCTACACAACTGGTGATCAAATCACTGATCAATATCAGTTATGCCTTTATTGCGCTCGCCATAGGTTATTTGCTACATGCTGCTTGCAGTAGCTTAAGTATTCAGACACAAATCAGTACCTGGCATTTACTACTGGTGTTTATGTTCCTGATTGGACTAGATCTTGCCTATTCGCCACTAGACCGTTCATGGCTAAACTGGAAGATTTTACTGGTACCACTCGGTTGTATTCTCGGCTCACTACTGGGTGTGCTGCTCTATGCGACATGGCAATCTAATATCAAATTGCAAGACCTGATCATGCTATCCCAAGGTTATGGCTTTTATTCGATGAGCGGTATTGTAGTGACTGAACTCAGGAATGCTGAGTTGGGCAGTATTGCCCTGATGAATGATCTGTTTCGGGAGATCTTTGCGATTTTACTGATGTATTGTATTGGCTGGCGCTATCCACGTGCTGCAATTTCAGCAGCAGGTGCAACGTCTATGGATGTCACTTTACCGATGGTAAAACAGGCCTGTGGCAATGATTTTATCCCGCATGCCATGTTAAGCGGTTTTATTTTGTCGGTATTGGCTCCGGTGATGGTCAGTGTTTTAGCTGTTATCTAATTCATTAGCCCTCTCTCTAACTCTCTCCCACAGGGAGAGGAACCGAAACTTTTAAAATAATAGAATAAAACCCCTCTCCCTTTGAGAAATGAAGGGCCTTGCGCCACAAGGCTAAGGAAAAATACCTAAGAATCACATTCAAAAAACCTAGGTCAATCTCTCAACAACTCCTCAACGCTATCAACCATCTCTGAAGCAAGTTCTACAAGATCCATACCATCCAGTCCTGACATCCAATCCCATGAACTTGCCGGATTATACTGCTTCTGGAGTTGCTGCTGTTCAAGCTGTTCGGCTATTTTTTCCAATTCAATACGTTGTTCTAACAATTTTTGTTCTGGCGTCTTCTTTATTTTCATTTTAAATTCCTTTTTTATTTTCATCCTGCTTTTTCTGAATGTATAAAAAAAGCCTTTCATATGAAAGGCTTTTTATCGGATTGACAGAATTACAGGCTTGCTAAAATATCTTTTAATGTCTGACGCGGGTTTTCTGATTTGGTAATTGGACGACCAATCACCAAGTGAGTCGAACCATCTAGCATTGCCTGTTTTGGCGTTACGATACGTTTTTGATCATCTGCATTTGAGCCTTCTGGACGAATCCCTGGCGTTACCAATACAAAGTCTGGACCTAAAGTTTCACGTAGCATTTTTGCTTCTTGTGCTGAACAGACTACACCATCCAGACCACTGTCTTTGGTCAAAGCAGCCAGACGTTTAACATGCTCAAAAGGTTCGATATCCAGACCGATATCTTTTAAATCTTCACGGCCCATTGAAGTTAATACAGTCACTGCAATCAGCTGGGTATGGTAGTTACCCGCTTGTAGGCGCTCTACACAGGTTTCCATCATTTTACGGCCACCAGAAGCATGCACATTCACCATCCATACACCCAGGTCTGCCGCTGCACAGACTGCCTGTGCAGTGGTATTTGGAATATCGTGAAATTTTAAATCAAGAAATACTTCAAAGCCTTTATCTTGCAGTGCTTTGACGACCGATGGACCTTCATGCGTGAATAACTCTTTACCGACTTTCACACGACAAAGCTCAGGGTCTAATTGCTCAGCAATCGTCAATGCGTCATATTGGCTTTTTGCATCCAAGGCAACGATAATACTCATAACAAGACCCTTCAAATTGACAAAATTAAGGCATTATACGGATTTCAATTGCCTGAACAAATACATAAATTATAAAAACTCTTAGAGAGTTCAATTTAAGTAACTCATTCCTCATACAATTATCTTAATTACTTATATTTTTAAAAGACTTATAAAGCTGAAGGCATAAAAAAACACCCTGAGCTAGACTCAGAGTGCTTTAAATAAAATCAGGAGAACTTTAAATATTCAAAGTTATGACATCACATCCTTATAAAGGTGTAGAAGGTCGATCCTGGGGATGGATATCAACAACTGTCTTTTCATGGCGTGAATGAGCCGCCGCTTCTGCCGCCATCAGCTTCGCTGTATTCAACTGCTCTTTACGTAGGTGATCTATGTCTTTACGCAGTCGTTTAATTTCCCAGCTATTTTGGAAAACTTTAAATACTTGTACACCCAGCAGCAAGCCAAGAATGACACCCAATGACAAGGTCAACAATAACAGCAGACCTAAACGCATTGCAGGAACCTGGGTAAATAAAAGATCTACCGATAGTTCAGTTCCATTTTGTAATACCAGTGCCAGTGAATATCCAAATACAACGAGTAATAAAATGACGAGTACGTAACGCATCACACGCCCCTTAAATTATTTGTTTGCTGATTCGTTTACAGCATCACGTAATGCCTTACCTGGTTTGAAGTGTGGAACCGCTTTTGCTGCAACTTCAACAGATTTACCAGTTTTCGGATTGCGGCCAATACGTGGTTCGCGATGATGCAATGCGAAGCTACCAAACCCACGAATCTCAATACGGTTGTCTGTTGATAATGCTTCGATCATTTGATCGATCATGATCTTCACAGCTTCTTCAACTAAAGGCTCAGCTAAATGCGGGTTCTTTAGGGAAATACGCTCTATTAAATCAGACTTATTAAGTGCTTCAGTAGTCATCTGCGACCTCTTTAATTATCAAGCTACTTGGACTCTCTATTGCGATAATAACCTGTTTAAATACAAAACGGTAGCGTAATAATTAAATACTACGCTACCGTTTACAGTAATCGTTCAGAAAATATTAGTTAATTTACATTAACAATACATTTCCTGTGCTTACTTAGTTGCTCATTTGCGCCTTGATCAGGTCACCAATAGTCTTAGGACCATTTTCTTGACCAGCAGCAGCTGTTTTCAAGTTAGCAACAGCTTCTTTCTCTTCAGCTTCGTCTTTCGCTTTGATAGACAAGTTGATAGAGCGAGATTTACGATCTACATTGATGATCTTAGCTTCAACTTCTTGACCAACTTCAAGGAACTTAGTTGCATCTTCAACGCGGTCGCGGTTGATTTCAGATGCTTTAAGAGTCGCTTCAACTTCGTCAGCTAACTTAACAGTTGCACCTTTAGCGTCAACAGCAGTTACAGTACCTTTAACAAGCGCACCGCGTTCGTTAGCAGCTAAGAAATCGTTGAATGGATCGCTGTTCAATTGTTTGATGCCAAGGCTGATACGATTGCCTTCAGCGTCTACAGACAGGATAACCGCTTCAACAGTGTCACCTTTCTTGTAACGACGGATAGCTTCTTCGCCTTGTTCGTTCCAAGAGATGTCAGACAAGTGAACTAGACCGTCGATACCGCCTGGTAAACCGATGAAGATACCGAAGTCAGTGATAGACTTGATTGTGCCAGATACTTTCTCGCCTTTGTCGTGGTTCTTAGCAAACTCTTCCCATGGGTTAGCACGAGTTTGTTTGATACCAAGAGAAATACGACGACGCTCTTCGTCAACTTCAAGAACCATAACATCAACTTCGTCACCGATCTGAACAACTTTAGATGGGTGGATGTTTTTGTTCGTGTGGTCCATTTCAGAAACGTGTACTAGACCTTCAACGCCTTCAGCGATTTCTGCGAAACAGCCGTAGTCAGTCAGGTTAGTAACGCGAGCTTTAACGATAGAACCTTTAGGGTAACGGCTCATGATCGCTAACCATGGATCTTCGCCTAGTTGTTTAAGGCCTAAAGATACGCGGTTACGTTCGCGGTCGAATTTAAGTACTTTAACAGTAACTTCTTGACCAACTTCAACAACTTCTGATGGGTGCTTGATACGTTTCCAAGCCATGTCAGTGATGTGAAGAAGACCGTCGATACCGCCAAGGTCAACGAACGCGCCGTAGTCAGTAAGGTTCTTGATAGTACCAGTAACTGTTTGACCTTCTTCAAGCTGAGCAAGAAGAGCTTCACGGTCAGCCGAAGATTCAGCTTCCATAACAGCACGACGTGAAACAACAACGTTGTTACGTTTAGCGTCAAGTTTGATTACTTTGAATTCTAACTCTTTACCTTCTAAGTGAGTAGTATCACGAATAGGACGAGTATCAACTAAAGAACCTGGAAGGAATGCACGAACTGGACCGATGTCAACAGTGAAACCGCCTTTAACTTTACCAGAGATAACACCAGTAACGATTTCGCCGTCTTCAAAGATTTTTTCAAGTTTAGTCCAAGTCTCAGCGCGTTTAGCTTTTTCGCGAGAAAGAACAGTTTGCCCCATACCGTTGTCAAGTGCTTCAACAACTACGTCTACAGTGTCGCCAACTTGAACTTCAAGTTCGCGCTGTTCATTTAAGAACTCAGCACGGTCAACAACGCCTTCAGATTTAAGGCCAGTGTCAACAGTTACCCAATCAGAGTCGATGCTTACTACAACGCCTTGGATGACTGCACCCTTTTCAACGTTGAGGTTTAATTCGCTTTCTTCAAAGAGGGCTGCAAAAGATTCGGTCATGATATTTCCGATAAAGTCAGCGGTCTTGGATCAGACAAGGCCGGTTTAGTTAAGCGTCTACATAGTCCCATATAAACTGATCGAGCTATGCGTCTGCTGAATTTGATAATTCGGTTAGTTTGCTAACTGGCTGTCGATATAAGCGGTCATCAGATCAAATACTTCATCGATACCCAGTTCTGAGCTGTCGATGATATAAGCATCTGCTGCCGGTTTGAGTGGAGCGACGGTGCGTTCC